>JAZRBN010000081.1:0-16369 GCA_045635105.1 Faecousia sp. | reverse complement strand
GGGTCTGACCGGACTTGCGCAGGTAAAGGGCAGAAACAATATCATTTGGGAAGAGCGCATTCAGTATGATATTGAGTATGTGAAGAGTTTCACCTTCTGGCAGGATATTGTCATTATTTTCAAGACTGTGCTTTTGGTTTTTAAAAAGGAAGGAACGGAAGTGAAACCGGAGTACCGGGCAGTCAGCCGTTTTTCGAAACACTATATACCGGATGAGACTGATAATCAGCAAGTTCGTACGATGTGATGTGGTTATAGCTCTCTTGCATAGCGCGTTTTTACATTATGAACATAGTTAGGAGGAATACTGGATGATTTATCCTGTTTGTTTTGCAGTATCTGTTTTCTTTTCTTATGTTGCGTATAAAACAGAAAAACGTTGGAAATTCTGGGTATTCTCCTTCCTTAGCTTATCAATTACGCTTCTCCTTGCCGGTTTGAGAGATTACAGTGTCGGAACCGATACTTCCCATTACTACAAATGGCCAGCCTTTTGGGGCAAGGCCTCTACGCTGGGTTCTTTTGGGAAATATATGAAGTTTTATCTTAATCAAGGTTTCACTGAGGTTCTTTTTGCAGCGTTAATAGGTGTTGTTGCACACACTGGAAGTTTTACATTGTTTCTTTTCCTTGCACATGCGTGGATTTTAGTATGGGTATATATTGGTATACACCGTTTACGTCATTATGTTCAACCTTGGATGGTTTTATTGCTGTTTTATTTTGCTTTTTACAACCATTCTCTAAATATTATGCGACAATATATGGCCCTTTCTTTTATATTTGCTTTTTATATGGATCTTCCACAGAAAAAGTATTTGCGATATAGTATCGTAGTGGTTATCGCGTCATTATTCCATATATCAGGATTGATTTCTATCTTTTTGCTGTTGATCCATTGGTTTTTGTGTGGAAAACATGAGAAGCTTAAAACTATATCTAGATTATCCTTTGGTAGACGGCAGCAAATAATTTTCCTAATTGTGTTGCTTTTTATTGCCTGTTTTAACCCGTTTGTTCGAGTGCTTGTTAAATTTGGTTTTATACACGGGAAATATCTGTATTACGTGAGTGAACCTTTTACTAGTTATAACCTTTTGGTTATACTGTTCCTTATGATTGAAATGATAGCTTTACGCCTATTTTATAAGGATCTTCGGGAGAAGAATTCTGCATATGGATTTTTTTTCACGGTTTCAGTGGTATATTTTTTAATGTACCAAATAACTGCAATTGTACTTCATGGTAAACGAATTGCGGCCTTTGGTTCTTTGCCTAATTTAGTAACGCTTGCATTGCTTCCACATGGCCTTAGAGGGCAAATTGCATTTACACTGCCTAAGTGGTTAGGCGAGAGAACGATTGTTTTGTTTAGATTTCCTAAGTGCTGTACAGAAAAGCAGAGACATATGATTGGCAATGCTTTGGTATTTGTCGGGGTCTTAGCTTACTGGCTTTATGTCTATTTGTTGCGCAATTCTAGCGGAACACTTCCATATAGTTTGATTTTTTAACAATTATCCGTCATGCCCTAGTGAAAGGTAATAGTATTTATGAACGAGGAGAATCATTTTAATAATAAGAAAATATTTAATGGTCTGATTTGGAAATTTCTTGAACGCTTTGGTGTGCAGGGTAGCCAGTTTGTTTTGCAGATTATATTGGCGCGCATTTTGGATCCGGAGCATTATGGCGTTCTGTCGATGATGGTGATTTTTACAACTTTGGCAAACGTTTTTATTCAGCGGGGCTTTAATACAGCGCTGATTCAGAACAAGGATGTAACGGAGGAGGACTATTCTTCGGTCCTTTGGGTAACCGGAGGCATTGCGGTTGTCCTATATGCTGTGCTGTTTGCCGCTGCGCCGCTGATTGCCAAATTTTACAATATGCCTGAGCTGGTGCAGCCCTTCCGCGTGCTGTGCCTGGTGCTGTTTCCCGGCGCACTGAATTCAATTCAGTTGGCAAAGGTCAGCCGGGGCTTGGATTTTAAGAAAGTATTCCGCAGCAATGTGGTTGCGATTATTCTGTCCGGTGTTGCCGGTATAGTGCTGGCTTATTTGGGGGCAGGATTGTGGGCGCTGGTGGCGCAGTTTTTGCTGAATGTGTTAATCGCATGCATTGTGATGTGGTTTACTGTTAAGTGGAGACCCCGGGTAGTTTGCAATTTGGCCCGGGTAAAGGTTCTGTTTGCCTATGGCTGGAAGTTGTTAGTGTCTGGCCTGATTGATACATTGTATCAGGACTTGCGTAGTCTTGTTATTGGAAAAAAGTACGATTCCGGTACACTGGGCTATTATAACCGCGGCAAGCAGTTTCCCCAATTTATTATCAATGCGATTAATACCACAGTGCAAAGTGTAATGCTGCCGGCTTACTCAAAAAATCAGAGTGAAGCGAATAAGATTAAGGGAATGATGCGCAACTCCATTACATTAAGTTCCTTTATTATCTTCCCGATGATGGCTGGCCTTGCCGGTTTGGCAGAGCCGCTGGTACGGCTATTGCTCACGGAAAAATGGCTTCCCTGCGTGCCTTATATGCAGATCTACTGTTTTACCTTTGCTTTTTATCCGGTTCATTCCTGTAATTTGCAGGCAATTAATGCTATGGGTCGAAGTGATATTTTCCTTAAATTGGAGATTATTAAAAAGACAATGGGCATAGCAGCGTTGGTCATAGCATTGGCGTGTTTTGATTCTCCCATCGCTATTGCGGCAACCGGTGTAATTACCGGATTAATCAGCTGCTTTATCAATGCTGCGCCCAATAAAAAATTGGTAAATTACTCTTATTGGGAACAGATTCGTGATATTCTTCCCTCAATGCTGGCATCGCTGGTGATGCTGCTGGCTGTGCTGACAGTGGAGAAGCTTAGGCTTAACGATATTCTTATCTTGGTTGTGCAGGTGGCAGTTGGTGTGGTGATTTATGTGGCAATTGCCGCTGTATTTAGGCTGAAACCATTTGTTATGCTACTGAGTGTTTTCCGTAAAGGTTACAAGCGCTATTAATAAATTTGTTGGTTGCTTTGTTCCTAACAGTTATTTAGAGAGCCGTATATTTTATCAGTGTTTATGAGGTTATACAGAGCGTTATGAAAAAATATATCTTTATTACTATGAATATTGGTGGCATTAACGGTGCTGAACAGTATATTTACAATAAAATAAACTATTTAGAGGAACAGGGATATGAGGTGTTTGTTTTTTCCGGAAGACCTAGTGAGAAGATTTTGATCGATCGTTTCCGAAAGTATGAGCGCCTAAGCCATCCTGCGTTGCGGTTTTACCCCAGTGCATTGAGCCAACGAGAGCGCGCTAAAATATTTAGTTGGTTTCAATCTGTGGTTGATATTCATCCAAAAGATACATGTGTTGTAGAATCTAGTAATATTATTTCGTCCCTATGGGGTGAACTTCTAGCTCAAAGGTTGGGTTGTAGGCATTTTGCGATGAACCTTACGGAAAAACCTCATGTGAATGCGTCTATTCGTAAATTTCTTGAATTTAAGGTATTGCGTCATGAACTGGCAGGCATTTTTGATAATTCTGTTAGCACAATGCTGAATCAACCGGATCTTCCTTTGCGTCCGGATATGCGGATACGTGCGTATTGCAGCAATGTGGTTCAGGACTGTGAAAATCATTTTGCACATTTGTTGGACAGTAGTGCTGTTTGTACAATTGGAAGCATTGGCCGGTTGGAGAAGGAATATGTTCCTTATCTAATTGAAGAACTCGCAGTTTATTTTGAAACGCATCGTCAAAACCGTTATAATCTCCTTCTGATCGGCGGTTGTGCGGACAAGCGACGGCTTAAATGGATTCAATCAAGAATTGGTATGTGTAGTAATGTAAATCTGGTGCTGACCGGAGTTATGTATCCTATTTCTAGAAGTTTGATCCGTCAAGCAACGGTATTCCTTTCTGCGTCAGGTTCTGCAACAGTATCATATTACGAGGGGATTCCTAGTATTTCTATTATACACACAAATGCAAAGCCACGAGGTATTATCGGGTACGATTATCAACTTCGTGATGGTGTTCCTGCGCAACCCCTTAAAGACCGTACTATTGGGGATTGTATAGATCAGATATTGAGTGGTTCTGTATCTATTACTTATTTAGAATCACCGAATAAAGCGTATCAAGATAAAATGTATGCTGAGTTTAACCGACAACAGACCTTTGGCCAGGAAATTTCAGAGTTGGAATATTACCCCGTCCTGAATATACATTATTCTATTATTGCGTATCGGCTCTGTGCTATTATTTGTCGGATTTTTGGAACACGAATCACATACGCGGTTTTGGAGTTTTTCCGTAAAATTGTCCGCGGATTTGAAGGTTAATTATCAGCAATTCCTCATATTTTTTTACTGATATATGATAGAGGTCCTTGGAGAGGGACATTAATCACTACTACTCCATAATGCAAGGTATATTCTATGAAAAGACTTTTGCTTCTTGGTGGCTCTCGGTATGCGCTGCCTGTTATTGAGGCGGCGCATAGTTTGGGAATGCACGTCATAACCTGCGACTATCTTCCTGATAATATTGCCCATAAGTATTCGGATGAATACTGCAATGTGAGCATTATCGATAAGGAAGCGGTGTTGGAAGCAGCAAAGAAACTAAATATTGACGGTGTTATGTCCTTTGCCTGTGATCCTGGCGTGGTAACAGCAGCATATGTGGCTGAAAAATTGGGTCTGCCCAATTGCGGCCCTTATGAATCGGTATGCATTTTGCAGAATAAGAGTTTGTTCCGCAAATTTCTCACGGACCACGGTTTTGCCGTGCCGGTAGCCAAAGGCTATACCTGTGTAGAGGATGCGATAAAGGATGTAGATTTATTCAACTGGCCGGTGATTGTAAAGCCCACAGATTCTGCCGGCAGCAAGGGCGTTACCCGCGTGGACGACCCTGCCAAGCTGGAAGAGAGCATCCGCTATGCGCTGTCCTTCTCTCATTGCGATGAATTTATCGTAGAAGATTTTATTGAGAAGAAGGGCTTTTCTTCCGATACAGACAGCTTCTCCGTAAACGGAGAGTTGAAATTCGTGTCTTTTTCCAGCCAGCGGTTTGACGAAAATGCGGAGAATCCTTATACGCCTTCGGCGTATAGCTGGCCCAGTTCCATCTCCGAAGAACACCAAAAGGAGCTTGCCGGAGAAATTCAGCGACTACTGAAATTGTTGAATATGGGCACATCGATTTATAATATCGAAGTCCGGGAAAGCACCAACGGAAAGGCTTACATTATGGAGCTTTCTCCCCGTGGCGGCGGAAATCGCCTGGCGGAGATGCTGCGATATGCTACCGGCGTGGATTTGATCACCAATGCCGTGCGTGCTGCGGTAGGTATGGAAACCGTGGGCGTGGAGCAGAAGCCTTATGACGGTTGCTGGGCGGAAGTGATTCTGCACAGTGATAAGGCCGGTGTCTTTGATGCCCTTTGGATTGCAGAGGACATCCGCGGTAATGTAATTGAAGAAGATTTGTGGATTGCCTCCGGCACCAAGGTTGGTGGTTTTTCCGCTGCCAATGAGGCCATTGGCACACTTGTGCTGAAATTTGAAACAGAAGACCGGTTGCAGGAAGTGATGCGCAACCAGTCTGCATATATAAAGGTGCTGTTAAAGTGAGAGAAATTGGTGGATATTTTGGCCTGGAACAGTTCTCCGGCAAGGAGTACCATCAGGGCTTAATTGGTGTCAACAGCGGGCGTAATGCGCTGCTGTATGTGCTCAAATCCAGAGGTGTGAAGAAGCTGTACATCCCGGGTTTTTTGTGCGATTCCGTATCGGAGCTGTGCAAGCGGGAAGGCTACGCTTATGAGACTTATCAGGTTGGCAGGGATTTTATGCCTGTATTTGAGGGTCCTTTGGATGCCGGAGAGTGGCTGTATGTTGTCAATTTCTACGGTCAAATATCCAACGAACAGATGCTGACGCTGAAACAGCGGCATGAAAATGTTATTTTTGATAACGTGCAGGCGTTTTTTCAGAAACCTGTTCCGGGAGTTGATACGGTATATTCCTGCCGAAAATTTTTCGGCGTGCCGGACGGTGGGTATGTAGCCTGCGACGGGCCGGAATTGCCCTTGGAGCAGGACAGTTCCAGGGAGCGTATGACCCATATTTTGGGACGTTTTGAAGTATGCGGTTCTGCGTTTTACAGTGCGTTTCAGGAAAATGACGAACTGTTCTATGCTTTGCCACTGCGGGAAATGTCTCCGATCACCCGCAATATTTTGTGTGGCGTGGATTATGACCGGGTGCGCATGGTCAGAAATGAGAATTATGCGTATTTGGAAAGTGCACTGGGGAAGATAAACGGTCTTCAACTTGTCGCGCCTGACGGACCCTATTGTTATCCGTTTTACTGTAAAAACGGTATGGCGCTGAAAAAAGCGCTGGCGGCGAGGAAAATCTATGTTCCCACGCTTTGGCCCAATGTGATGGGGCAGGGGAGCCTTTTGGAATGTGATTATGCGGAAAATATCCTGCCATTGCCGGTTGATCAGCGGTACGGAAAAGAAGAAATGAAGAGAATCGTGGAGGAATTGCTGATATGTATGAGAACTTAAAAGGGAAAAAATTGCTGGTTGTGGGCTCTGATCCTTTGACCGCCAATATTGTAAAGGTCGCTAAGGAGCTTGGCGTGTATGTTATTGCAGTTGATGGTCTTGAAACCTCTGCCAACACGCCGGCAAAATTGCTTGCTGATGAGGCGTGGACCATTAACTATGCCAACACCCAGGAGATTGGAGAGCGCTGTCTGGCAGAAAAGGTTGACGGTGTTCTGGGCAGTTACAGTGAATTCCGCGTAATGGCAGCCTGTAAGATTGCAAATTATATTGGTACGCCCTTTTATGCCACGCAGGAGCAGATTAATCTGACAAGAAATAAGCGGCTGTTTAAGGATGCCTGCCTGCAATACGGAGTTCCTATTCCCGGCGATTATTTTATCAGTGATGATGCTGATGAAAAGAGCTATGAGAATATTCCTCTGCCTGTGATTGTAAAGCCTGCCGACTATGCTGGCCGGAAAGGTATTACCATTTGTTTTACCCGGGAGGAGCTGCTCGCTGCTGTACCCTACGCAAGGAAGTTCTCCGAGACCAATACGGTTATTATTGAGGAGTATTTGGTGGGCGACGAGATCTCTGCCACTTATACATTAAAGGATGGACAGATCAGCCTGTCTACTATGCTGGATAAGTATATCAACGATTCCCAGGAGCGGGTTACCGGCTTGTGTGATTTGGCGATTTCTCCCTCTCGCTGGCACAAAATGTACGTTGAGACCATCGACGAGCATATCAAGGCGTTTTTGACTGGCATCGGTGCCAAGGACGGTGTTGCTTATTTCCAGGGCATTGCCAATGAAAAGGGCATCAAGATCTTTGAAATGGGCTACCGCGTAAACGGCAACAGCGACTATCAGTATATTGAGCGCAACAATGGTATCAGCTATATGAAAATGCTCATTGCCCATTCTCTGACCGGTCAAATGGAGGGCGATCTTTCCAAGGATAATCCCTTGTTTGATTGCTATTATTGTTCATACTTGCTGTATGCACATGCAGGTGAAATCAAAACTTACGATTACAGCGAAATCGAGAATTACGATGGCGTTTATCACATTACGCCGGAGGCTTTTGCGGGAAAAACCATTGCAGAAGATGGGTCTACGCAGCAGAAGATTATTACCGTAAAGTTTATGGCTTCGGACAGAGAGCAAATTAAGGAAAAAATGGCATATATTCGTGAGCACGTGAAGGTGCTGAATGAAAATAACGAGGATATGCTCTTCAAACCTTTTGATTATAATCGTATTTCGTAACGGCAGCTATTGAGCAAGGAGATATAATTATGCCTATCAATGTAACCCGTTCCTCTATGCCTTCTTATGAGGAATATTGTGAGGAGATCAAAGAACTGTGGGACAGTCGCTGGCTGACCAATATGGGCGTGAAACACCAGCAGCTGCAAGCGGAACTGGAAACGCTTATGGATGTTCCTCACGTAACGCTGTTTACCAACGGTCATATTGCTTTGGAAACCGTAATTGAGGCAATGAACTTCCCCGAGGGAAGTGAAGTGATCACAACCCCCTTTACCTTTGCTTCCACCACCCATGCCATTGCCCGTAACGGTTTGGTGCCGGTATTCTGCGATGTAAATCCTGTGGATTATACTATGGATGCCACGAAGATCGAGGCGCTGATTACTGACAAAACCGTTGCCATTGTTCCGGTCCATGTGTACGGTAATATGTGTGATGATGATGCAATCTCTGCCATTGCCAGGAAGCACGGCTTGAAGGTGATTTATGATGCAGCCCATGCCTTTGCTGCCAGCTATAAGGGCCGCAGCGCCGGTGCGCTGGGTGATGCTTCTATGTTCAGCTTTCACGCCACCAAGGTGTTTAACACCATTGAGGGCGGCGCGGTATGCTTCCACGATGACCAGTTGGTTGGACTTCTCAATGATTGGAAGAATTTCGGCCAGCACAGCTCCGAGGAAGTGCTGTATGCTGCCGGTAACGGCAAGATGAGTGAATTCCAGGCGGCTATGGGTATTTGCAACCTGCGGCATTTATCCGGCGAAATTGCCAAGCGGGGAGAGGCAGTGAAGCGCTATCGGGAGCGGCTGGGTAATGTACCTGGTATCAAGCTGGCCCCGGTGCAAGAGGGTGTAGAACCCAATTACGCCTACTTCCCGGTGGTATTTGACGGTTATAAGTATACCCGCGATGAGATTTTTGCTTTGTTGAAGGAGCAGGACATTATTGCAAGAAAGTATTTCTATCCCCTTACCAACGGCTTTGCCTGCTATGCAGCGCTGCCCACGGCCGGGGAGGACAAAACCCCTGTGGCAAAGCATATTGCAGAGCATGTGCTGACACTTCCCCTGTTTGCAGACCTGACCCAAGAGGATGTAGACCGCATTTGCGACATTATTCTGAAATAAAGAGAGGGTGCGTTTATGAAAGGTATCATATTGGCCGGAGGCAAAGGCACACGGCTGTATCCCATGACCAAGGCTGTCAGTAAGCAGCTGCTGCCTATCTACGACAAACCGCTGATTTATTATCCACTTTCTATGCTTCTGCTTGCGGGCATTCGGGAGATTCTGATTATTTCCACCCCGGAGGACATCGGTGATTACGAGAAGCTTCTGGGCGATGGCAGCCAGATTGGTGTGAAGTTTACATACGTGGTACAGGAGACTCCCAGAGGATTGGCTGACGCATTCATTTTGGGTGAAGAGTTTATCGGCGACGATAGCGTATGTTTGGTCTTGGGCGACAATGTGTTCTACGGCCAGGATATGACCCGGTATTTGCGCCGCGCCATTGACAATTTGCAGGGCGCAACGATTTTCGGTTATCCTGTGAAGGACCCCACTGCTTTTGGCGTGGTGGAATTTGACCAGAATAAGAAGGTGGTTTCCATTGAGGAAAAGCCTGCAAAGCCCAAGTCTAATTATGCGGTGCCGGGCCTGTATTTCTATGATAACCGTGTGGTTGAAATTGCCAAGAATGTGAAGCCTTCTGCACGCGGCGAAATTGAAATCACGGCTGTTAACAATGCGTATTTGGCATCGGGACAGCTGAATGTTGAGCTGTTTGGCCGGGGTATTGCCTGGCTGGATACCGGTACGCCGGACGGTATGCTGAAAGCTGCCCAGTTTGTAGAGGCGGTGCAGGACCGGCAGGGCTTCTATGTTTCCTGTATTGAGGAGATTGCCTGGCGCCGTGGTTTTATTACCACGCAGCAGCTGCGGCAGTTGGGTGAAAACCTGAAAATGACAGATTACGGCCAGTATCTGATTAGCCTTGTGCAGGAGGATTGACCAATGACCATTATTGTTACCGGCGGCGCCGGATTTATCGGCTCCAATTTTGTCTTTCATATGCTGGGCAAGTATCCGGAATATCGGATTATATGCCTGGACAAGCTAACCTATGCAGGTAACCTGTCTACCCTGGAACCGGTTATGGATAATCCCAATTTCCGTTTCGTGAAGCTGGACATCTGCGACAGAGAGGGTGTATATAAGCTCTTTGAAGAGGAACACCCCGATATGGTGGTGAACTTTGCCGCGGAAAGCCACGTGGACCGTTCTATTGAAAATCCCGAGGTCTTCTTGCAGACCAATATTCTGGGTACACAGGTGCTGATGGATGCCTGTCGCAAGTACGGCATTACCCGGTATCACCAGGTGTCTACCGATGAGGTGTACGGTGATCTGCCTCTGGACAGACCGGACTTGTTTTTCACCGAAGAGACCCCTATTCACACCAGCTCTCCTTATTCCTCCTCCAAGGCAGGCGCGGATTTGCTGGTGCTGGCGTATCACCGCACCTACGGACTGCCGGTAACCATTTCCCGGTGTTCCAATAACTATGGCCCCTATCACTTCCCCGAGAAGCTGATTCCTTTGATGATTGCCAATGCCCTTAACGATAAGCCTTTGCCTGTTTACGGCGAGGGTTTGAATGTGCGGGACTGGCTGTACGTGGAGGATCACTGTAAGGCTATCGACCTGATCATTCATAACGGTCGTGTGGGCGAGGTATATAATATCGGCGGCCACAATGAGATGCGCAACATCGATATCGTAAAAATCATCTGTAAAGCGCTGGATAAGCCCGAAAGTCTGATTACTTATGTAACAGACCGGAAAGGACACGATATGCGTTATGCCATCGACCCCACTAAGATTCACAATGAGCTTGGTTGGCTGCCGGAAACCAAGTTTGCCGACGGCATTCAGAAGACGATTCGGTGGTATTTGGATAACCGCAGCTGGTGGGAGACCATCATCTCCGGTGAATACCAGGATTATTACGAGAAGATGTACGCTAACAGATAAAATAGGAGTAGAGTGAAACTATGAAAGCATTGGTTCTTGCAGGAGCCTGTTCCCAGATTGAATTGCTGAAACAGCTGAAAGACAGAGGGTATTATACCATTTTGGCAGACAATAATGTAAATGCAGTGGCGCGACCCTTTGCTGATCAGTTTGTTAAGGTGGACCTGTTGAATGTAGAGGCTGTAAAAAAGGTTGCCGAAGAGGAAAAAGTAGATTTTGTGATTACTGTGTGCGCTGACCAGGTGCTGATTACGGTGGCAAAGGTCTCTGCGGAGCTGGGTCTTCCTTGCTATATTGATGTGGAAACGGCTTGTGATGTATCGGATAAGAGCCATATGAAGGCAATTTTCAGAGAACACGGAATTCCTTCCTCCAAGCATATTTTTATGGACAATCTGGATGTTGAAAAAATTGCGGATATGGAGTATCCTCTGGTGGTTAAGCCTGCGGATGCATATAGCTCCAAGGGCGTTCGGAAGGCTACGAATTTTGCGGAGTTGCAGGAGTTCTTTGCCGATGCTGCCAATATCAGTCGTTCCGGCATCGTGATTGTGGAAGAATTTGTGGAAGGCGCCGAATTGACGGTGGACTATCAGATTGTAGACGGAAAAGCATACCTGATCAGTGCTTCTAATACGGAGAAGGTGGATTATAAGGATCGGTTTCTTGCCTTCCGCACCAGATTCCCCGCCGCAGTTTCGGCGGAAACCTTGGAGCGGGTTCGACAGATCGGACAAAAAATCGCCGATGCTTTCGGCCTGAAAAATACGCCTATGCTGGTGCAGCTGCTTACCGATGACAAACGGGAATCTGTGCTGGAATTTTGCGCCCGTACCGGTGGCGGCGCTAAGTATCTGCTGCTGAAAAAGGCCTCCGGTTTCGATCCTATCACCGCAGTTATCGATTTGACCTTAGGCAATAAGGTAACGGTCGGGGAAATCAAGTCTGAAAGCAAGTATATCACCAATGAGTTCCTGTATGCCTATCCCGGCTGCTTCGATCATTTGGAGGGCTTTGAGGAATTGAAACAGGAGGGTGTTCTGGCGGAGTACTGGCAGTTTAAGTGGAAGGGCGCGCAAATTTCCAATGCTGTAACCAGTAGCGACCGTGTTTGCAGCATTACCATTCAGGCGGATACTTTTGAGGAATTGGTGGAAAAGCATAATAAGGCTGCCTCTGTTATTAAGATTATGGATGACCAGGGCAACGACATTATGCGCCACGATTTACTTGTGGATATTAAGCCTTTATAATGAAATAAAAAACGGACTTCAAAGATGATGTGAAGTCCGTTTTTTTACTTTAAGCCTTTGTCATTAGGTCAATGGCGTATTGTGCGTAGGGGGAAAGGTACTGCCCCCGTCGCAGTGCGATAACCGGCTGCCGGGTATAGGAGGCGTTCTTTAAGGTGAAGAGGGTTAAGTTTTCGTCAAATTTCTGATCACCTACAAATTGCAAGGGCAGCAAAGTGGCACCCAAGCCTGCCCGGGCCATAGACCAGGCAGCCGTAACGCCGCCGGAAATTTCGATGGAAATAGTTGGCGTTACATTGTGGCTGGCGCACAGCTTGTCAAAATACTGTCGCATTTCCTGGGAGGGAGCAACCACAATGAAGGGTAGCTCTTTACAGAAGGAAAAATCAATTTCCCCAAGAGCACCGCCAGGATCGTGGGGGAGTGTGGCAGCCATAGAATTTGGTACAGCCAGGACAAGATGTTCCTCTTCTAAGGGGATCGTATCCAGTACTGCTTCGTCCACCGGCAGATTCACAACTACAAAATCATATTTTCCTTCGGTTGCCTCTTTGCGTAGCTGGTCGCTGGTAGCTTCGTGGAGGTCAATCTGGACGCCGGGGTATTTGGATTTGAATTGTTCGATAATTTTCGGCATCATACATAGGTTTCTGAATGGCGAGATACCAATGGTCAGCCGGCCTTTTTCTCCGGTTTTGAACTGTTCCAGTGAGCGTAAAAGCTGATCCTCGCGATATAGCAGCTCCTGCGCCTGGCGGATAAAATGCTCGCCCGCAGGGGTTAAGGTAACCGATGCCGTGTTGCGGTCAAAGATTTTGATACCCAAACTGTTTTCCAGACTGATAATTTGCTTGCTCAAAGTGGGTTGAGAAATGTTCAGTTTTTCAGAAACCTGCGAAAAGTTGCGCATTTTGGCCAATTCAATGGCATATTGCAGTTGTCTGGCGTTCAAAATATCACCCCACATCGTTTTTTCAATAGCATACATCTAAAACGAAAAAAAATCAAGAAAAAAGAAAAATGACTCTTGACTTTCCGGAAAACACTGCTATAATATTCCGTGTTGGCAATAAACTTTATGCACTATTTGGAATATGAAAATGCTGGGAGGAATTGTTATGCCTATTGAAGTTCTCTATTTGGCAGTGGTATTCGTAGTGGCAATTATCGGCTTTGTAGTCTTTAAGCGCCCTCTGTATGAATGCATGCTGCTGGCGTTCCTTGTGCTCGTAGCTGTTACCGGTACTTGGGCAAACATTGGCATCTATATTTGGGATGCGCTGCAAGAATCTACATTGTACGTGATTTTTGCTTTTATTATTTCTGCTGCGCTGTTGGCAAAAACATCGGTCATTGACGACTGTATTGCCATTATTCTTTCCATTTTCGGACGGCTTAGAGGCGGCGCAGGCTTTGTTGCAATTATCGGCAGCTCCTATATGGGCTCTCTGTCCGGCTCCGGCCCGGGTAACGTGGCAACTACCGGTGTGTTCACCATTCCGGCTATGATCCGTTCCGGCTTCCCGCCCCACCTGGCTGCAAACGTGGAAGCCCATGCCAGCACCATGGGTAATATGATTCCGCCCGCCGGTATGATCGGTGTTGCATTTGCAATTTTGGATGGTTTGTATCCCAATACCTACACGATGCCTCAGTACTGGATGCTTCTGTGGGGCATTGCTATTTGGTTTGTTGCGCAAAGAATTATTACCTTGTATTTGATGTGCCGTTACTACAAGGTAGAGCCTATGAAGAAGGAAGACATTCCCAGCTTGAAGGAATCCGTCAAGCGTGGCTGGAAGGCAGTGTTCCTGCCCATTATTGTCTTCGTTCCCTTCCTGCTCACCAGTGAGTTTGATACCTTCTTCACCGCAAGACTGGGCGCCGGCGCCAGCAGCCTGAACAGCTGCCTGCTGCTGTTTATTCCCTCTCTGATTGTTGTGTGCGGCGTTTATCTTTCCGGTAAGACCGCTATTAAGGAAATGTCCTTAAAGAATATGTGCGACCACATTACCAAGGGTATGTTGAAGGTGGTTCCCACTGCCGCACTGGTGCTGTTTGCCTATTTTGTCAGCAATGTGCTGGAAGACCTGAATGTTGAGCAAGCAATCGGCGTCTACTTTAACGAGCTGAATATGAGCAGAGTTGCCCTTTGCTTCCTGATTCCGCTGCTGTGCGCTATTATGGGTATGCTGCTGCCCGGCTCTACCCAGGTTAAGATTTTTGGCGGCATCATCATTTCCATTATGGCTGTTGCCGGCTGCAATCCTATGCTGGTTGCTGCTATGCTGCCCTGTATTTGCGGCGCGATGCACGGTGTTACACCTCCCTACTGCGCCTGTGTTTACACAGGTATGGGTATTGCCCAGTCGGAGCTGAAGCCCACCTTGCTCAACTGTATGATATGGATTATAGCGCATTATCTGCTGTCCGTTCTCATTTTGCTGGAAGTGCTTCCTGTGTGGGGCTTGATTGGTTAAGGAGGAACTTACTATGCGTAAAAAGATTTTTAATATCCTGAATAAAGCGTACGGTATTTTGATGTCCGTTTCTTTCTTTGGCGGTTTGCTTCCTCTGCTGCCGTTCCTGTTTGCCATCGCTGTGGGCGGTGAGCTGGGCGAAAAGATTTCTGTGTTCCTGCATAAGGAGTATTATCCCTGGGTCATTATTATCGGTTCTGTTGCTATTGTGCTGGGCCTGATTGCTATGTATGTAGGCAAGCTGGAAGGTCTGAGTATCAAGAAGGTCAGCGTTGACGAAAAAGAAAACGAAGAAAAGTAAAATGCTTAACGGGGGCTGCTGCGGCAGTCCCCGTTACAAATATTGTATCAAAGTTAGGAAAAAGGACGGGCAGTGGCGAATAGGGTAGTAGCGGAGGTGATTGCATGTATGCCGCCGCTTGGCTGATACTCAGCAGCCTGTTGTGCTCTTTACAACTGTCTGCCGGCAGCTTCCCAAAGCCGCTGACGGCACAGGAGGAGGCCCACTATTTGCTTTTGTCCGCCCAAGGGGATTTGGAAGCGCGAAACATTTTGATTGAACGCAATCTCCGCCTGGTTGCCCATATTATGAAGAACGGTTGATGCGCAAGGAAACTCTCTCTGGAAGACACAGGGTGAGCTTCTGTCTTCCGACTATAACCACCATACCAAGATCTGCTACACCGCCATGTTGATGGGCGGACAAGCAGTACGGGAGGAGGTGTGTTATGGATAACATTGCTAAGCGGCTGGCCTCTTACATGGACAAGCATCCCATCGACCTGGGGGATACCGACTGTGAAACTGTGCTGGATCAACTGTACCAAGCCTACGCAGAATCCCACGAATCCGATCCACCGGAGATCCGCGAAGGCTTTAAGGAACTGGACAACCTCCTGGGCGGCTTGCCTCTGGAAGATAATAATGCCGTATGAATCTCTGCTGCCAACTCTGCACCGCCTACGAACATAAAGCCTTTCTCGACG
Source organism: Faecousia sp. (assembly GCA_045635105.1). Taxonomy (GTDB): domain Bacteria; phylum Bacillota; class Clostridia; order Oscillospirales; family Oscillospiraceae; genus Faecousia. The sequence continues at coordinate 759 of JAZRBN010000081.1, read as the reverse complement.
GCCTCCAATACGGCGCACACTTAATTGCTGAACTTTACAATAAGGCAAAATACTCAGCAGAATAATCTACATATAGCACCTTGACTCACAGAGCCGGGGTGCTATTTTTGCTGGTTGAAAAGGATGCTTTATTTGTGGTATAATGTTGAAAAAAGCTAGGAAGTGACAGCAATGGCCTTGATTATTTGCCCGGATTGTAAGAAACAAATATCTGATCGTGCAGATCGGTGTCCCCATTGTGGCCTTCCTGCGCAATATTTCCATCGTCAAAAGGCAGAACAGCCTGCACCCGCTGCAGATAACAGCAACCTGGATTATGCGAATTTAGGCAACATTCTGTTGTCCTTCGATAAGGATTACTGCACACTCTTTGGTGCATCCCATTACATTACCCACAGAGAAGAAGATCACATGAACCAAGTGTATAGGGAGTATTATACGACTCTCTGCAACAAGATGATTTTCCAGTATGTGTGCAACAATGCCCGTACCTTCCGGGTGGATATCGATGCGCTGAAGTCATTCCTTTCGAAAATGCATACCCTCAGCAGCGATGTGATCACCCACAATACCAACTATGTGGATCGCGTGCTGGTGCAGGAAAAAGAGTATTTTGATCGCATTCTGGAAGACATTGATCCCGTGATCAAACTGGACGAAGAGCAGCGCCGTGCGGTCATTACTGACGATGATCACTGCTTGTTGGTAGCAGGTGCCGGTGCGGGTAAAACCACCACCATGGCCGCCAAGGTCAAATAT
>JAZRBN010000080.1:0-39639 GCA_045635105.1 Faecousia sp. | reverse complement strand
CAGACGGCATCAGCCTTATTAACACTATGCTGGGTATGCGCATTGACCTGCGTACCCGCAGACCTGTGATTGCCAACAAGATGGGCGGCTTTTCCGGCCCTGCCATCTTCCCGGTGGCGGTTCGTATGGTCTATCAGGTGGCAAATGCCGTGAAAATCCCCGTTGTGGGTATGGGCGGTGTTTCGTCAGCTGAGGATGTGATTGAAATGATGCTTGCCGGTGCAACTGCTGTGGAGGTAGGCGCTGCAAACCTGGTCAATCCCTATATTTGTCGTGAAATTATTGAGGAACTCCCCTCGGTTATGGATAAATACGGAATCAACACTTTGCAAGAAATTATTGGAGGTGTAAAGTAATGGGTAAGGATGTAATCGTTGCTTGCGATTTTGCAAGCGCGGAGCAGACCTTTGCATTTTTGGACAAGTTCACCGGTCGCAAGCCCTTTGTGAAGATCGGTATGGAGCTTTACTATGCGGAAGGTCCTGCCATCGTAAAGGAAATCAAGGCCCGTGGTCATAAGATTTTTCTGGATTTGAAGCTCCACGATATTCCCAATACCGTGAAAAAGGCCATGTCTGTACTGCGGAATCTGGATGTGGATATCACCAACCTTCACGCTGCCGGCACCAAGAATATGATGCGCGCGGCTCTGGAAGGCTTGACCCGGGAGGACGGCACACGGCCGCTGCTGATTGCGGTTACCCAGCTGACCTCCACCGACCAGCAGAGTATGGAAGAGGACCTGCTGATCCACGCGCCCATTGACGAAGTGGTGATGCACTACGCCAAGTGCGCAGAAGAAGCAGGACTTGACGGCATTGTCTGTTCTCCCTTGGAGGCGGGTAAGGTGCATAACCTCTGCGGTAAGAACTTCCTGACGGTTACTCCCGGCGTGCGGTTTGCCGACGGGGATGTGGGCGACCAGAAGCGGGTAATGACCCCCGCCCAGGCAAAGGAAATCGGCTCGGATTACATTGTGGTGGGTCGACCCATCACAGCCGCTGCCGACCCCGTTGCTGCTTATGAGCGCTGCATCGCTGAATTCTGTGATTAAGGAGATAGAGTTATGGAAGCCTACAAAAGAGAGTTTATTCAATTTCTGGAAGGCGCCGGCGTTCTGAAATTTGGTGATTTTACTGCCAAATCCGGCCGAAAAATTCCCTATTTCGTCAATGCCGGTATGATCAAAACCGGCGACCAGATCACCAAGATGGGTGAGTTCTATGCCAAGGCTTATTTTGATAAGCTGGGCAAAAAGCAGGCGGTTTTGTACGGTCCTGCCTATAAGGGTATCTCTCTGTCTATTTCTGCTGCGGTGGCATTGAGCCGCGAGGGCTTGAACGTGCCGTTCTTCTTTAACCGCAAGGAGGTAAAAGACCACGGCGAGGGCGGCACCTTTGTCGGTTATGTGCCCCAGGCCGGCGAAGAGATTGTTATTATTGAGGATGTTATCACCGCCGGTACTGCCATCCGGGAATCTATGGAAATCTTGAAGCACCTGGACGGCACAAAGGTGATTGCAACCTTTATTATGGTGGACCGCAAGGAAAAGGGTCAGACCGAAAAGGGCGCAATGCAGGAGATTGAGGAGCAGTTCGGCTTCCCGGTATACTCCGTGGTGGATGTTTATGACATCATCGAATACTTGGAGGAAGACCCTGCCAACGAAGAAAATGTTACCCGAATCAAAAACTATCTGGCTGTGAATGGAGCGAAATGATGAGAAGTTTAATTGATATTACCGATTTTTCCGTAGAAGAAATTCAGCAGCTGCTGGATACCGCCTGCGACATCAGCGCCAACCCTGCCAAGTATGCGGATTGCTGCCGGGGCAAGAAACTGGCGACATTATTCTTTGAGCCGTCTACAAGAACCCGACTGAGCTTTGAGGCAGCTATGTATGAGCTGGGCGGTAATGTGATCGGATTCAGCGAGGCAAGCTCCTCTTCTGCCAGCAAGGGCGAAAGTATGGCGGACACTGCCAAGATCCTTTCCTGCTATGCGGATATTATGGCAATTCGCCATCCCAAGGAGGGCGCACCTTATGTTGCTGCTACCAATGCCTCTGTGCCGGTGATCAATGCCGGCGACGGCGGACATTGCCACCCCACCCAGACCTTGGCAGACCTTCTGACCATCTACCGGGAAAACGGCAGACTGAACAATCTGACCATCGGCTTGTGCGGCGATTTAAAGTACGGCAGAACCGTCCATTCTTTGATCGCTGCTATGGGTCGGTACGATAACATCAAGATTATTCTGATTTCTCCTGAGGAGCTGAGCCTTCCCAAGTATGTAAAGTACGAAGTGCTTGATAAGTACAATATGGAGTATGTGGAAACCACCTCTTTGGAGGAGGTAATGCCGGAGCTGGATGTGCTGTATATGACCCGTATCCAGCGGGAGCGCTTTGATAGCTTTGATGAGTATGAGCGTTTAAAGGACAGCTACATTCTCACGGAGGAGAAGATGCGCACTGCCAAGGCTACTATGCGTATTCTGCACCCCCTGCCCAGAGTGAATGAAATCAGCGTGAAGCTGGACAGCGATCCCCGGGCAGCCTATTTCCGCCAGGCACTGAACGGAAAGTATATGCGTATGGCGCTGATCTTAAAGCTGCTGAAAGAGGCAGAAGAGGGCAAGCAGATGGAGCATATAAAATCCGTTGAGGACAGCCGTTTAGTGTGCGACAATCCCCGCTGTATTTCTGCCACCGAGCAGGAGCTGCCTCATAAGTTTAAGCTGGTGGACGCAGAGCACGGCATCTACCGATGCATCTACTGCGAGTCCAAGAAAAAGCTCAGCTGAAAGGGAGCACAAATTACACAAATTGGCAGGGAAAATTCCTGCTTTTTCGTATCAAAAACAGAGAATGAGACACCTTCTCTTGACACCAAAACCCTGCCGTGATAAACTAGTAGTATAATGCAATCTTTCTTTGCGACTGACGGAAAAGTGGAGCACCACTGGGGAACAAAGAATGGGATAAGCCGACCGTCTGGGCGCATTTGACACGAATCACGGGTCAAGTGCGCCCTGTTTTGTTTGAAAGTAAAAATAATGGAGGTAACCGATGAAAAAAGTAGGCATTGTTATGGGTAGCGACAGCGACCTGCCCGTAGTTCAGAAGGCAGTGGATATGCTGAAAAGCCTGGAAATTCCCTATGAGGTGCATATTTATTCCGCCCATAGAACGCCGGTTCAGGCCCACGATTTTGCAGTCAATGCCAGGAAAAACGGCTTTGGCGCCATTATTTGCGCCGCCGGTATGGCTGCACATTTGGCAGGCGTGATTGCTGCAAATACTACCCTGCCGGTGATTGGTATTCCCTGTAAGGGCGGTATGATGGACGGCCTGGATGCGCTGCTGGCTACGGTGCAGATGCCTACCGGAATTCCTGTTGCCACCGTTGCCGTGGGAGGCGCTGCCAATGCAGCATTGCTGTGCGCCCAGATTCTCGCTGTGGAAGATGCTGGCCTTGCAAAGAAGCTGGATGAAAAGCGTGCCGCAGATGCAGCCAAGGTGCTGCAAAAGGATGCGGATATCGCTGCGAAACTGTAATTTATTTTAACGAATATAAAGGAGAAACGATTATGGAAAAGAAGCTTATTTACACCGGAAAGACCAAAAATGTCTACGCCCTGCCCAACGGCAACTGTTTGCTGAAATTCAAGGATGACTGCACCGGCAAGGACGGTGTGTTTGATCCCGGTGAAAACGCTGTGGGCTTGACCATTGAAGGCGTGGGTGATGTAAACCTGCGTATGTCCATCTATTTCTTCGAGAAGATTAACGCTGCCGGTATCCGTACCCACTATGTCAGCGCCAACCTGGACGATACCACTATGGAGGTTCTCCCTGCCAAGGTGTTCGGTAAGGGCCTGGAAGTCATTTGCCGGTATAAGGCGGTCGGTTCCTTCTTCCGCCGTTACTCCGATTATTGCACCGAGGGTCAGGATCTGCCTGCCTATGTGGAGACCACCTTTAAGAACGATGAAAAGGGCGATCCTCTGGTAACCAAGGATGGTCTGGTGGATTTGGGCGTTATGACTGCCAAGCAGTATGACGATTTGAAGGATATGACCCAGAAGATTACCAAGATTGTGGCTGACGACCTGAAAGAAAAGGGTATGGATCTGTACGATATCAAGTTCGAGTTCGGTTACGATCCCGAGGGCAACGTGATGCTCATTGACGAGATTGCCTCCGGCAATATGCGTGTTTACAAGGACGGCAAGTATGTGGATCCCATGACCCTGAATAAGCTGTTTTTTGCATAATCAATCTTTCGCAACCATAAGGAGGACATAATCGTGGGAGGCTTTTTTGGCGCAATTTCTCATCGCGACTGTGTATTGGATATTTTCTTCGGTGTGGACTATCATTCTCACCTGGGCAACCGCCGGGGCGGTATGGTGGTATATAACCCGGAGACGGGCTTCCAACGGCAGATTCACAGCATTGAAAACACCCCTTTTCGTACCAAGTTTGAGGGGGACTTACATAAATTCCAAGGCAACAGCGGTATGGGCTGCATTAGCGATACCGACCCGCAGCCGCTGATGGTGCGATCCCATTTGGGACTGTACGCTATCTCTGTTGTGGGAATTATCAACAATGCCAATGAGCTGATTGACAAGTATTTTTCTGACCACGGACATCAGTTTATGGCTATGTCCTCGGGCGCAGTGAATCAGGCGGAGCTGATAGCTGCGCTGATCAATCAGAAGGATTCTCTGGTGGAGGGAATCCGCCACGCCCAGGAGTCTGTGGACGGCTCTGTTACTATTTTGATTCTGAAAGAAGACAGCATTGTGGTGGCGCGGGACAAGCTGGGCAGATTGCCTGTGCTGATCGGCAAGGATGAAAACGGTTACTGTGTGTCCTTTGAGTCCTTTGTTTATCACAAATTCGGCTATGAAGACCATCATGAGCTTGGACCCGGTGAGATTGTGAAGCTGACTGCGGACGGAATGGAAATCCTCCAACCGGCAGGAAACGATATGAAAATCTGCGCCTTCCTGTGGACCTACTACGGCTATCCCAACTCCAATTATGAGGGCAAGAATGTAGAGGTTATGCGCTGCCGCAACGGCGAGATTATGGCGCGCAATGAAGCCCAGCGGGGTACCATGCCGGATGTGGATTATGTGGCGGGCGTGCCGGATACCGGCGTTCCCCACGCCATCGGCTATGCCAACCAAAGCCATAAGCCCTTTGCTCGCCCCTTTGTGAAATACACCCCCACCTGGTCCCGTTCTTTTACACCCTCTAATCAGGCGGTACGGCAGCAGGTGGCTAAGATGAAGCAGCTTCCTGTGCCGGAGCTGATTGTGGGCAAGAAGCTGCTGCTGGTGGACGATTCTATTGTTCGTGGTACCCAGCTGCGGGAAACCGTTGAGTTCCTGTATGAAAGCGGCGCTAAGGAAGTGCATATGCGCTCTGCCTGCCCGCCGGTGTTCTATAACTGTAAGTATCTGAACTTCTCCCGCAGCAATTCCGCTATGGAACTGATTGCCCGGAAAACCATTCGGGAGCTGGAAGGGGAAGAGGCAGACAAGTATATCCAGGAGTATGCAGAGTCTACAACCCAGCGTGGTCAGTGTCTTGCCAAGGCTATTTGTGAGAAACTGGGTTTTGATTCTCTGGGATATCAGTCTCTGGACGGTTTGCTGGAAGCCATTGGCATTGACCGGGACAAGATTTGCACCTACTGCTGGAACGGTAAAGGATAAATAATAAGGAGTTTCACTTATGGAAAAGAGTTATTCTGAGAGCTATGCAGCTGCCGGTGTGGACATCACCGCCGGTTATAAGGCTGTTGAACTGATGAAGAAGCACATTAAGCGCACCAAAAATGAGGGCTGCCTGGATGATGTGGGCGGCTTTGGCGGCTGCTTTGGACTGAATATTGCCGGTATGGAGGAGCCTGTCCTGGTGTCCGGCACGGACGGCTGCGGTACCAAGGTGAAGCTGGCAATGCTGATGGATAAGCACGATACCATCGGTATTGACGCGGTTGCTATGTGTGTCAACGATATTATCTGCTGCGGCGCAAAGCCGTTGTTCTTCCTGGATTATATCGCATGCGGTAAGAATTACCCCGAGAAGATCGCCACCATCGTGGGTGGTGTGGCAGAGGGCTGTGTTCAGTCCGGCGCTGCGCTGATCGGCGGCGAAACTGCGGAGCATCCGGGACTTATGCCTGTGGATGAGTATGACCTGGCAGGCTTTGCTGTGGGCATTGTGGATAAGAAGAAGATTATCGACAACACCCGTATGGCAGAGGGCGATGTGGTAATCGCGCTGGCTTCCACCGGCATTCACTCCAACGGCTTCTCTCTGTGCCGTAAGGTGTTTGATATTGATAACAACAACCCCGACCTGTATGTGTCTCGGGACGAGCTTGGCGGCAAGAGTGTTGCCGAGGCGCTGCTGGTACCTACCCGCATTTATGTCAAGTCCGTGCTGGCGCTGCTGGCGCAGGTGGATGTGAAGGGTATTTCCCACATCACCGGCGGTGGTTTTTACGAGAATATTCCCCGCAGCATTCCCGACGGCCTGGGCGCCGTCATTGACAGAAGCGCTGTGAAGGTTCTGCCGATCTTTGATTTGATTGCAAAGACCGGTAATATTCCGGAACGGGATATGTTCAATACCTATAATATGGGTGTGGGTATGAGCATTGTTGTAAAGCCTGCCGATGTTGAAAAGGCGTTGGAAATTCTCGCTGCCAATGGAGAAGACGCCTATGTGATCGGTAAGATCGTAAAATCTGACGAGAAGATTACCATCCAGTGAGGTTCGGAATGAAGAAAAAGATTGCAGTGCTGGTCTCCGGCGGCGGCACCAATTTGCAGGCGCTGATCGATGCCCAGCATAGCGGAATCATCCAAAGTGGAGAAATCTGCCTTGTGATTTCCAATAATGCCGGCGCTTACGCCCTGGAACGGGCGGCAAAGGCAGGCATTGCCACTGCCGTGGTGCTGAAAAAGGAATTGGGCAGCCAGCTGGCATTTGAAGAGAGAATCAAGGCATTGCTTGCGGAAAACAGCATTGATGTCATTGTGCTGGCAGGCTTTATGTCCATTTTGTCGGAGAACTTTACATCCTGCTATCCCAAGCGAATTCTCAATGTCCATCCGTCGCTGATTCCTGCCTTTTGCGGCGAGGGCTTCTACGGACTCCGTGTCCACGAAGCGGCGCTGTCTTACGGCGTGAAGGTAACCGGCGCTACGGTCCATTATGTGAATGAGATTCCCGATGGGGGAGAGATCATCCTCCAAAAGGCAGTGGACATTCTCCCCGGAGACACCCCCGAAATTTTGCAGAAACGGGTTATGGAACAGGCAGAGTGGAAGATTCTACCGGCTGCTGTCGAGATGGTTTGCAGCTTGCTATAAGAAAGGAAAAGGGTTATGAACGTATATGAAGTTGGCTCTTTGGAGCAGAAATTATCTACCAACCGTTATCCCGGCCGTGGTATTGTGCTGGGTATTACCCCCGATGGCACCCGGTCTGTGGCTGCGTACTTTATTATGGGTCGCAGTGTGAACAGTCGTAATCGCATTTTTGCATTGGAGCCGGACGGCATCCGTACAGAAGCCCATGATCCCAGTTTGATGAAAGACCCCCATCTGATTATTTATCACCCTGTCCGTGAGGCAGGCAGCGGTCTGATTGTTACCAACGGCGACCAAACCGATACCATTTGGCAGTATCTGGCAAGAGGGGAGAGCTGGGAGGCGGCCCTTCGTACCCGTCAGTTTGAAGATGACGGCCCTAACTGGACCCCCCGTATTTCCGGTTTGCTTGCTGGCGATGGCAGCTATAAAATGTCTATTTTGAAATCTGCTGATGCAGAGGGAACTGCCTGCGCAAGATTCTTCTACGAATATCCCGCAATCCCCGGCCTCGGTCATTTTATTCACACTTATGTATGCGACGGCAACCCGGTGATTCCCACCTTCCAGGGCGAGCCGGAGCGGGTGGCAATGGATAACGATATGGACGCCTTTGCTGATATGCTGTGGAATAATTTGAATGAAGACAATAAAATCTCTCTGTATGTTTGTTATACAGATCTGAAAACAGGCGAGAGAACCCAAAAGATTTTCAATAAACATCAATAAGGAGAAAGAGAATGAAAGAGTTTGAACTGAAATATGGCTGTAATCCCAATCAGAAGCCTGCTAAGATCTATATGCACGACGGCAGCGAACTGCCCATTGAGATTCTCAACGGCAGACCTGGTTTTATTAATTTTCTGGATGCCTTTAACTCCTGGCAGCTGGTCAAGGAGCTGAAAGAAGCCACCGGTATGTGCGCAGTTACCTCCTTCAAGCACGTTTCTCCCACTTCTGCGGCTGTGGGCAAGGTACTCCCCATTGAGCTGAAAAAGGCTTGTTTTGTGGAGGATATCGAGGGCCTTGACGAGAATCCCTTGGCTTGTGCTTATGTCCGCGCCCGTGGAGCTGACCGACTGTGCTCCTTTGGCGACTGGGTCGCTCTGTCCGACGTTTGTGATGCGCTGACCGCATCTCTGATCGCCCGTGAGGTTTCCGATGGCGTGATTGCCCCCGGTTATACCGACGAGGCACTGGCAATTCTGAAAACCAAACGCAATGGCAGCTATAATGTAGTCGCCATTGATCCTGATTTTGTGCCTGCCGAGCAGGAGACCAAGCAGGTCTATGGCATCACCTTCCAGCAGGGCCGCAATAATTTCAAAATCGGTGAGCATCTGTTGGAGAACATCGTTACCGCAAATAAGACCTTCCCGGAATCCGCTAAAATCGACTTGATCATCTCTCTGATCACCTTGAAATACACCCAGTCCAACTCTGTGTGCTTTGCCTATGACGGACAGGCAATCGGTGTTGGCCCCGGTCAGCAGTCCCGCGTCCACTGCACCAGATTGGCAGGCGGCAAGGCTGATACCTGGTTCCTGCGTCAGCATCCCAAGACTTTGGCGCTGCCTTTCCGCGACGATTTGGGTCGTCCCGGTCGCGACAATGTGATTGACGGCTACATCAACGGCAACGAAGAGGATGTCTGCGCCGAGGGTATTTGGCAGAATTACTTCACTACCCGTCCTGAACCTCTCACTGCCGAAGAAAAGCGTGCATATCTGGACACCCGTACCGGCGTAGCGCTGGGTTCTGACGCTTTCTTCCCCTTTGCTGACAGCATTAAGCGCGCCAAGGCCTCCGGTGTTTCCTATATTGCTGAGCCCGGCGGTTCTATCCGGGATGATTTGGTAATTGCCGAGTGCGATAAGAACGATATGGTTATGGCATTTACCGGTATGCGTCTGTTCCACCATTAATGGAGGATATGGAATGAAGATTTTAGTGGTTGGTGGTGGCGGCAGAGAGCATGCCATCATCAAGAAATTGAAGGAGAATCCCTTGGTAACTGAAATTTTTGCTCTGCCAGGAAACGGCGGTATCGCAAAGGATGCCACTTGTGTTGCCATTGGCGCAAAGGAAATTGATAAAATCACCGCCTTTGCGGCAGAAAACGCCATTGATTATGCTGTGGTTGCTCCCGATGATCCGCTGGTGCTGGGCTGCGTGGATGCGCTGGAAGAGAAGGGAATTCCCTGTTTCGGCCCTCGCGCCAATGCCGCAATTATTGAAGGTAGCAAAGTGTTTTCCAAAAACTTAATGAAGAAGTACGGGATTCCCACCGCTGCTTATGAAGTGTTTACTGATATGGCGGCTGCGCTTACATACCTGGAAACCGCTCCCATTCCCACGGTTATCAAGGCAGACGGCCTGGCGCTGGGCAAGGGTGTCATCATTGCCCAAACCCGACAGGAGGCAATGGATGCGGTTCGCTCTATGATGAGCGATAAGGTCTTTGGCAGCAGCGGTGATCAAATCGTCATTGAGGAATTCCTCACCGGTCCTGAGGTGTCCGTGCTGTCCTTTACAGACGGAAAGACCGTAGTGCCGATGATTTCTTCTATGGACCACAAGCGGGCAGGGGATCATGACACGGGTCTCAATACCGGCGGCATGGGCACGGTTGCCCCCAACCCCTACTATACCGAGGAAATTGCCGCGGAGTGTATGGAGAAAATCTTCCTGCCTACGGTTAACGCAATGAATGCCGAGGGGCGCACCTTTAAGGGCTGTTTATATTTTGGTCTGATGCTTACCCCCAACGGTCCTAAGGTGATCGAGTATAACTGCCGTTTTGGCGATCCGGAAACGCAGGTTGTCCTGCCGCTGCTGGAAAGCGATTTGCTCACCATTATGCAGGCTACCACCAATGGATGCCTGTCTGAGACCGAAGTGAAGTTTGCCGGTAAGTATGCCTGCTGCGTGATTATGGCCTCCAAGGGCTATCCCACAGCCTATGAGAAAGGCTTTGAAATAACGATTCCGGAAGCAATATGGAACAATGTTTACATTGCCGGTGCTGCCGCCAAGGACGGAAAGCTGCTGACCAACGGCGGTCGTGTATTGGGCGCAACTGCTGTGGCAGAATCTTTGGAGCAAGCCATCGAAAAGGCCTATGCTATGGTGGAAACCATTCATTTTGATAACGCATTTTACCGAAACGACATTGGCGCAAAGGCGCTGAAAGCCGGGAGGAACTAACGTGGTATATAGAGTATATGTAGAGAAAAAACCGGGTCTTGACAATGAGGCAAGAGCGCTGTTAAATGATGCCCGCAATCTGTTGGGCATTTCGTCCTTGGAGAAGGTGCGTCTGCTGAATTGCTACGATGCGGAAAATATTACCAAAGAGCTGTTTGATTATGCCATCAATTCGGTGTTTTCCGAGCCCCAGCTGGATATTGCCACTACTGAGTATAATTTGGATGGCGCAACGGTTTTCGCAACAGAGTACCTACCGGGCCAGTATGACCAGCGGGCAGACTCTGCTGCCCAGTGTATTCAGATTATCTCCCAGGGCGAGCGTCCCCTGGTGCAGACCCGCAAAATTTACGGTCTTTATGGTAATCTTAGCGATGAGGAACTGACTGCCATTAAAAAGTATGTCATTAACCCTGTTGAGTCCCGGGAGGCAAGCCTTAACAAGCCGGAAACCCTGACTGTGGAGTATGCAATGCCCCAGTCTGTGGCAACGGTTGACGGTTTTATTTCTCTTGACGAGAAGGGGCTGTCTGAGCTGTTGGACAAGCTGGGTCTTGCTATGGACCTGGACGATCTGACCTTCCTGCAAAACTACTTCCGCGAGGATGAGAAGCGGGATCCCACCATCACCGAAATTCGCGTGGTGGATACCTATTGGTCTGACCATTGCCGCCACACCACCTTCTCCACTATCATTGACGATGTGCAGATTGACGATCCTGCTGTTGCTGCTGCCTATGAGCGGTATCTGGCTGCCCGTGTAGAGGTGTACGGAGAAGAGAAGGCTGCCAAACGGCCTCAGACTTTGATGGACATTGCTACCATCGGCGCAAAAACCCTGAAAAAGCGCGGTTTGCTGCCGGAGCTGGACGAGAGCGAGGAAATCAACGCCTGTTCCATTCACGTAAACGCCAAGGTCAACGGTGAAGAGCAGGATTGGCTTTTGATGTTTAAGAACGAAACCCATAACCACCCCACGGAAATTGAGCCCTTCGGCGGCGCAGCAACCTGTATCGGCGGCTGCATCCGGGATCCTCTGTCCGGCAGAGCCTATGTGCATCAGGCTATGCGCGTTACCGGCGCTGCTGACCCCCGGAAGCCTTTGAATGAAACCATTCCCGGCAAGCTGCCTCAGCGTAAGCTGTGTCAGACCGCCGCTGCCGGTTACTCTTCCTATGGCAACCAGATTGGTCTTGCCACCGGACACGTGGCGGAAATCTATCACGATGGCTATGCCGCCAAGCGGTTGGAATGCGGCGCTGTGGTGGCTGCTGCCCCTGCATATAATGTGCGGCGGGAACGCCCCGCACCCGGAGATGTGATTGTTCTGCTGGGCGGCCGTACCGGACGGGACGGCATCGGCGGCGCAACCGGCTCTTCCAAGAGCCATAATATGAAATCCTTGACCACTATGGCGTCCGAAGTGCAGAAGGGCAATGCCCCCGAGGAGCGCAAGATTCAGCGTCTGTTCCGGGACAGCTCCGTTACCCGCCTCATTAAGCGCTGCAATGACTTTGGCGCAGGCGGTGTATCTGTTGCTATCGGTGAGTTGGCAGACGGCTTGCAAATTGATTTGGACGCTGTCCGCAAGAAGTATGACGGCCTGGACGGCACGGAAATTGCCATTTCCGAGTCCCAGGAGCGTATGGCTGTGGTGGTGGATGCCAAGGACGCAGATGCCTTTATCTCAGCAGCACAAAAGGAGAATTTGGAAGCATACCGTGTAGCAGTGGTTACGGAAGAGGCCAGAATGGTGATGGTTTGGAAGGGTCAGACCATTGCAAACCTTTCCCGGGCATTTTTGGATACCAACGGCGCAAGCAAGCATACCACTGTTGAAATCAACGAAAAGGATCTGTCCGTGCTGAGTAACGCCTTGTACGGCTCTCTGCGGGAGATGGCAGCAGATTTGAAGACTGCCGGACGCAGAGGTCTGGTGGAGCGGTTTGACGGCACTATCGGCGCCGGCTCTGTGCTGATGCCCTTTGGCGGCAAAACCCAGACCTCTCCCGCACAGGCAATGGCAGCTGTTCTGCCTGTTCTGCCCGGTGAGCAGACCTCGCAGGGTAGCGTGATGGCTTGGGGTTTGGATCCGGATATGATGTCCGTTGATCCCTATACCGGCGCTCGCGCAGCCATTTACACCTCTGTTGCTAAGCTGGTTGCAGCCGGCGCGGATTACAAAAAGGTATATCTGACCTTGCAGGAGTTCTTTGAAAAGCTGAGAACCGAGCCCAAGCGGTGGGGTAAGCCCTTTGCGGCCCTGCTTGGCGCATTGGATGCCCAGTTGGAGCTGGGGGCAGCAGCCATCGGCGGTAAGGATTCTATGTCCGGTTCATTCCTGGATATGGATGTGCCTCCCACGCTGATTTCCTTTGCAATCGCACCCATCGATAAGGAACAGGTGCTGACACCGGAGTTCAAATCTGCCGGAAATCCTGTTTATCTTTTTGGTCCTACCGACGAAACTGCCGAAGGACAGAAGCAGGCTTGGGAGCGTTTCCATGCGCTGCACCTTGCCGGTAAGGTAAAAGCCGGTTGGGCGGTGGAATATGGCCTGGGCGAAGCGGTGATGAAGATGTCCTTTGGCAACCGCATTGGCTTTAAGTCCTGCGGGGCTGTTGGTGATGAGTGGCACAAGAATCTCTACGGCTTCCTGGTTGCAGAGCTTAGTGAGGATGTGGATCTGCCCGGCGTGCTGAAAATCGGTGAGACCACCGAAGAGGAAGCTGTGGTGCTGGATCATGACAGCGCAAGTATTGCCGAGTTGTTGTCGATTCACGAGGGCGTTTTGGAGAATGTATATCCCACTTCTGTCCCCGCTGACAGCAAGGCAATCCCCACATTCAGCAGTGCTGCTGCTGAAAGCAAAGCGCCGGCGGTGCTGTGCGCAAAACCCAAGGTGCTGATTCCTGTGTTCCCCGGCACCAACTGTGAGTTCGATTCTGCCCGCGCAGTAATGGCTGCCGGCGGTGATGCGGAGATCGTGGTGATCCGCAATTTAACTGCTGACGATGTTATCCGCAGTGTGGAGTCCGTTTCTGCGAAGATTGCAGAAAGCCAGATGATCTTCATTCCCGGCGGCTTCTCCGGCGGCGACGAGCCGGACGGCTCTGCAAAGTTCATTACTGCATTCTTCCGCAATCCTGCGGTGAAGGAGCAGGTGGACAGGCTCCTCAATGACCGGGACGGTCTGATGTGCGGTATCTGTAACGGTTTCCAGGCGCTGATTAAGCTGGGTCTGGTGCCTTACGGCAAGATTATGGACACCGATGAAAATTGTCCCACCTTGACTTATAATACCATTGCCCGCCACCAGTCCAAGATTGTACGCACCCGCATTGCGTCCAACAGGTCTCCTTGGCTGCGGCTTATGAATGTGGGCGACATTGTGAATGTGCCAATTTCTCACGGTGAGGGTCGTTTCTATGCCACCGAGGAGCTGGCGATGCAGCTGGCTGCAAACGGTCAGATTGCTACCCAGTATGTGGATTTGGACGGCAATCCCACTATGGATACGGCGTTTAATCCTAACGGCTCTCTGTTCGCCATTGAGGGTATCACCTCTCCCGACGGAAGAGTGTTCGGCAAGATGGGCCACAGTGAGCGAATCGGCGACAGCTTGTATAAGAATGTCCCCGGTAACTACGATATCCGTATGTTTGAATCCGCGGTCAAATATTTTAAGGGCTAATAAAAAATCCGGAAGACAACCGTCTTCCGGATTTTTATGCTTTTACTGTTCCAGCAGTGCCTTAGCTTTTCTGGCGACTACAATTTCCTCGTTGGTATCTACTACGAATATGCGGACTTTGCTGCCGTCTGCGGAAATGTCGTCTCCGCCGTCGGGGTCGGCATTTCTGTCTTTGCTTAGCTCAATGCCTAAGAATTCCAGACCTTCCAGACTCATTTCCCGCACGATGCTGCTCTTTCTGCCGATGCCGCCGCCAAAGACCACCGCATCCACGCCGCCCATTGCAGCGGCGTAAGCACCAATGTATTTTTTGATGCCGTAGGCGTATGCCTTGATAGCGTTCTGGCAATCTTCATTGCCGTTTTTAGCAGCCTCTTGAATATCCCGCAGGTCATTGGAAACCCCGCCGGACATACCGTATAAGCCACTTTTGCTTTGGAGCATCGTTTTAACTTCGCTCAGCTCCATACCGCATTCCTCCACCAAATGGAAGATGATGTAGGGGTCCATATCACCGATGCGGTTGTTTTGCAGTACACCGCATTGCAGACCCATACCCATAGTGGTGTCAATGCTGATGCCGTCTTTCACAGCGCACAGGCTGCCGCTGCCGCCTAAATGACAGCAAACCAGCTTCAAGTCTTGTCTGCCCATTTTTTCTGCGGTCCAGCTGGAAAGATATTCCAGCGATGCGCCGTGGAAGCCGTAACGGCGAATGGCGTGCTGCCGGCTCAGTTCCACAGGAATGGGATACAGATATGCCTCCGGTGGCATTTGGGCGTGGAAGGCGGTTTCAAAGGAGCCAATCATAGGGGTGTCCGGCATCAGATTCTTAAATTGTCGGATTGCCGCGATATAAGGCGGGTTGTGGGCAGGGGCAACAGAGTTGAAATCTGCCATAGCGCGGAGTACTTCTTCTGTTAGGTATTGCACACCGGTTACACCCTTGGCGTGCACCACCTTAAAGCCTACGCAGGAGATTTCCGACAGGGAATCTAAGCACCCACACAGAATCTGTTCCAGCATTGCGGAAATGGCTTCCCGATGGGTAGGGAACTGGGCTTCCACGCGAATGGCATCGCCGGTTAGGTTGTTGCGGTGGTAGAATTCACTTTTTGCTGTACCGACCCGCTCAGCGCCGCCGGCGCACAGCACTTTTTCTCCGGCATCCATATCAAACAGCTGGTATTTCAGCGATGTGCTGCCCACATTACAGATTAAAATATTCATAATAAACTCCTTTTATAGGGGATTCACTTCTGTTACATAGAGTGTGTTCTCGTTTACAGTAAACCGTATATCAAAGCCGGCAAAGGAAAGTCCGTAAATCCTGTCAGCGCTTTGCTGATAGGAAGGCCTGGGATCGTGGCTCAAAACGCCTATTGCGGCATCCCGTTTATCAATCGGCAGCTTGTTTAGGAGCTGTTCCGGGAAATCAACCGCTAAAACATAGCTACTTGCGGTGGCTGTGAATCCACCCAGCGCATCCGGGTGGGAATCGCTGTACGGAATGTACGGCTTAATGTCTACAATAGGCGTTCCGTCCATCAGGTCCGCGCCGGAAACGTGAAGCACTGTGCCGCAATCTCTGGTCTGCTCCAATCCTACCAGCTTCACGCAGGACAGTCCCAGGGAGTTGGGACGGAAGGGGGAACGGGTGGCAAATACGCCCATACGGGTATTGCCGCCCAAACGGGGAGGCCGTACGGTAGGGGACCACTCTTTCGTAACCGATTCTGAAAACTGCCAGATAATCCACAGGTGGGAGAATCCTTCAATCCCACGCAATGCATCGGCATTGCGGTACTGGGGTTCAAAGACAATGGTAGAATGCAGACTCTCTACCAATCCGCTTTGCCGGGGAATTCCGAATTTTGTGGGAAAATCACTGCGCATTGTGGCGATGGGGTGTATGGTAATATCCATATGACTGCGCCCTTTCGATTTTCTTTTATTGTACCATATATGTCAAGAAAAGAGGGGACTGATTTTTCAGTCCCCAAGATGCTTATTCGTGTTCAGCCAGCCACTGCTCTGCCTTAGCCTTGCCCAGTCGCTTAATATCCTCGCAGGGATAGGGAGAAGCCTCACCGCCGCAGACGTAGACAAAGTACAGTCCGTCGGGCGTCTGGAAGAGAGTCTCTTCAAAACCTGCCGGATCACCGAAGTAGCCGTATGTACACTTCTTCACCAGCACAGCGTTTTCAGTATCGTACTCTTTTTTGCAGATAATTTTTTTCATAAGTCCAACTCCTTTCATTGGTAATGCCGTGCCTATTATACACATAAAATCTGAGAAATCAAGGGATATTCGTCAAAATTAAAACAATATACATAAATTAACAGGCAAAATGAAACAAAACTGAAAGAATTGCCAACATAATTATCCTTTACGCGTCGCAGGCAATGTGGTATGATAGGAAAAATGAGGTGATAGTGTGCAGGATATTCCCGTATTTACAACGGAAAACGGCGTTGCAAGCATTGGCTTGCGAGAGATTCCTTATAAGGAAACGGCATATATAACGCTCCGGGATAGCCGTTTGCCGGAGGCGCTGCTGCGGGATTGCGTGGGATTTTGCCGCGCTGCCGGTGCGATGAAGATTTATGCCAAGGGCCACGAAATTTTGGAACAATATCCCTTGCACACCGCCATATGGCAGATGGGAAGACTCCGGGAGGGATTGCCGGAATCGGATGCTGCGCTGTTTCCGCTGACGGAAGAAACTGCTTCTTTGTGGCGTAGTCTTTATAATGAGAAAATGTTGCCTGTTCCCAATGGCGCAACAATGACCCGGACTGACATAGCGGCGCTGGTAAAGCGCGGCGCCGGTTATTTTGTCCACCGGGGTGATACGCTTTTGGGGATCGGAATTGCCGCAGGGGATACCATAGAATCCTTGATTTCCGCTATTCCGGGAGCAGGGCAGGAGGTTTTGCTGACCTTGTGCGGAGTATTGACAGGAGAACGGGTGATGCTGGAAGTGGCATCGGCCAATTTTCCTGCGGTAAGGCTTTACCAGCGGTTAGGTTTTCTAAAAACCGCAGAGCTGTCCCGTTGGTATGATGTAGGAAAAATAATTTAAGCTGACAAGAAAAAATACTTGACAAGCTGACCGCTTTGGTGTATGATTGCGTGGTGTAAAGGTAAAATGTTTGACAGGAGGTGCGCCAATGGGGTCTGTTGAGATGCTGTTGCTGTTTGATTATTACGGCGATATGCTCACAGAGCGCCAGAGGATGTGCCTGGACCTGCGGTATAACCAAGACCTTTCTCTGGCGGAAATTGCCCAGGAGTTGGGGGTCAGCCGTCAGGGTGTACACGATAATATTATCCGCGCGGAAGCCCATTTGCAAAAAATGGAGGCAAAGACAGGCTGTGTCCGCCGGTATTTGCAAAGTCGCGATGCTGTGCAAACGATCCTGGCATCGGTTGCGCTTTTGGAAAGCCACGCGGATCCTGCTGTCCGGGATGCGGCAGCGCATATTGCAGCAGCGGCGCATTCCATTGAGGAGTAAACTATGGCATTTGAAGGCTTGACTGAAAAAATCTCTGCTACCTTCAAAAAGCTAAGAGGCAAAGGCCGCTTAAAGGAATCCGATGTAAAAGAGGCCATGCGTGAGATTCGTATGGCGCTTTTGGAAGCGGATGTGAGCTATAAGGTAGTTAAGGATTTTGTAAAATCTGTAACAGAGCGGTGCGTGGGCGCAGATGTGCTGGAAGCCCTCAGCCCCGCCCAGATGATCGTAAAAATCGTCAATGAAGAGCTGACCGCCCTTATGGGCAGTGAAGCAAAGCATATTACCATCAGCCCCAACGGCCCCACAGTTGTGATGCTGGTTGGCTTGCAGGGTGCCGGTAAGACCACCAACGGCTCAAAGCTGGCAGGTCTTATGAAACGGCAGGGAAGAAATCCGTTGCTGGTTGCCTGTGATATTTACCGCCCCGCGGCCATTACCCAGTTGAAGGTCTGCGGCGAGAAGTTGGGAATTCCCGTGTTTGAAAAGGGACAAACCGACCCGGTGCAGATTGCTAAGGATGCGGTTCTGTATGCCCGTCAGCACGGCCACGATATGGTCTTTTTGGATACTGCCGGACGGCTCCATGTGGACGAAACCCTTATGGAGGAGCTGAAAAATATTAAGTCCACCGTAAATCCCAGCGAAATTATGCTGGTGGTGGATGCTATGACCGGTCAGGATGCGGTGAATGCCGCTCAGAGCTTCAATGAATGGCTGGATATTGACTCGGTGATGCTCTCCAAGCTGGACGGTGATGCCCGTGGTGGCGCGGCGCTGTCGGTGCGAGCCATTACCGGGAAACCCATTAAATTTGCCGGTATGGGCGAAAAGCTGGAAGACATTGAAGCCTTCCATCCGGACCGTATGGCGTCCCGGATTTTGGGAATGGGCGATGTTCTCTCTCTGATTGAAAAGGCTGAACAGGCCTTTGATGCCAAGAAGGCAGAGGAGATGGAGCAGCGGCTGAAATCCAATAAATTTACCTTGCAGGATTTCTATGATCAGATGGTGCAGCTGAAATCCATGGGCTCTATGCAGGATATTCTCTCTCAGATGCCCGGCGGCGCAGGACTTAAAAATATTCAGCTGGACGAGAGGGCAATGGGTCGTACCGAGGCAATCATTCTGTCTATGACCCCCAAGGAACGGGAAAATCCCGGTATCATCGGCGCCAGCCGCAAGAAGCGGATTGCCGGTGGCGCTGGCGTGAAGGTGGAGGATGTAAACCGGCTGCTGAAATCCTTCGATCAGATGAAGTCCATGATGAAGCAGTTTACCGGCCCCGGCGCCGGCAAGAAAATGAAGCGTATGGGTCGATTCGGCGGTTTTGGCGGATTCCCCGGCTTCTGATTACGTTTTCGCTGAAAGCAAATAGCTTTGCGATATAGATTTTTCAAAAAATTATTGGAGGTGAAATCCCATCGTTAAAATCAGACTTAGAAGAATGGGCGCAAACAAGCCTCCTTTCTACCGTATCGTTGTTGCTGATGCTCGGTCTCCCCGTGATGGCCGCTGCATGGAAGAGATCGGTACCTACAATCCTCTGACTAATCCTGCAACCATCACTGTGGACGCAGAAAAGGTACAGGCTTGGATTAAGAATGGCGCACAGCCCACCGATACTGTACGTGGCCTGTTGAAGAACGCCGGTGTACTGTAATTTCCTTTAAGGAGTAGCCCAATGAAAGAACTTTTGCTGTATATGGCAAAGAATCTGGTGGACGAGCCCGAGGCAGTTACAGTAACGGAAGTTTCTGACGAGGAAGGCAAGGTGCTTGAACTCCGTGTCGCCCCCGGCGATATGGGTAAGGTAATCGGCCGCCAGGGACGGATTGCCAAAGAAATTCGTACCATTGTGAAAACCGTTGCCCAGCGCACCGGCGAAAAAGTTACGGTGGAAATCGTGGATTAACGGGTTATGCGTGGACGCTTGGCGCCACGCATTTTCCGTTTTTTTGGAGGAAGAGATGAAGCTGACCTATATTGATGCAGGGGAAATTGTTACCACACACGGTATCCGCGGCGAAGTGAAAGTGCTGCCGTGGCTGGATTCCCCGGATATGCTATGTGAATTTGAACGTTGCCGCATTGACGGAAAAGAATATAAAATTGAAACCTGCCGGGTGCAGAAGACCTGCAATCTTGTAAAGCTTAGCGGAATTGATACGATGGAGGATGCCCAGAAAATGCGGGGGAAGACCCTTCAGCTTTACCGTGAGGATGTGGATGATGAAGTGATTTTTGCCGCAGAGCTTGTTGGCGTTGATGTGTTCTGCAATGGCGAAAACATCGGAAAAATCACGGAAGTGCTGGATTATCCCGGAAATTCTGTGTATGTGATTGGGAAAAATCAGTATATGATTCCTGCGGTTAAGGAATTTATACTGTCTACGGATATTGAAAAGAATGAAATGCACGTAAAACTCATTGAGGGGATGGGCAGCGATGAGAATTGATATTCTGACCCTGTTTCCTGAGACTCTGGGTGATGTGCTGTCGGAAAGTATCCTGGGGCGTGCACAGGAGCGTGGGTTTATAACCATTGATACCCATCAGATTCGGGATTACACCGCTAATAAGCAAATGCAGGTGGACGATTACCCTTACGGCGGCGGACGTGGCGCTGTGATGCAGGCTGACCCTTTGTACCGTTGCTGGGAGGCTGTATGCGATAAAGCCGGCGGACCGGTGCATACCATTTATCTGTCTCCCTGCGGAAAGACCTTTACCCAGCAGGACGCTATCCGGCTGAGTAAGCTGGATAATATCATCTTTGTCTGCGGTCATTATGAGGGGGTTGACCAGCGCTTTATTGATGAGTGTGTGGACGAGGAGCTGTCGTTGGGCGATTTTGTGCTTACCGGTGGTGAAATTGCCGCAATGGCAATGACCGATGCGATTTGCCGTATGGTACCGGGTGTCCTGGCGGATCCGGAGTGCTTTGAGGATGAGAGCCATTACAGCGGTATGCTGGAATATCCCCAGTACAGCCGCCCTGCGGTTTGGCACGGCAGGGAAGTGCCGGAGATTCTGCTGTCCGGTAACCATCAGAAGGTTGCACAGTGGCGCAGAAAACAGTCCATTCGCCGTACCCGGGAGCGTCGCCCCGATATGTATGAAAAGTTAGATTTGACCAGCAAGCAGGACAAAAAGCTGTTGCTGGAAATTGAGCAAGAGGATGAAAATGAAACGGCATAGCCACTTGGCTATGCCGTTTTCCTTATTTTGTGGGGTCGTAATTGACCACGATGCTTTGCTCAGTAAGGCTACTCACATCGGTAACTCCGGTGCCGTAGACATTCACCTGAATCAGCACCGGGCAGCTTGCCAGGGCATTCACCATAGTAATGCCCTCGTTGTAGTCCATAAATACATTGTTCAGCATTTTAAGACCGCTCAACGGTTTCAGCGTGTCAATCAGATTATAGGAGCCGTCGATGTTAACAAGGGCGCAATCTGTGCTCCACTGGGGAATCTCTGTTACTTTGTTGTTGGAGAAGTTCAGGGTTGCCAGCTTGTTAAGGGCGGCAAGGTGGGAGATATCCGTCAGCTGATTTGCCGAAATGTTCAGCGTGGTCAGCTCTGTGCAGCCAATCAAAGCCGAAACATCAATTATCGTGTTGTTGGACAAATCAAGATATGTGAGCTTGGTGAGCTTGTTGATACCGGTAAGCTCCGTGATGGTATTGTTTCCGGCAACAAGCCGTTCCAGCGCCGCAACAGCTGTGATGGGGGAGAGGGAGGCTATGTTATTGCCAGATACATCCAATGTCCGTAATGCAGGCAATTCAGCCAGCGCAGACAAATCTTTCAGGGCGTTGCGGGAGAGATTGATGTCTTCCAGCTTTTCAAGGGACGACAAAGGATTGATGTTGCGAATGGCGTTGTTGCTCAAATCCAGATAGGTTAGACCCTTGGCAAATTCCAAACCGGCGGTGGTGGAAAGGCTGCAGCCACTGAGTGTTAGCTTTTGCAGACTGGGCAGGTGTCCGATGAGCGGCAGTTCCTCAGCGGAAACATTTGTGTCCGTTATGTACAGCTCCTTCAAATTGGCAAGACCGGAGATATTGGTCAGTTGACCGGAAACAGTTTTGTTCAGAGTCAGCTTTTCAAGGAATGCCAGATGCCGCAGATCCGATAAATCTTTTGCCTGTTTTGGGACAGTAAATTCGGTGATGCTCCAAAGGTCATTGGTGTAAAGAACCGTTTCATCATCTGCATTCAGAGCTTCCCGCAGCGCCGCCTCAACGGCCGGATCGGTAAAGGCAACCTCTTCAATAACGCCGCCAACGGTAAAACCGAAAATTGCAGCGGGGCTGACCAGTCCGTTGTCAGCAACGGCAACGGCATAGATAATATTTTCGCCATCGGTTAATGTGATGTCCTGGGTATAGCGGTCGGTATAAATGGAGGGGAACGTGCCGTTTGCGTTCACATAGAGCGTGTTTTCACCGGCAGAAACAGTTACGGTAATGTACTGGGTGTAATAAGCGCCGGAGGTAGCCGGATCCGGAGAACAGGTAGGGGCAGCGGGCCGGAGCGCATCCAGCTCTGCTTTGATATCCGCATTGGTAATATAGTTGAGCATATTCACCGCGTCCAGCAGCTTGTCCTGCTCCACATAGGTTTTGCAAAGGGCAATATACACATCTGCGCCGCCGCCGTCGGCAATAGCGCCGGAGAGGGTATACTCAGCCTTGGTGTAATTGCCTGAAAGCTTGTATTGCTCTGCCAGCTCGATGGCAACCGCATCGCTGTTTCCCGACTGCTTGTAGGCCTTGTTATAGAACCAGGTGGCAATACTATGCTTGCCGTCGTCTTCGAAATAACGGGCAGTGTGCAGCAGCATATCCCGGGTGAACTCCCGGTCATATATGAACAGATACCAGCCGGTGCAGACCACAATCGCCAGTATCAGTATCAGCGGAATGAGTACACGAATAGCTTTTTTCATGATTCGCTCCATTTCATATTTTATCAGTATAATTATACTTCTGCCTTAGTTGCGTGTCAAGTGGAACAAATTTCAAATGCCGTACCCCACAATCCATCAGATTTTTACCGTGCAGGGGGTGTAGAATAGTCCCGGGGTGATACATATGAAGGTAAAACAATGGCTGTTGGCGCTGGTTATGGGAGCTGTGCTTCCGGCGCTGATATTTACGGTAATTGAGAAATTTTTACCGGACAGACAGCTGGATCAAACCACTGAGCCTACAACCCAGGAGCAGGAAATCAATCAAACCAAACAAACAGTTTCTGTTCTGCACAGTGATGGAAATCTTGAAAAAATGGATATGGATTTGTACATAACCGGCGTTTTGCTGGGAGAGCTCCCTGCGGATTTCGAGGATGCAACATTAAGGGCGCAGGCGGTGGTGGCAAGAACCTATGCCTTAAAGCGAAATAAAGGGGATAAGCACGCTGAAAATGCGGTTTGTACGGATTCTGCCTGCTGCCAGGCCTATGTATCTGTAACGGATTATTTGACCCGTGGCGGCTTGCAAAGCACTGTGGACAGAATGCTGGCAGCTGTAAAAGATACCTGCAATCAGGTGTTAACCTATAACGGCGAACTGATAGAAGCCACCTATTTTTCCTGTTCCGGCGGCAGAACAGAGGATGCTTTGGCGGTCTGGGGGACGGATATACCATACTTGCAGGCAGTGGACAGCCCCGGGGAGGAGAAGGCTGTTCATTATACCGACACAGTGCGTCTGACTGCCAGTGAATTTGCTGACCGCTTGGGCATCCATCCTGCCGGCGGAGCGGATACCTGGTTCGGCGCGACAACCTATACAGACGGTGGAGGTATCCAAACAATATCTGTTGCCGGTGTCCTGTTTAAGGGTACAGAGTTTCGGCAGAAATTGGGGTTGCGTTCTACGGCTTTTACTGTTACGGTGGTCGGGGATGCTATTTATATTTCCACCAAAGGGTTTGGCCACCGGGTGGGTATGAGCCAGTACGGCGCAGATGCTATGGCCGCGCAGGGAAGTACCTACGATGAAATTCTTGCCCATTACTATCCGGGAACGGTTTTAACCGATTCCCTTCATTGACAAAGACGGTGTTTTCTTGTAGAATAGTGAAAAATACAGAAGGGAGGGGCTTGCTGTGCCGATTCAAATACCCAATGATTTGCCTGCCGCCGGGATATTGCAACAGGAGAACATCTTTGTAATGCCGGAAGATCGCGCAGTTTCTCAGGATATCCGTCCGCTGGAAATTGTTGTGCTGAATTTAATGCCTACAAAGATCGCCACAGAGACACAGCTCAGCCGCTTGCTGGGCAATACGCCCTTACAGGTCCGTGTTGAGCTGATGCATACCAAGTCCCATACACCCAAGAATACTGCCCAGGAGCATTTGCTCACCTTCTACAAGACCTTTGATGAGTTAAAGCACCGGAAGTTTGACGGAATGGTGATCACCGGCGCGCCGGTGGAGAATTTGGCCTTTGAGGATGTGGATTACTGGCCGGAGCTGTGCGAGATTATGCAGTGGAGTACGACCCACGTGCATAGCACACTCCATATCTGCTGGGGTGCGCAGGCGGGACTTTACTATCACTACGGTATCAACAAGCATCCGCTGGATGAAAAGCTATTTGGTGTATTTGAGCACACAAAGGATTATCCCCGTTCTATTTTGCTGCGTGGCTTCGATGATACCTTCTGGGTGCCCCATTCCCGCCATACCACCGTGCTGCGGGAGGACATCGAGGCAGTGCCTCAGCTTAAAATTCTATCCTCTTCCAGGGAAGCCGGTGTGTATGCGGTGATGAATAAGAACGGACATCATATTTTTATTACCGGTCATTCAGAGTATGATGCGGATACGCTGGCGACGGAATACCTGCGGGATAAAAACAGGGGACTTCCAATCGCTGTTCCAAAGAATTATTACCCCGGCGACGACGATACAAAGCCGCCGATTGTCCGCTGGCGCGGCCACGCCAATCTGCTGTTTTCCAACTGGCTGAACTACTTCGTCTATCAGACTACACCCTATGATATTACCAGTATTGGTGAATAAGAAATACTCACTTAAATCCGCCGATTTAAGTGAGTATTTTTATTGACAGAATATACCGGAACAGATATAATTCTAGTATAAACAATTAGCAGATGCTAACTTATAACTGAGGTGTACATAGTATGACAATTGATGACTTGAAAATCGGGCAGAGCGGTACGATTGCTGCCGTGGGCGGTGAGGGTGCTTTGCGACTGCGGTTTTTGGATATGGGCCTGATTCCCGGTACACGCGTGCAGCTGCAAAAGGTTGCCCCTATGGGCGATCCCATCCAGATTCGTGTGCGTGGTTATGAGCTGACCATTCGGCGGGAGGATGCCCGTCAGATTACGCTGCGGGAGGTGGCGGAATGATTTTTGCTTTGGTGGGAAATCAAAACAGCGGTAAGACCACGTTGTTTAATGCGCTGACCGGCGCAAATCAGCACGTGGGCAATTTCCCCGGCGTTACCATTGACAGAAAAATCGGCAATATTCGCAATACGGAGCATCAGGTTGTGGACTTGCCGGGTATTTACTCTATTCGTCCCTATTCTCAGGAGGAGATTGTAACCCGGGATTTTATTCTGAAAGAGAAACCTGATGCAATTATCAATATTGTGGATGCCACCAATATTGAACGGAACTTGTATCTTACCTTGCAGCTGCTTTCTCTGCGTGTGCCCACGGTTATCGCCTTGAATATGATGGATGAGCTGCGCGGCAACGGCGGTAGCGTAGATGTGCAGAAAATGATGCAGGCGCTTGGTGTGCCTGTGGTTCCTATCAGCGCGGTGAAAAAGCAGGGCGTTTCGGAGCTTTGCGACATTGTGGTGAAAACCGCCCGGGAAAAACAGCTTCCCAAGGTGCTGGATTTCTGTCCGGACGGACCTGTGCACCGGTGTATCCATGCGGTGAGCCATATTATCGAGGATCACGCAAGTATGCGTGATCTGTCCCGCAGATTTTGCGCCATGCGGCTGATTGAGGGTGAGCAGGAGTTCTTTGATTTGCTGGAATTGAGCCAAAATGAGGCAGAGCTGATCGAACATTCTGTCATAGAAATGGAGGCGGAACGCTGTCTTGACAGGAACGCGGCGCTGGCGGATATGCGATACAACTTTATTGAAAATGTGTGCCGTGAGTGCGTTGTGAAGGCCCAGGAAAGCAAGGAGCACAGCCGCAGTATCCAAATTGACAAGGTGCTGACCAACCGGTATTTGGCGATCCCTCTGTTTGTCGCCATTATGGGATTGGTATTTTACCTTACCTTTAATGTATTTGGCGCGTGGCTTTCGGATCTGCTGGCATATGCCATTGACGGACTTACCTTTCTTGCCGACGATTTGCTCACTGCTTACGGTATGAACCCCGTGGTACATAGTCTGATTATTGACGGTATTTTCTCCGGTGTGGGCAGCGTTGTCAGCTTCCTGCCGGTGATTGTGGTGCTGTTTTTCTTCCTGTCTATGTTGGAGGATTCCGGCTATATGGCGCGGGTGGCCTTTGTGATGGATAAGCTGCTGCGTAAAATCGGTCTGTCCGGCAGAAGCTTCGTGCCTATGCTCATTGGCTTCGGATGCTCCGTCCCCGGTATTATGGCTACCAGAACGCTTTCATCCAACCGGGACAGAAAAATGACCATTCTTTTGACACCCTATATGAGCTGCTCGGCAAAAATTCCCATTTACTCCGTGTTCGCTGCCGCATTTTTCCCGGGAAATGAGCTGCCGGTTATGATTGCACTGTACTTTGGCGGTATGGTAGTGGGTGTGCTTGTAGCCCTTGTGCTGAATAAGACCGCATTCCGGGGTAATCCTGTGCCTTTTGTAATGGAGCTGCCCAACTATCGGTTCCCGTCTTTAAGAAGTGTGGGACTGCTTATGTGGGAAAAGGCAAAGGACTTTTTGCAGAGAGCATTTTCTGTGATTTTTGTGGCTACGGTGCTGATATGGTTCTTGCAGACCTTTGATGCCCGGTTTAATGTGGTATCCGACAGCGCCGAGAGTATTTTGGCAAGCCTTGGCAGATTGGTGGCGCCGGTTTTTGCGCCCCTTGGTTTTGGCGATTGGAAAATGGTTACCGCGTTGGTGTCCGGCTTTACCGCAAAGGAGGCAGTGGTTAGTACCTTCGGTGTAATTCTGGGTGTGGGTACGGAGCAGCTTACTGCGGCGCTGCATAGTCTGTTCACTCCTGCGTCTGCCGCCAGCTTTTTGGCATTCTGTCTGCTGTATACCCCCTGCGTGGCGGCAGTAGCTGCCATCCGTCGGGAGCTGAATTCCGGCTGGAAGACACTGGGTGTGGTCGCAATGCAATGCGTTGTGGCGTGGCTTGTGGCATTTGTGGTCTACCGTGTGGGGGTGCTGCTGTGAATGTTTTGGAAATAGGTTTATTGCTCTTGATTGCTGCATATTGTATATATGTTATTTTCTCAAAAAAGAAACGGGGCTGCTGCGGTGATTGCAGCAGCTGCCAGGGTTGCCCCCATAAGGAGCAAAAATGAAGGGAGGCTTACCTCTGTGAAATTGCGTATTGACGGACAGGAAATTGTGGCAATGCCCGGACAGACGCTGTTGGAACTGATCAATGCGTTGGGTCTTGACCGGCCGGAGCTTTCTCAAAGACCGATTACCGCAAAAATTGCCGGTGAGGTATTTAACTTGAATTACGTGCCGTTGCGGGTCTCAGAGCTGTGTCCGGACCGTCCATCCATTCGTCGGGCAATGGCAGCCTCCAAGGGTGAGGTGCAGCTGCTGTATTACAACGACCCTGCCGGAAAGGATGTGTACAACCGAACGGCGCAGTTTGTACTGTTCCTGGCATTGGAACGTTGCTACCCCCAACTCAGCGCTAAGATGGGTTCAACGGTGGGTCCTGCGCTGATGATTCAGCTCAACGGCTGCGATACCTTTGATTTAAAGGTACTGAAAGAGGAAATGCTTTTTCTTGTGAAGCAGGACATTCCCTTGATTCGGCGCCGCGTGGATACTGCCGGTGCCATTCGTCGTTATGTGGCGGCTGGCAAGACCGACAAGGCAGAATTGTTACGCTACCGCACAGCAGACTACTTTGACGAGTACGCTTACGGAGATTTTTCTGATTATTATTACGGTGAGCTTGCGCCATCAACCGGATATTTGCAGGTGTGGGATTTGCTTCCGACAGACGGTGGCTTTCTGTTTGTCTATCCGGACGATCAAAATCCGGATGCTGTATCCCCTTATGTGGATATGCCCCATTTCCGTTCTGTTACCAACGAGGCGGCCCGGTGGTGCCGGCTTATGGAATGTGAAACTGTGGCGGATCTGAACAGGCTGGTACATACCGGCAGAATCCGGGAGCTGATTCGGGTCAACGAGGCGCTCCACGAGAAGAAGTATGCCCAGGTGGCGGATATGGTTTGCAGTCGCGATGCAAAGGCTGTGATGCTGGCAGGCCCCAGCTCTTCCGGCAAGACGACTTCTGCTAACCGATTAGCTACACAGCTGCGTGTCCACGGCAAAAAGCCGATTCTCATAAGTCTTGACGATTACTATGTGGATCGGGATACCATCCAACCCGGTCCTGACGGAAAATTGGATTTGGAGCATATTAACACCATTGATACCGATTTGTTCCGTCAGCATTTGGTGAAATTGCTTTCCGGAGAGGAAATAGAGCTGCCAGCCCTTAACTTCCTTACAGGCAAACGGGAGTGGCGGGGGCATAAGCTGCGGCTGCATAGGGATACAGTCATTATTGTAGAGGGACTTCATGCGCTGAATCCTGTTCTGCTGCCGGAAGCCTTAGATAAGGAGCTGGTATTTAAGCTCTATGTAAGCGCTTTGCTGCCGCTGAATCTGGATGACCATAACCGGATTCCGTCCAGCTATCTGCGTCTGCTCCGCAGAACGGTGCGGGACTATGAGACCCGGGGCGCATCAGTGGTCCATACCCTTTCTATGTGGGATTCTGTGCGCCGGGGAGAAGAAAAATGGATATTCCCGTTCCAGGAGAATGCGGATGTGATTTTTAACAGCTCCACACTTTATGAGCTGGCGGTGCTGAAAAACCACATCTATCCGCTTTTGACGGCTGTGGAGCCGGAGGAGAGCTGCTATGAGGCTGTCCGCGGAATGGTTAAAATTCTCAATTATGTGCAGGCATCCGATGTTGACGATGAAATCCCACCCACCAGCTTGGTGCGGGAGTTTATCGGCGGCAACAGCTTTTACAGATAAGAAAAACGGTGGAGCATGCTCCACCGTTTCTTTACAGTTGTTGTGTTATAGCAAATGCGGCTTCTTTTTCGGTCGATTTGTATTTGTTGGGAGAGGGGAATTTGAGGATCAAAGAGAAAATCAAGCACACAATGATTGCCAAAGCGCCGGTGGTAATCCATAAGCTCCGCTGGCGGTAAAGCTCCTTGGTTGTGTACAGAAGCCATAGGATTCCGCTGGATAATACAAGGCATACAAGGGTAAGAATCACCTTTAACCATACAATTCCGCTTACTGCGCAGATCAGATACAGCAGAAAGATTCCTGCATCTGCGCACAGCGCGTAGGTCATATAGCGCTCCATTTCCTTATAGCGACTCGGCTTATTTGCCATAGTGCATCCCTCCATCGTTTTTTTCTATCTTATCACAGTTCGACAAAAAATGCAATCCGTGTAATTTTTTTACAAATACTTGCAGGATGGGGGTTTATTTGGTATAATAATGCCTATATTATGTGAAAGTATGCGCAAGGAGCGATTATGGGAGAACCGAAGTACCGTTTAGAGGGTATCGTCCACACCAGAAGTGAGCTGATGGAGGACTTTGAAGGTCCTCTGGACGTGATTTTCTTATTGTTGAGCAAAAATAAAATAGAGATTCAGGACGTTTCCATTACGGCTATTTTGGAGCAGTATCTGGCGTATTTGGAAGAGATGAAGCGGCTGGATATTGAGCTTGCCAGCGAGTTTATCACAATGGCAAGCCATCTGATGCTAATTAAGACCAAGATGCTTTTGTCCACGGCAGAGGCGGTGGAGGCGGAAACAGAACTGGATTTGCTGCGCCGTTCCCTGATTGAGCGTCAGCGCCACGAGGCGATGGATCAAATCCGTATGGCGGTTACGGCTTTGGAACCCAGAAATGAAATCGGCCGGAGTATCTTTACCAAAGCGCCGGAGCCTTTGCGCCGGGACACCACCTACCGCTATCAGCACGATCCATTGGATATGCTTTGGGCGCTGGATGAAATCACTGAGCGGAATCAGCGTCGTCTGCCGCCTCCTACGGTGAATTTCAAGGGCATCGTGGGCAAAGAACCCTACCCGGTTACCAAAAAGGCTAGGGAGCTGATCCGGGATTTGGTGCTGCGGGGCGTGCAGAAGCTGAAAAGCTTATTTAAGGGTAGCCGAAGCCGGTCTGAAATTGTTGCCACATTTTTGGCTATACTGGAATTGTGTAAGACCAATTCCGTGTCGTTAGAGGACGATGTTACCGGCGAAAACCCCAATATTCGATTGCTGGATGAATCTGCAATGACTGGGCAAGGAGATGACGAAAATGGAACAAATTGAATTACAGAGGGCCATTGAAGCCATCTTGTTTGCCGCTGGTGAGCGGGTGGAGATCGCCCAACTGGCAGCTGTGCTGGAAACTGATAAAAATGAGATTATTGCCGCCACCAATGCCTTGGCCGACGAATTTGCGTTTAACCGCCGGGGAATCCGGATTCTGCGCCTGGAGGACGGTTACCAAATGGTATCCTCCGGTGAAATGGCGGATTATATCACCTTGGCGCTGGAAACCCGCAAGCCCCCCAAATTGTCGGCCTCCCAGTTGGAAGCGCTGACCATTATCGCTTACTATCAACCGGCAACCAAGGCGATGGTGGAGCAGCTTCGGGGTGTTGACAGTTCTTATTCCATTGGCGCTCTGATCAACAAAAAGCTGATTGAGGATGCCGGCCGGCTGAATGTACCCGGCAGACCAATTCTATATAAGACCACCCCCAATTTCCTGCGCACCTTCGGCCTAAGCTCTCTGGATGAACTGCCTCCCATTGAAAAGGTAAACCTGGGTGAGCCGGAGCTGCCCGCAGAACAGCCTGACCCCAACCAAATGACCATTGAGGAGGTCCAGTAATGGGCTGGCTGATAGCCTTGGTAGTCCTTGGCGGTTTGCTGGTGTTGCCAATTGGCTTTTCCGCAATTTACAGAGAGTCAAATCCCGGTGTGTGGATATTGATAGGCCCTGTGAAATTCCGGGTGTATCCCGGTAAACCCAAGGAGAAAAAGGAGTCCCCCAAGGAAGTCCGCAAGCATTCCGCTTCGACCAAAAGTGAATCCAAAAAAGGCGGCAGTTACCGGGATTTTCAGCCCGTTGTTGGTACAATCATAGAATTCCTTGGTGAGTTCCGGCGGAAAATACGGGTAAATAATTTGATATTGAATATTGTGCTTGCAGGGGATGATCCGGCCAATCTTGCCGTCAATTACGGACGGGCGTGGGCAGCCTTAGGAAATCTAATGCCCCAGCTGGAACGGCTGTTTGTAATCAGGAAGCGGGATTTAGAGGTAGCGTGCGACTTTACCGCGGACAAGACCCGCATCTTTGCAAGACTGGATGCTACCATCACACTCGGCAGAACCTTGCATTTACTGTCCCGACACGGACTGAAAGTATTAAAACACTTAATGAAACTGAAAAAATTACGAAAAGGCGGTGCCCAATTATGAGCCAGAATCTTCCCAATATGCTGGAAAATACCATTGCTAAAATTCGCGAAATGGTCAGCGCAAATACGGTGGTTGGTGAGCCTGTTACCACAGGCGATGTTACCATTCTGCCCATCTCCAAAATTAGTATCGGACTGGGCGGTGGCGGTTCGGATTTTGCGTCCAAGAACGCGCACAATGGCGATAATCCCTTTGGCGGCGGTGTGGGCGCCGGTATTAAAGTAACGCCTGTTGCTTTCTTGGTGATTAAAGATGGCAATGTCCGGATGCTTCCTGTGGCAGTTCCTGCCAACACCACCGCAGACCGTCTGGTGGAAATGGTACCGGATACGCTGGATAAAATTGTCGGCTTTATTGATTCCCGTATGGAGAAAAAAGGCGAATAAATACCCTCTCTCGGGGGACAATACCCTCGGGTGATACAGATGAAACGATTGATTGCCGGGGTGGCAGCTGCATTTCTGGCTGCTGCCCTGGTTTTTCCCTGTAAGGCAATTTCAGCCAGAAGCGCAATATTGCTGGATGGCCAAACCGGACGGGTGCTGTATGAAAAACAGGCAGATAAACAGAGCCTGATTGCCAGCACCACCAAGATTATGACAGCGCTTATTATATGCGAGCAGACCAATGTGCTGGACCGGGTGCGGATTCCTCCGGAAGCGGTGGGCATCGAAGGCTCGTCTATGTATTTAAAAGCAGGCGAGGTGCTGACTGTGCAGGAGCTGCTGTACGGTCTGATGCTCCATAGCGGTAACGACGCTGCGGTGGCGCTGGCCATTTATTGCGGTGGAACGGTGGAAGGCTTTGCCGAGCTGATGAACGATAAGGCGCACAGATTGGGACTAAACAATACCCATTTTGTCAATCCCAACGGCCTTGACAGTCCGGGGCATTATTCTACTGCCCGGGATATGGCGGTTCTGGCGGCATATGCTATGGAAAATCCCATTTTTGCCCAAACGGTTTCTACGAAAACGGTTACTGTGGGCAACCGCACCCTTCGCAACCACAATAAGCTTTTGTGGCAGCTGGAGGGCGCTGACGGGGTTAAGACAGGCTTTACTAAGACTGCCGGAAGAATACTCGTTTCCAGCTGCTTGCGGCAGGGACGCAGACTGATTGCCGTTACAATGAATGACGGCAATGACTGGCAGGACCACCGTATGCTGATGGAAAACGGCTTTGCCAATTATTCTGTCCGACAGCTGGTGCGAGAAGGAGACTGTCTTGGTGCAATGCAGGTACTCTCCGGTGATCAAACGCTGGTACAACTGCTGGCAACCAGTGATTTTTCCTATGCGCTTTCACCGGAGGAGCAGCCGGAAATTGTCCTTGCCCAGCCGGATTTTGTCTATGCGCCCGTGGTGCAGGGGCAGGAGGCGGGCTTTGCCTATGTTTGTCTGAGCGGAAAACCGGTGGGGAAAATCCCGCTGATTTTTGGGCAGACGGTAGAAATGGAACAGGAAAAGAAACCATCCCTTTGGGAAAAGCTTTTGAAAGGAGGAAAACAATGATCCAGCGCGTACAGAAAATTATAGCGTCCCGGGGCATCGCGTCCAGACGAAAGGCAGAAGAACTGATTTCTTCCGGTCGTGTTACCTGCAACGGTCGTGTTTGCCTCCTTGGAGAAAGCGCTGACCCGGATATAGATACCATTCTGCTGGACGGGAAACCGCTCCCGTCCGGCGGTGAACACACGTACATTCTGCTTCACAAGCCACGAGGCTACGTAACCACCCTTTCCGACGAAAAGGGGCGGCGTACAGTTGCTGAATTGGTTACTGATTGCGGACAGAGAGTGTATCCGGTAGGCCGGCTGGATATGGATTCTGAGGGCCTGCTGATATTAACCAATGACGGTGATTTTGCAAACCGGCTGATGCATCCCAGATGCGAAATCAGCAAAACCTACCGGGTGCTGGTAAAGGGGTATACCCCCGAAAAGCTGGAAAGATTGGGCCAGCCGGTTACCCTGGACGGCTACACCATCGCAAAGCCAGCGGTGCGATATATTCGCACCGAAACGGATGGCAGCGCCTGGCTGGAAGTGGTGATTCACGAGGGCAAAAACAGGCAGGTGCGGAGAATGTGCGATCTGGCAGATCTTTCCGTTGTGCGACTGGTTCGCATCGCAGAAGGGAGTTTGCAGCTGGGAAAGCTTCCCCTTGGGGCCTGGCGAAAGCTGACGGACAGGGAAGTGGAGCTGCTGACAAAATAAAGGATGAGAGGTTACATAGTGAACTATGATGTAATTGTCATTGGCGGCGGTCCTGCCGGTATGTTTGCAGCCATTACAGCTGCCGGCTACGGATGCCGGGTGCTGCTGTTGGAGGCCAATGACAGGCTTGGAAAAAAGCTGCTGATTACCGGTAAGGGTCGGTGTAATGTAACAAACAACTGCTCTGCCGGTGAGGTGCTGCAAAATGTTCCCAGGAACGGGAAGTTTTTGTACAGCGCGCTGCAAAGTTTTTCTCCTGCGCAGGTTATGGCATTCTTTGAAAATCACGGCTGTCCATTGAAAACAGAGCGGGGAAATCGGGTGTTTCCGGTGAGCGATCAATCTAAATCCGTGCTGGAATGTCTGACAAAAGAGCTTCGCCGCTTAAAGGTTAAGGTACAGACGGACAGAGTGCTGGAAATTGTAACAGAAAACACTGCGGTCCTGGGTGTTCGTGTGCCTGGTGGCGTTATTCCTGCGCCTAAGGTGATTTTGGCAACCGGCGGTGTTTCTTATCCGTCAACCGGATCTACCGGCGACGGTTACCGTATGGCTTCCGCGTTGGGTCATACGGTTGTGCCGGCTGAGGGCAGCCTTGTGCCGTTGGAAATTGCCGGGGATATTTGCCCCAAAATGCAGGGGCTGAGTCTGCGGAATGTGGAGGTAAAGCTGGTGGATGCCAAGGGGAAGATCCTTTATAAGGACTTTGGCGAGCTGCTGTTTACGCACTTTGGCGTATCCGGTCCGACAGTGCTGTCCAGCAGCGCCCATTTGAAAGGGGAAGGCTGTAAGCTGTTACTGGATATAAAGCCTGCGCTGGACGAGAATAAGCTCAATGATCGGATTCTACGGGATTTGGATGTGTATAAGAACCGCACAATGGAAAACGCGCTGACGGACTTGCTTCCCCGGTCGATGATTCCAGTGGTGCTGGAAGTCCTGTCGATTCCTGCTGACCTGCAAGCCAATTCCCTTACCAAGCAGCAGAGAAGAGGCCTTGTGAATCTCCTAAAAGCCTTCCCTTTGGAGATAATTGGTAAGCGTCCCGTTGCAGAGGCCATTATCACTTCCGGTGGTATCAGGGTCTCAGAAATTGACCCTAAGACAATGGAATCAAAGAAGGTTTCCGGCCTTTACTTTGCCGGTGAAATTATTGACTGCGATGCCTATACCGGCGGCTTTAACCTGCAAATCGCCTGGTCCACGGGTTTTGTTGCCGGTAAGTCTGTGAAAACTGTGATTGACAAATAACCCAGCATATAATAAAATATTCTGGTATAAAGAAACCTTTATGGAGGTAGAGAGAAATGTACGAAAAACTCGTTTCTTATGCAGTAAAGCAACTGGATCTGAATCCGGACGACATCAATCCTGCCAGCACCTTTGAAAGCCTGGGCATTGATTCTCTGGATATTGTTGAGATGATTATGGACTTGGAAAATGAGCTGGGCGTAGAACTGGAAATGGAAGATCAGAAGATTTCCACCTTCCAGGAGCTTGCTGACTTTATTGAATCCAAGCTGAATTAACGAATCAAATACCCTTGTTATGGCAGAGCCGGCTTATAACAAGGTCGCACTAGTCGGGGAGATAGCGGTGCCCTATACCTGCAATCCGCTACAGCAGGGATGAATTCCCACACCCGGGCTTGTCCCAGTGCCGTCCGGGCCATGTAAGCGGCGTTGACGAAACGGTCCTGCGCAACAGGATCCCGTGAACCATGTCAGGTGGGGAACCAAGCAGCATTAAGCGGAACGTTCTGTGTGCCGCGGGGTAGCCGTTTCTGAGCTGGCTGCATGGTGGCCGGGCATTGAGCAGGTTCAAATGTGGGTGTGCGATCTTGTTATGAGCCGGCTTTTACTATTGGAGGATTGTTATGTATCAGGCGCTGTATCGAAAATATAGACCTCAGACCTTTGACGATGTGGTTGGACAGCTGGCGGTTACCCAAACCCTGAAAACCCAGCTGCAAAGCGGTCGTCTGAGCCACGCCTACCTGTTCACCGGCTCCCGGGGAACGGGTAAAACCAGCAGCGCAAAAATTCTGGCAAAGGCAGTCAACTGTGAGAATCCCCAGGACGGAAACCCCTGCAATTGCTGCAAGTCCTGCCTGGCTATTGATTCCGGTTCTTGTATGGATGTGCTGGAAATTGATGCCGCCTCCAACAACGGTGTGGATAATGTCCGGGATTTGCGGGACGATGCCATCTACACCCCATCTCAGGTAAAAATGCGTGTGTACATCATTGATGAAGTGCATATGCTGTCCATTTCCGCATTCAATGCGCTGCTGAAAATTATTGAAGAACCGCCGGAGCATCTGCTGTTTATTTTGGCGACTACGGAATTGCATAAGGTTCCGGCCACTATTCTCTCCCGCTGCCAGCGGTTTTCTTTCCGACGGATCAGCCAGGAGGATATTGCCTCCCGGCTGCAATATGTGGCGTATCAGGAGAAGATTGATCTGGACGATACCGCGGCAAGGGTCCTTGCCCGGCTTGCTGACGGCGGTATGCGGGACGGTTTGAGTTTGTTGGATCAGTGCGCATCTGCCTGTTTGGGAGAGCTGACTGCGGAAAAGGCGTACGCCTGTTTGGGCATTGCCGGTATTCAGGAATGTGGCAAGCTGATGCGCTGCATTGCCGATCACGATACTGCCGCAGCGCTGTCGCTACTGAACCGATTTTATGCAGACGGTAAGGATATGGGCGCACTGTTGGATGAGCTGTCCTGCCTTACCCGGGATTTGCTGATTATGCAATCTGCGCCCCGTGAGGGCATCGGTATGCTCTCCGGTCTTGCAACGGATATTGAGGTTAAAGACCTGGCAACCCGTTTTACCGGGGCAGAGCTGGTGCGGATGCTGGATTTGATTCAAAAGACAACTGCCGGCTTCGTTCGGAGCGCAAGCCGCCGTGTGGATGCGGAGCTTTGCATTGTCAATCTCTGCCAGCCGGAGCTGCAACTGGATGCGGAAAGTTTGAACTCCCGGCTGACCCGCTTGGAGGAGCAAATCAAAAGCGGAAGCATTACAGTAACGCAAAAGCCTGCGGTTAAGGTGCAAAAAGAAGAAAAACCGCCTGTTGTAGCGGATACGCCTAAGAACCCCCAGCCTGTGGTAGCAGAGCAATCTGCCGACGAAACTCCGTCCGGTTTTTGGACAGAAATTTGCATGCAGATGCGTAAAGAGCTGCGGCCGCCGGTGTCCGGTTTCTTTGCGCCCAACGGACCGCTGAAAGGCGTTGTCAGCGGTGATGCCGTAATTCTATTGTGTGAGAATGACTTTACGAAAAGTGTAGTCAATAAGCCCGATATTTTGGAAATGCTGGCAAGAAAAGCATCTGCAAAACTGGGTAGACCCCTCAGAGCAGAGGTACGGGATAAATCCGCAGGGAAGAGTGAACAGATGGAGCAGTTGCTGCAATTCGGCAGAGCCCATTCAGATATCGTTAATATTAAAGGATAATAAGGAGCAATTAAAATGGCAAAAGGTGGATTCCGGGGTATGCCCGGTGGTATGAATCAGGCTGCGATGATCAAGCAGGCGCAGAAAATGCAGCAGCAGATGCTGCAAATGCAGGAGGAGATGGAGAACAAGACCTACACCGCAGCCGCCGGCGGCGGTATGGTAAAGGCCTCCGTCAACGGTAAGCACGAGCTGCTCTCCCTGGAAATCAATCCGGAGGCAGTGGACCCTGACGATGTGGAAATGTTGCAGGATATGGTGATTGCAGCAGTGAATGAAGCTATGCGCGCTGCGGATGTGGATTCTGCCAACAATATGTCCAAGCTCACCGGTGGCCTGAATCTGGGCGGCCTGTTCTAAGGAGGCACTATGCAGTACTTTCCTGCGGCATTACAGGAGTTAGCTGACCATTTTGCACGGCTTCCCGGTATCGGCGGCAAGACCGCGCAGAGACTGGCATTTTATGTGCTGGGTCTGCCGGAAAGCGAGGCGCAGGCCTTTGCCGATGCCATTACGGATGCAAAGCGTACCGTCCATACCTGTCCTGTGTGTCAGAATCTCACAGATCGGGAAATCTGCCCCATTTGCGATGACAGCGCCCGGGATCAGGGAATTGTATGTGTTGTGGCAGAACCGAAGGATGTGATTGCTATGGAGCGCAGCCGTGAATTTAACGGCGTGTACCACGTGCTTCACGGCGTGATTTCTCCCTTAAATCACATAACACAGGATGATATCCGCATTAAGGAGCTGCTGCATCGTGTTGCAGAGGGTCAGGTGCGGGAAGTGATTATGGCCACCAATCCGGATACGGAGGGCGAGGCCACTGCAATGTACATCTCCCGTCTTTTGCGGCCTATGGAGGTAAAGGTTACCCGCCTGGCCTATGGCGTGCCGGTTGGCAGCCAGTTGGAATATGCCGATGAGGTTACGCTTTCACGCGCATTGGAAGGCAGACAGGAAATATAAAATAAAAGCCGTACGAAAGTACGGCTTTTTCTTATACCTTGCTGTATGCTTTGTCAAGAAAACGTTGTGTAGAAATAATTGCGCGTTTGTGAGTACCCTCACCTATTTTTCCGGATTCATCAAAGGCGGTTACATTGAATGTGATGATGCTGCCCTCAACTGCGGTAACCTCAGCCTCTGCGCGAACCTCCAAACCAACCGGGGTTGCGGACAGGTGAGAAATGTTCAGCTCGATGCCCACGGAGGATTTTTCCTCGGGCAGCGCTTCTGCGATTGCATCGCAGGCTGCGCCCTCCATTAGCGCTACCATACAGGGTGTTGCATATACCAGTAATGACCCGGAACCCACCTCCAAAGCGGTATCTTCCCGTTCTACATATGTGGCAGCAGCGCCCTTCATACCAACCGTAATTTCCATAATTCTTTCTCCTTTCTTAGCTGCTTCAATGATAGTCGAAAACAGGAAATGTGTCAATATTAGGATTGCAATTGGCAATAAATTGACATATAATGATATAAATTTTAGAAATAGATAGAGAGGTTTTCCTATGGGATATTTTTTGGAAACCACAGAAACAATTGCGGAAGGCCTGGGCTTTTCCCATTTTGGCGGACTGCATATTTTGTGGCTTGGTATATTTCTGCTTACGGTAATCCTTTCCAGCATCTTTTATCGCATAACAACAGATGCAGGAAAAAATCGCTGGAAAATAGTAGTTGCGTGGCTGCTGATTGCTGATGAGCTGTTCAAAATGGCCATTCTCTTCTTTGGTGGCAATTACAGTGTAAGTTATCTGCCTCTGCATCTTTGCAGTATCAACATTTTTATGATTGCAATCCACGCCTATAAGCCATCCCGTGTGCTGGACAATTTTCTATATACTGTTTGTATCCCCGGTGCGCTGGCGGCTCTGCTGTTCCCCACATGGACCAGTCTCCCTGTTACCAGCGGTATGCACCTGCATAGCTTCACTGTTCATATTTTGCTGGCGTTGTACCCGATTGTGCTGACTGTTGGTGGGGACTTAAAGCCGGATGTAAAATATTTGCCGAAATCCCTTGGCCTTCTGCTGGTAATGGCAATTCCCATTTACGTTGTAAACCTGTTACTGGACACCAACTTTATGTTCTTGATATCCGCTGACCCGGGAAATCCTTTGTACATCTTTGAGACCCTTTGGGGCAATCACTTATTTGGCTTCCCGGTAATTATTGCCGGTATCCTGCTGGTGATGTACGGACCGCTGGTAATCGTTCAGAAATTACGCAAAAAAGAGCTTTGAGAGTTTGAAGTGAACCCCAAAGTTTAGACAAATTTTTATATTAACTTGCTTGTGAATGAGTTCGGTATTGTACCGGACTCATTCCTTTTAATTTTAGAGATATTCTCTCGTTGTTGTAATAATAGATGTAATCATCCAAAGCTTGA
>JAZRBN010000079.1:0-14727 GCA_045635105.1 Faecousia sp. | reverse complement strand
AGGCCTGGCACGCCAGGAGGGACTCATCAATCAAGGTGTCGCTCCGTCCAGCCGTCGCGACCAACAGTCCACCGGACTGTTGTGATTTATATGGTTCGAGTCCCTAAGATACATCCTACAAGTTTGCAAGATGTTCAATCTTTTGGGTTCTCCCAGTGTTGATGGCACGCCAGGAGGGACTCGAACCCCCGACCTACTGC
The DNA here is from genome assembly GCA_045635105.1 of Faecousia sp. GTDB lineage: Bacteria > Bacillota > Clostridia > Oscillospirales > Oscillospiraceae > Faecousia. The sequence goes on along the minus strand of JAZRBN010000079.1, from coordinate 14,527 downwards.
TTAGAAGGCAGTTGCTCTATCCAACTGAGCTACTGGCGCATTTCTAATGGAGCGGGTGACGGGAATCGGACCCGCGTATCCAGCTTGGAAGGCTGGTGTTCTACCATTGAACTACACCCGCGAATCCACCTGTTCCGGGCGAATCAGCTATACGATATTAGCACAGGAAACGGATTCTGTCAAGGCTGAATCCCAAGAATCTGGGGAATTTTTTTGTAAATCACATCTGCAACCGCGCCGTCGCCGCACTTGCACACGGTTTCATATTGGTCTGCAATTACCCCGTCGGCAGGACAAAAGGCGTAGTCTGCCGCGTCCATCATGGTATAATCGTTCTCCGCGTCGCCTACGCAGACCAGAATTTTCCGGCCCAGCTTTTCTTTCAGCCGCAGCGCAGCCGCGCCCTTGCTGACGCCCTTGGCGTGGACATCAATGATCCGGGGGGCTGCCCGGAAAACCTCCACCTTGTCCCCCCAGCGTTCCCGGATAAAGGCAAACAATGCGTTAAACCGGGCGTCGTCCTCTGCTGTGCAGGTGAACATATCGGACAGCGCCACATTCCGCACAGGACCGTAGGCGGCGAATTTGATAAACGGACCGTAGCTTTCGCCGGGGATCGCCGGCGCCCAGCTCCATTTCATTTTTGCGTACAGCTGGGTAAATTCCGGGGTGGGGTCAAGAAGATAGTGGTTGTCCACGCCCTGAATTTCCAAATTCATCTCGGGAAATTCCTTTCTGACCGTTTCCAGAGTCTCCCACAGGGGCAGGTCGATGACCTGCAAGTCTGTAAGCTGTCCGTTTTCCCAGGCGGCAGAGCCGTTGTACAGCAGAAACGGCGCGTTGGCGGGGATTTTATGGAGCAAATCCCGCATAGTGGTGGTGCTGCGGCCGGTGTTCATAGTGAATTTGCCGCCGTTGTCAATGAAATAGCGGATTGCCTCCCAGTTGCGCTCCGGCACTACGGAATCCGGACCGGTCAGGGTGCGGTCGTAGTCCACCGTCAGCAAAATATCGTCAAAAAGTGCCATTTAAGACATCCTCTCCAATTTCTCCAAAACTTCCTTGAAATACTCCGGCAGCTCCGCCATCACCATCACAGGTCTGCCGTCTCGGGGGTGGGCAAAGCACAGAACCCCTGCGTGCAGGCACTGGCTGGCTTGTCCCAGCTCCGGCTTCTTGCGGCCGTAAACGGTGTCGCCCAGAATGGGGTGGTTGATGTGGGCCATATGCACCCGGATCTGGTGGGTGCGTCCGGTTTCCAGCCGGCAGCGGATATGGGTGTAGCCCCGGTAACGGGCAACCACCTCCCAGTGGGTAACGGCAGATTTGCTGTTTCTTTGGGTAACGCACATCTTTTTCCGGTCGGTGGGGTGGCGACCGATGGGGGCGTCCACTGTGCCGGAATCCTCTTTCAGCACGCCGCAGACAATGGCATCATAGGTGCGCGCCATAGAATGGTCTTTCAGCTGGGATGCCAACACCGTGTGGGCAAGGTCATTTTTCGCCACAGCCAAAAGACCCGAGGTGTCCTTATCAATCCGGTGGACGATGCCGGGGCGCAGCTCCCCGTTAATGCCGGAAAGGGCGCCGGCGTGGGAATGGAGCAGACCGTTGACCAAGGTGTCCTCCTGATGCCCCGCGGCAGGGTGGACCACCAGCCCCTTGGGCTTGTTGATCACCAGCACATCTTCGTCTTCGTAGACGATTTGAATGTCCATTTCTTTGGGGACAATGTCCACAGGTTTTGCTTCCGGAATTTCCACGGAAACCCTATCCCCCGGATTTAATTTGTCATTTTTCTTGCCGGGTTTGCCGTTGCGCAGCACGCAGCCGTCCTCAATCAGCCTTTGGACTGCGGACCGGGACAGCGCCTCAGCCGACCGGGTTACGAAGGAATCCAGCCGTTCCCCGGGAATATCAGCGATGAAATTCATTTCTTTTCTTCCTTCCAGAACGCCCGGTTGCACAGCACCAGGTGGGCAATGAGGGCAATACAGCCGCAGGTGATAAAGCTGTCTGCCACATTGAATACGGGAAAATCCATAAATTTGGTTTCAATCATATCTACCACATAGCCGAACCGGAGCCTATCGATCATATTGCCCAAGCCGCCGCCGTAGATAGCGGCAATGCACCACCGCTCAAAGGCGGTAAAGGGCATGGCTTTTTTCCGGTACTCCCAGACCACCAGCACGGTAAAAATCACAAACACGATGGCAAACAGCCACTGCATCCCCTGAAAAGAGGAAAATGCCGCGCCGTAATTGCGCACATAGGTCAGACCCACCACCCCGTCGATCACCTCAATTTGGGTGTGCAGGGGGATATAGGTCAGCACCAGATATTTGGAAAGCTGGTCTGCCGCCACAATACCGAAGGCAAACAGCGCCATAAAAATTGCCTGCATAGCATTTCCTCCAAAGGAACATAGTAGGGTTAGTTTACCACTTTTTTCAGGGGAAGTCAAATACCCGATAAGAATGGACAATTGACAGTGGACAATTGACAATGCAGGTATCGCCTTTGGCGATTTTTTAATCATCGGCGCAGCCGATACCACAATTTTCCATTGTCCATTATCCATTGTCCATTGAATTTGTACATACTTTTCAAATTTTGGGAAATACTTCTGACAAAGGCGGTGGAAGTATGGAGACATTTTCCTGCAAAACGAAAATCATTGCCGGCATTGGGGCGATTTGGGAATTAAGCCAGCTGAACTGTCAGCGGCTTTTTATCGTGGCAGACCCCTATTTTCGGGAGACCGATGTGCCGGAAAAACTGAAAAAGGCCACAAAGGCCAGGGAAACAGAGCTGTTTTTTGATATCATTCCCGACCCCACAGCCGCGTTGGCGGCAAAGGGAACGGCGCTGGTGCAGGCATTTCAGCCGGATACGGTGATTGCTTTGGGCGGCGGCAGCGCTATGGACTGCGCCAAGGCAATGGTGTATTTTTCCGGGCTGGATATCCGGCTGGTGGCGATCCCCACCACCTCCGGCTCCGGGTCGGAAGTAACGGATTTTGCCATTTTAACCCACGATGGGGTGAAGCACCCGCTGATTGACGAAAAAATCCAGCCGACCCTTGCCATTCTGGACGGCAATTTGCTGCATTCGCTGCCCAAGAGCTTGATTGCCGATGCCGGCTTTGACATCCTTGCCCACGCGGCAGAGAGCTATGTGGCAACGGGCGCCGGGGCGGTATCCCGCGCCTTGGCCCGGGATGCCTTTGCCGGGGCGTTTACGGCGCTGCCGGCATCTTTTCGGGGGGATACGGATGTGCGGCAGCGGATTCATTTGGCGGCGACTATGGCGGGCATGGCCTTTTCCCAGTCGGGACTGGGCTTGTGCCACGCGCTGGCCCACGCTCTGGGCGGGCAGTTTCACCTGCCCCACGGACGGCTGAACGCAATCCTGCTGCCGGCGGTGATTGAGGCAAACACGGCTGCCAATTGCCACTATGCTGACCTTGCCCGCGGCGCGGGTTTGGGCGGCACAGCCGATGCAATGGCGGTGCGAAATTTGAAAAACGCCCTGCTGCGGCTGCGGAAAGAATTGCGTTTGCCGGAAACCCTGACGCAGGCGGGGGTATCCACCCAAAAGCTGCGGCAGGCGACGGACACCATTGTAGCTGCGGCGCTGGCAGACCCCTGCTGCGCTACCAATCCGGTGCGTCCGGATAAGGAAATGGTCAGTCGGATCCTCCATCAGGTGGCAGGCTTTGGATAATTTAATCAGTGTGGGGCTGGATGTGGGGACTACCACCACCCAGCTGATCGTGTCGAGCCTTTCCGTGGAGAACAAGGGAAATGCCTTTTCTGTGCCGGAGCTGGTGATTGCAGACAGGACGCTGCTGTACCAAAGTCCGGTGGTGTTCACACCGCTGCTGACCGGAGAATTGGTGGACGGCGATGCCATTTCCCGCTGGGTGGAGCAGCAGTATCAAGAAGCCGGTATTGCCAAAGGGCAAGTGGATACCGGCGCGGTGATCATTACCGGCGAGACCTCCCGGAAAGAGAATGCCCGGCAGGTGCTTGCCTCCCTTTCCGGCTTTGCCGGGGACTTTGTGGTGGCAACCGCCGGACCGGATTTGGAGAGTATCCTTTCTGCCAAGGGGGCGGGGGCGGTGGCGTATTCCGCCAAGACCGGTAAGACGGTGCTGCATATGGACATTGGCGGCGGCACCAGCAATATGACCTTTATTGATGGCGGCAAAATTGTCCGCACCGGGTGCTTAAATGTGGGCGGACGGCTGGTGAAATTGGACAGCAGCGGGGCAATCACCTATATTTCCCCGGTGCTCAGCGGGTTGTGCAATTTCCGTGTGGGTGAGATTCCCAGCGAGGAAAGTCTTTGGAAGCTGGCAAACCTGCTTACCGATGCTTTGCAAATGGCGGCGGGATTGCGCCCGGCAACGGAGCTGCTGGAAAAACTCACCACCAAAGAGAACACCAGGCATTGGGAAACGCAAGTACCGGAGGTAATCTCCTTCTCCGGCGGTGTTGCCGACTGCATAGAATCGGAGCAGGAAACCTTTGCTTTCGGGGATTTGGGAGTGCTGCTTGGAAGGGCCATCCGGCAAAGCCCTCTGTGCCAGGGGGCATACCGGCTGGGAGAGCAGACCATTCGCGCCACGGTGATTGGCGCCGGCAGCCACAGTACCCAGCTGTCCGGCTCAACGGTGTATCATACCGGCGTGGCGTTGCCCCGGAAGAATCTGCCGGTAGTAAAGCTTTCTATGCCGGTAACGGTGGAGGCGGTGGCAAACGCCTATCTGGGACAGGACGCGGACACGGTGGCGCTGGCGCTGCCCGGCTACCCCTCTCCTACCTATGCCCAGGTGGGCCAGTTGGCGAAAACGCTGGTAGCCGGCTGCGGAGGCAGAGCGCTGCTGGTGTGCGTGGAGACGGATATGGCAAAGGCGCTGGGACACGCCATTGCCCTTTTGCAGCCGGACAGGCCCTGCCTGTGTATTGATCGGCTGCATCTGCAAAACGAGAGCTTTTTGGACATCGGAACGCCGGTGGGTCCGGCGCTGCCGGTGGTGATCAAAACATTGATTTTTTCGCATTGACAGTAGGGCGGGGGTTCCTCCCGCCCAAAAAGGACAGGAATCAGCGGCGGGACCAAGGCCCCGCCCCACAAAGGAAGCGATTGTAAGGAACTCAAAACCACCCTTTTGGGAAAAACCTACACATTTAAGGACATTAAGGACGTGCTTGCCAAGGCAAACGAGGAAAAAACCGGCGACAAGCTGGCAGGGATTGCTGCCGAGTCAGCCCAGGAGCGGATTGCCGCCAAGGTGGTGCTGTCGGCCTTAACGCTGGGGGATTTGCGGGAAAACCCGGTGGTTCCCTATGAAGAAGACGAAGTAACCCGGATTATTCAGGACGATGTAAACACCCCCGCCTACGAAAAGCTGCGGAATATGACCGTGGCGGAGTTCCGGGAGTGGATTCTCTCGGAAACCACCACTGCCGATGCCATCCGCAAGGCAAGCCGGGGTCTGACATCAGAAATGGTGGCGGCGGTTTGTAAGCTGATGAGCAATCTGGACCTGATTTACGCCGGGGCGAAAATGCCCGTTACCGCCCACTGCAACACCACCATCGGTCTGCCCGGCACCCTTTCCTGCCGCTTGCAGCCAAACCACACCACCGATGACCCGGACGGCATCACCGCCTCTACCCTGGAAGGCCTGTCCCTGGGCGCAGGGGATGCGGTGATCGGCTTAAACCCCGTAACGGATTCCCCCGAGCAGGTAGGTAAGGTGCTGCGCAGGTTTCAGGAGATTAAGGAGCATTGGGAGATTCCCACCCAGATTTGTGTCCTTGCCCATGTAACGGCGCAGATGAAGGCGGTGCGGGCCGGCGCGCCCTGCGATTTGATATTCCAGTCCATTGCCGGCAGCCAAAAGGGCAACGAAGCCTTTGGCTTCTCCGCCCAAACCCTGCAAGATGCTATGGATCTGCTGCTGACCGACGGCACAGCCGAGGGGCCCAATGTGATGTACTTTGAGACCGGTCAGGGCTCGGAATTGTCATCAAATGCCCACCACGGCGCGGACCAGGTTACCATGGAGGCACGGTGTTACGGCTTTGCCAAGCGGTTTAAGCCCTTTTTGGTGAACACGGTGGTTGGCTTTATTGGCCCTGAGTACCTTTACGATGCCCGGCAGGTAACCAGAGCCGGTCTTGAAGACCATTTTATGGGCAAGCTCACCGGCGTTTCCATGGGCTGCGACTGCTGCTACACCAACCATATGAAGGCAGACCAGAACGCCATTGAAAATCTGGCAACGCTACTGACCGTTGCCGGGTGCAACTACTTTATGGGCATCCCCCACGGGGACGACATTATGCTCAATTATCAGACCACCGGCTTCCGGGAGACCGCAACGCTGCGGGAGCTCACCGGCAAGACCGCCATACCGGAATTTGACCGGTGGCTGCACAAAATGGGCTTTTTGGAGAACGGAAAGCTGACGAAAAAGGCCGGCGACGGCTCGGCTTTGCTGTTTTGATGAGGGCAAAAGCCTCCCTTGTGCAAAGGGAGGTGGCAAAAATCTTTGATTTTTGACGGAGGGATTGCAGCAATCCCCCAGTCTGCTACGCAGACAGCCCCCTTTACACAAGGGGGCCGTATACCCTTGGTAGAAAAGGGAAGGAGAACGGTATGAACAAGCAGGAATTGACCAATCTGGTGGCGGAGCTTCTCAGCCAGATGAACGAAAAACAGCCCCAGGTGAAGGCCAGCGAGTACAAAACGGTGGTCTATAACAACGATGGACCGGAAAATCCGGCAGAGCCGGGAGGCTTTGTGCCGGATGTAACGGCGCTGGACTTGCGCAAGCTCTATATGGTGGATGACCCCGCAGACGAAAATGCCTTTCGGCGCTTGAAGGAACGCACCCCTGCCCGACTTGGCAGCGGCAGAGCCGGTCCCCGGTATAAAACCCTCACTATGCTCCGCTTCCGGGCGGACCACGCGGCAGCCCAGGACGCGGTGTTTTCCGAGCTGCCCGAGGATTTTGGGGAGAAAAACGGCCTTATTTCCGTGAAAACCCGGTGCAAGGACAAAGACCAGTATCTGACCCGTCCGGATTACGGCAGATGCTTTGACGAGGAAAATGCGGCAAAAATCCGCGCTGCCATTGCCAATAAACCCACGGTGCAGCTGGTCATCGGCGATGGCCTGTCCTCTGCCGCCATTGCTGCCAATGCTCTCGACTGCGCCGCTGCCATTCGGGACGGCTTAAAGGTGCGGGGCATTGCGCTGGGCAAGGGCATCTATGTGAAGTACTGCCGGGTCGGCGCAGGCGACGCGGTGGGGGATATTACCGGCTGCGATTTGGTGTGCGTGCTGGTGGGCGAGCGGCCGGGTTTGGTAACGGACAAGAGTATGTCCGCCTATATCACCTACAAGCCCCACACCGGGGTGAGTGAATCTTCCAGGACAGTGGTTAGTAATATCCACGCCCAGGGCACACCGGCGGTGGAGGCAGGTGCCTATGTGGCGGAGCTGATTGAAAAGATTTTGCAGAAAAAGGTGTCCGGCGTGGGCCTGCACACGGAGGAAAAGGTATGATTCCCGTGAAGGTTTTGGCGGTGCGGTATCTTGCCAGCGCGTCGCCTGCTTTGTGCAAAGAATTGGGCGCAACCCAGGGGTATCCCTGCCTGGGGCTTATCACCACCGACAGCGACGATGCCACCTATATCGCCCTGGATGAGGCGACAAAATCGGCGGAGGTGCAGGTGTGCTTTGGGTCCAGCTTTTATGCCGGCGCAGCCAACGCGTCCACACCCAATGCCGGCGAAGTGCTGGGTGTACTGTGCGCTGCCACCCCCGGGGCGCTGCGCAGCGGTATGGAAGCGGCGCTGGGGGCGTTGGCGCGCATAGGCTTTGAGGTGGCAGGAGAAGTGCCGTACCTTGCCTATACGGTTAGCAGCTGCGGCAGCTTTTTGGCAAAGGAGGCAGGGGTTGCCGAGGGCAGCGCCCTGGCATACCTGATCGCGCCGCCGTTGGAGAGTATGTACGCCCTGGACAGCGCCTTGAAAGCTGCCGATGTAAAGTTATGTAAACTGTATGCCCCGCCCAGCCCCACCAATTTTGGCGGCGGACTGCTCACCGGCACACAATCGGCGTGCAGTGCTGCCTGCGCCGCCTTTGCCGATGCGGTGGCAGAGGTGGCAGCAAGACCAAGGTAAAAGGAGAATTCTATGGAACTGGATAAAGACCTACAAGCCCGGCAGCAAGCCCGGGATGCGGCAAAAGCCGCGTCTGACGCCCAAAAAACCTTAGCGCAAATGTCCCAGCAGCAGCTGGACACCATTGCCGAAGCGGTGGGCGCAGCCTTTGCTTCCGCCGCGGCAGAGCTGGCGGAGATGGCTGTCCGGGAGACCGGCTTTGGCAACATCACCGACAAAATCACCAAGAACGAATTTGCCTCCAAGCGGGTGTTGGCGGCAACCAAGGGTCAGACATATGTGGGGGTATTAAAAGAAGACCCCCGGGAAAAACTATGGGAAATCGGTGTGCCTATGGGGGTCATTGCCGCCATTGTGCCCAGCACCAATCCCACCTCCACCGTGTGCTATAAGGCAATTATCGCCTTGAAATCCGGTAATGCCATCGTCTTTTCCCCCCACCCCAAGGCAATCGCCTGCACGGTTCGGGCTTATGAGATTGTGGCGAAGGCGGCAGAGAGCGCCGGTGCGCCCAAGGGCAGCGTGGGGTGCTTGACCATCCCGTCTATGGCAGGCTGCAAGGAGCTGATGGAGGATAAGAATGTCAATCTGATTCTTGCCACCGGCGGTCCGGCTATGGTGAAAGCCGCTTATTCCTCCGGCAAGCCTGCCATCGGTGTGGGCGCCGGCAACGGGCCGGTGTATATCCACCACTCGGCGGATGTGGGCAAGGCGCTGGAAAGCATTCTGCGTTCCAAGACCTTCGACTACGGCACGGTGTGCGCCTCCGAGCAGAGCATTATCGTGGAATCGTCTATGGAGCAGCAGGTGAAGGAAACGGCATCCCGAATGGGCTTTTATTTTATGAACAAGGACGAAGCCGGGTGTCTTGCCAAGCTGCTGTTTAAGCCCAACGGCACGCTGAATCCGGAAATTGTGGGCAAACCGGCAACCCTATTGGCGGAAAAAGCAGGCTTTGCCGTGCCGGCTTCCACCAAAATTTTGGTTGCCCGGGAGCAGGAGGCAGGACCCACCCGCCCCTACTCTATGGAAAAGCTCTGCCCGGTGCTGGCGTTTTTTGTTATGGACAGCGAGGACGCGGTGCTAAATAAGGCCATTGAGGTGCTGATTCACGAGGGCAGCGGCCATACCTTTGCCATGCACGCCGAGGACAGCGCCGTCATTCGGAAATTTGCCCTGCAAATCCCCGTGTCCCGGTTTTTGGTGAATACCCCGGCGGCGCTGGGGGGCATCGGCGCCACCACAGGTCTGTTCCCGGCGCTGACTTTGGGTTGCGGCGCGGTGGGCGGCAGCTCTTCGTCCAACAACATCTCCCCTATGGACCTAATCAATATCCGCCGGGTGGCGTGGGGAACGGTGGAAGAAACACCCAAGCAGGACGATTTAATTGAAATTCTCACAGCAAAAATTATGGAACGATTGCGGTAAACCGTAGGGCGGGGTTTACTCCCGCCGAAGGAAATGTATTTTTTGCGGCGGGACCAAGGCCCCGCCCTACAAGGAAAGGAAGTAATTTTATGAACACAAATTCTCTGGGAATGATTGAAACCAAGGGCCTCATCGGCGCTATTGAGGCAGCCGATGCCATGGTCAAGTCCGCCAATGTCCAGCTGGTGGGCAAGGAGCAGGTAGGCGGCGGTCTGGTAACCGTGATGGTGCGGGGCGATGTGGGTGCGGTGAAGGCAGCCACCGATGCCGGCGCGGCAGCTGCGGAAAAGGTGGGGGAGCTGATTTCCGTCCACGTGATTGCCAGACCCCACACCGAGGTGGACAATATCCTGCCCAAGGGCAAGCTGGGGCAAAACCCGCCTGCGGCTAAATAATGCTGTATAGCAAGGAAGCGGTTCGGGACAATATCCGCAACCGGGACGGCAAGCGGGTGTTTTACCTGGGAAAGGGCGACCAGCTGACCTCAGATGCCAGAGATTTTCTCACCCGGGAGCGGATCGCCATACTGCCCGCATCGGAGGCAAAACCGCAGCGCTACCGCCTGTTAAGCGGCGGGTATATGGAGGAAAAGCCGGAGCATATGACCCACTTGAACGGCGATGTGCTGGTAGAGAAAACCCACCCCCGGATTGTGCTCCGGGGGGCGGTGGACAGCTTGGAGGCGGAGCTGCTGCTGTGCTGCGCCCAGGCCACTGGTGAAATCCGCAAGCAGCTGGACCAGGCGTTGCAGTTTTCCCGAAATTTGCTGCGGTGTGAGGTGCTGGACGAGCCGGTGAAGGAGACGGTCCTGGGCGGTATGGATGAGAATGCTTTGCGTTCACGCAGCCACCGTCCCCAGGATTTTTACGGACAGCCCCACTTTATGCCAAGCGCCGACGACAGCCTGCTTTTGTTGCAGGTAAACCGGGCGCGGTGCGCCGCCAGAAACGCGGAGCTGCAAGCGGTGGCGGCATTTTTTGACAGCCGGGAGGACCTGCTCCGCGGATTTAACCGGCTGAGCAGCTTCCTGTATTTGATTATGATTCAGTTAAAGGCGTCAAAGTAAAAGGAGTGATACTTTGAACTATGAAACCATAGCCCAGCAGGTACTAAAACGCATTTTTGTGGAATTGGAGGCATCCGGCCGCCACGTCCACGTAACCAAGGCCCAGGCGATTGCCCTGTTCGGACATCCGCTGACGCCGAAACGGCCCCTGTCCCAGCCGGGGCAGTATCTTGCCAATGAGCGGGTAACGGTGGTAGGTCCTAAGGGAGAGATTGCCAATGTGGCGGTGCTGGGACCGGAGCGCAGCGCAGGTCAGGTGGAGGTATCCATGACCGACGCGAGAAGCTTGGGGATTTCTGCCCCGGTGCGGCTGTCCGGTCAGACCAGGGACACCCCCGGCGCAACCCTGCGGGGAGAGAAAGGCACGGTGCAGCTAACGGAGGGTGTGATCGTTGCCCGGCGGCATATCCATATCACCCCCGAGGACGCAAAAAGGATGCAGGTGCAGGACAAGCAGGTGGTGCGCCTGAAAACCTACACCGACAGGCCGCTTGTTTTTGACGATGTGGTGGTGCGGGTGAGTCCCCAGTTTCAGACCTATGTGCATTTAGACTATGACGAAGCCAACGCCTGCGGCTTCCAAGCCGGTGATTTGGGGAGGATTCTTCTATGAGGGCGCTGCTGATTGGCGCTGCGCCGGATTGTGATTTGGGGTTTTCCTATGAAGCAGCGCCCCCTTATGACGCGGTGGTCATCGGCTCGCTGACTCTGTCCCAGGCGCTGTATTTTTCCCACGAGCAGACCCTTAGCGCCCTGGCGGAGGGAAAGAGTGTGATTTGCTACGCCCCCGGCTTTCCCCAAGCCCCCAAAAACCGGGCGTTGGGAGCGGCACTGGCATCCAGCCGCCGGAATATGAAAGCCCTGGGGATTGTGTTTACCGATGGGGCGCAAAAGCGGCTGATTACGGCGCAGGAGGCAAGAATTTTGCGGCAGGCAGGGAAAAAACCCGCACCCGGCTCGGTGCTGACACCCTTAGCCAAGGAAATACTGGAGGGAACGGATTGAAGATAGGAACGGTTACAGGCTCAGTCTGGTCCACACGGAAGGCCCACTGCCTGCAAGGGCAGACCTTTCTGGTGGTGGATACCATGCTGGGGCCGGTGGTGGCGGCAGACCAGGTAGGCGCCGGTAAGGGGGATAAGGTGCTGCTGGTTACCGGTACGGTGGCAAGCAAATTCTGTATGGAAGCGCCGGTGGATGCGGCGGTGGTTGCCATCATCGATCAGGAGGAGCGCCATGTCAATTCCTGATATTTTGATTGTGATTATGGGCATTTTTGCCGCCCTTGGCGCAGTTGACCGGATTCTGGGCAACCGGCTTGGCCTGGGACAGCCCTTTGAGGAGGGGATTCTGGCTATGGGCACACTGGCCCTGGCAATGCTGGGCATTATCTCCCTTGCGCCGGTGCTGGCAAAGCTTCTGAACCCGGTGATTGTGCCGGTGTACCGGTTTCTGGGGGCAGACCCGGCGATGTTTGCCGGCACGATTCTGGCCTGCGATATGGGCGGCGGCGCCCTGGCCCAGGAGATGAGCAGCGACCCCCAGGCGGCGCTGCTGGGCGGCGTGCTGTGCGGCAGTATGCTGGGCGCTACGGTGGTTTTCACCATTCCCGTGGCCATGGGCATTTTGCAGGAGGCGGACAGACCGGCTATGGCAAAGGGCATTTTGGCGGGCATTGTTACCATACCGGCAGGGCTGCTGGTGGGGGGATTGGTGGCAGGCTTTCCCTTTGGGATGGTGCTGCGGAATTTAATTCCCATTGTACTCATTGGCGGCTTGATTGCCCTTGGACTGGTGTTTGCAGAGAGAGGAATGATTAAAGGCTTCGGCATTTTCGGCAAGGGCGTGGTGATTGTCATTACCATTGGCCTGGGCGCTGCCATTGTGGAGGAACTGACAGGTTTTACAGTGATTCCCGGTATGGCGCCTCTGAGCGAGGGCTTTGCCACTGTGGGCGCTATCGCCATTGTGCTTGCTGGGGCGTTCCCTTTGGTGCACGTGCTGACCAAGCTTTTGCGCAAGCCCCTTATGAAGCTGGGGCGTCGCCTGGGTATCAACGAGGCTGCTGCCGGAGGACTGGTTGCCACCCTGGCCAATTCCATCGCCACCTTTGAGCGGGTGAAGGATATGGACAGCCGCGGTAAGGTGGTAAACATCGCCTTTGCAGTCAGCGCTGCCTTTGTATTCGGCGATCATATGGGCTTTGCCGCCGGGTTTGCCCCCCAGATGCTGCCGGCTCTCATCGCAGGCAAGCTGGCAGGGGGTGTAACCGCCGTGGCGGTGGCGCTGCTGCTGACCCGGCCAAAAAAACAGAAATATTGACAAGTTCCCTTCTGTTTGGTATGCTAATGCCATCCAAACAGGGGGGAAATGTTTATGAAACGACAAGAATACATCAGCTGGGACGAATATTTTATGGGAGTTGCCATGCTGGCGGCCCGCCGCAGCAAGGACCCCAGCACCCAGGTTGGCGCCTGTATCGTATCCCAGGACAATATTATTATTTCCACCGGCTATAACGGTATGCCCAAAGGCTGCTCCGACGATGAGTTCCCCTGGGACCGCACCGGTGAGGAGACCAAGTATCCCTATGTGGTACACGCAGAGCTGAACGCCATCCTCAATGCCAACGGACGGGATTTGCGGGGCAGCCGGCTGTATGTGGCGCTGTTCCCCTGCAACGAATGCGCCAAGGCCATTATCCAGAGCGGTGTGAAAGAGGTGTACTATCTGTCCGACAAGTACGCAGACACCCCCACCACCAAGGCCTCCAAGCGGATGCTGGATGCCGCCGGCGTGCGGTATGTGCAGCTGCGCACCGGTGTAAAATCCATCACATTGGATTTTGTCCCCGAAGAAGAGAAATAAAAAAGGAGCGGATTACCGCTCCTTTTTTAATGGACAATGGATAATGGATAATGGACAATGTAGGGGCGATTCACGAATCGCCCGTTATTTGCGTGTGGGTAGACTGTTTTTTCGGTCGAAAAGCACCAACAAACTGCCGTTTGTTACGGAAACTGTGGCGTCCGTACCCATAAAGTGATTGCTGACCCCCAAGGGGAAACCGGCGGTGAGTGTGCCGCCCTGCAAGGGGTACTTTACCCCCGTCAGGCTGACCCCGGTGGCATCGGCGCCCATACAAAATACAGATAAGATGCCCGCTGCATCGGAAGAAAAGGTCAAAGCTTCATTTTTGATGACGGTTGCCATATAGTCCTTGCCGATTAAATACCCGGCAGCGCCGTGGTCTGCAAGAAATTGCAGGGTTTGGAAATTTGCCACAGTGTGGTCAAGCCGCTTCCCGTCCAGACTGCCGTAGAGGAGAAATTCCTCATAACCCAGGGACAGTCCCTGCTTGACCGCCAGCATAGCGTCGGTATCGTCCTTTTCCACGGGGAACACAACGCTCCCCTCCGGCACATAGCCAAGGGAATCGAAATCGCCCAAAATGCAGTTAGGCGTCAGACCCAGCGCCTGGGTGTGGATAAGACCCCCGTCGGCTGCCAGAATGTAATCCTCCTGCCCCAGGGGCGCTACCAGTCCGTCAAAGCCGCCGGCACAGAAAATAATACATTTTCCCATAAAATCCCTCCCGGGAATGTTTTTTTCATTATAGCATAAGAATGGACAATTGACAATGGACAATGGATAATGTATGTAGGGCGGGGGCTTGCTCCCGCCGCTTGTCATTCTGAGCAAGGGCAGCGCGCCGAAGAATCTACGCAATAACGGCGCTGCCAAGATCCTTCGGCTCCACTTCGTTCCGCTCAGGATGACAGAGAAATGGATAATGGACAATTGTCCATTTCTGTGGTAAACTATA
>JAZRBN010000078.1:0-46773 GCA_045635105.1 Faecousia sp. | reverse complement strand
GTGTCTTGCCGGGTATGAGCCGGATTTATACGGCTGCCACAAGTGCGGAAATCCCTTCCCTGACCGCTTTGATTTGTCTGAGGGCAGGCTGGAATGCGCCTGCTGCCGGGATCCCGGCTCGTCCGGTATTCGTATGCCTATCTATGGTGGTATGCTGGAAGCCATGCACTATATCACCACCTGCGATCCTAAGAAGCTATTTTCCTTTCAGGCAGGGGAGGAGACGCTGGCACAGCTTTCGTCTGTTACAGAAGGGTATCTGACCACCCAACTGGAACGGGGTTTTTCTACCCTGGACTTTTATAAATCGCTTATGATTCCCCCAACCGGGAACTTAGAAAGCTAGGAGAAAATTATGTCTGAACTTTACGAGAAATCCAGATTGAAGCTGGAATTGAATCAGGTGTTGCAGCTGCTGTCAAATTGCGCCGGCAGCGCTGACGGTAAAGCGGCATGTTTGTCGCTGATGCCCACATCTGATTTGGAAGATGTACAGCGACTATTGGATGAAACCACCGCCGCCTATACCCTTTCTACAAAGAAAGGGTATCCCGGCTTTTCTGAGGTGCGGGATGTTTCTGCATCCCTTGACCGGGCAGAGCGGGGCGGTATATTACAACCTAAGGAATTGCTTTACATCGGTAGTGTTCTGCGCTGCACACGCAGTGTGAAAGGGTATCTTTCGGATAACGATCAGGAAACCGTTCTGACACCTTTGTTTGAAATGCTGATGCCCAATAAGTATTTGGAAGACCGCATATTTTCTGCAATACTTACCGAAGAAGAGATTGCCGACACTGCCAGTCCGGCACTTGCAGATATTCGCAGACATATGCGGATTCAAAGCGCGAAAATCAAGGATGGACTCCAAAAGGTTATCTCTTCGCCGGCTTATTCCAAATACCTTCGTGAGCCGATTATTACCATTCGCCAGGGCCGCTATGTGGTACCTGTAAAAAGTGAATATAAAAAAGATGTTCCGGGACTGGTGCACGATGTTTCCGCTACCGGTTCAACTTATTTTGTAGAACCTATGTCAGCGGTGAACGCAAATAATGCGCTGAAAGAACTGGAACTGAAAGAAAAGAAGGAAATTGAACGAATTCTATCCGAGTTATCCGCCGAAACCGCCGGTCATCGGGAGGGGATTGCCGATAATATCCGCATTTTGGTGCGCCTGGATGTGATTTTTGCTAAGGCAAAGCTGGCTTTTCAGATGCGGGCGTGGCCTCCTGTTATGAATGCTACCGGCAAGGTGGAATTGCGAAATGCAAGACATCCGCTGATTGATGCCAGTACGGTTGTCCCGATTTCTCTGCGGCTGGGTTCTGATTTTGATACAATGATTATCACCGGACCCAATACCGGCGGCAAGACCGTTACATTGAAGACCGTGGGCCTGCTGACACTTATGGCGGAGTGCGGTCTGCATATTCCAGCTGGCGATGGCAGCTGCCTGTCTACCTTTGATGCAATTCTTGCGGATATCGGTGATGAGCAGTCCATTGCCCAAAGCCTTTCCACTTTTTCCAGTCATATGCGCACCATTGTGGATATTGCTGCCCAGTGCGACAGCAGGACTTTGGTGCTGTTCGATGAGCTGGGCGCTGGTACAGATCCGGCTGAGGGCGCTGCCCTTGCCATTGCAATTATTGAATTTTGCAGGAAAATGGGTAGCCGCGTGGTTGCAACAACCCATTATGCAGAATTAAAACTGTACGCTATGCGCACTGCCAATGTGATCAATGCCTCCTGCGAATTTGATGTTGAGACCCTGCGGCCTACTTATAAGCTGCTGATCGGTATTCCCGGTAAATCTAACGCCTTTGCCATTTCCCGAAAGCTTGGACTGCCGGAGGATATCTTAAAAGAAGCTAACGATTTGGTCAGCCAGAGCGATAAGGACTTTGAAGATGTATTGTCTCAACTGGAACAGCAGCGGCAACAGATGGAATCTGCCCGGGCAGAGGCAGAGCATTTGCGCCTGGAAACTGCAAAAATAAAGCAGCAAAGTGAAGAAATGAACATTCAGCTGCAAATGCAGCGGGAAAAGGCTATGGAGCAGGCGCGACGGGAGGCCAAGGAGATTATTGAAGATGCCCGCCGTACCGCCAATGCCGCCACAGAAGAAATCAAGGCGCTGAAAAAACAGCTTGCAGAAAATGCGGATACCCAAGGCATCAATCAGCGACAGGCAGAATTGCGCAGAACCCTTAACGATGCAGAGGCAAAGCTCCGTGTGGGAGAGATCCAAAAGAGTAGGCCGGCTCCCACAAGGCAGATTATGATTGGGGATACTGTTGAACTGCTGAAACTGGGCACAAAAGCCAGTGTGCTGGATATTTTGAAGGATGGCACCTATCAGCTGCAAGCCGGTATTTTGAAGCTCACTGCCAAAGCAGATGAAATCTATCTACTGGAACAGGAGAATCCCTACAAGCAAAAGGGTGGCCGTCCTGCCCATTCCGGTCGTGAGATGAAAATGGCAGCGCTGGCGACGGAAATCGATTTGCGCGGTATGGATGCTGTGGAGGCAATCTGCGTGCTGGATCGGTATCTTGACGAGGCAATGCGTTCAAATTTGAAATCTGTACGAATTATTCACGGTAAAGGCACCGGTATTCTTCGATCTGCTGTCCAGCAATCTCTGCGCAAAAATAAATTTATAAAAACCTTCCGGCTTGGTGTTTACGGCGAAGGTGAGGACGGCGTAACCATTGCAGAATTCTAAAATAGACAAAATTTTACAAATTTTATATGTTTTTTGGAAAACAAACGGAAAACAGTTGACTTTTCTTGCAGATTTGTTATCATATACAAAGTGGGTCATCTTGGCCCAGACAGTAAGGAGTGTTTGATATGTACAGTAAGGAAGTCGTTGTCCGTTGTGAATCCGGTTTGCATAATAAGCAGGCTACATACTTCGTTCAGAAAGCCAATGAGTTTGAAAGCAGCATCTGGATGGAGTCCGGTCAGCGCAAGATGAATGCCAAGAGCTTGCTCGGTATTATGTCCCTGGGAATTGTTACCGGCGCAGTCGTAACCCTTAGCGCTTCCGGTCCGGACGCTGAGACTGCCGTGAATTCCTTAGAGGCCCTTCTTCAACGGGACGTTTATTGATTATCCTATGCCGCCTCAATGCGTGAAACTGCGTTGAGGCGGTGCTTTTTGGAGATGCGTATGTGTTTTGATGAATTAAAGGATAAAGCAGCCGGCTTGCCCCTTGCTCCCGGTGTTTATATTATGCGCGATAAGTCCGGCACGGTTATTTATGTGGGTAAGGCTAAGAAGCTGAAAAATCGTGTTAGCCAGTATTTTCAGGATACAAGTTCCCATTCTCCAAAAACCAGGCTGATGGTTAGTAAAATCAGTGAATTTGATGTGATTGTAGCAGCATCAGAATTTGAGGCGTTGGTGTTGGAAAGCTCTCTCATTAAGCGCCATATGCCGAAATATAATATTCTGCTGAAAGACGACAAAGGATATCCGTATATTAAGCTGAATACAAAGGAGCGGTATCCGCGGATTTCTCTTGCCAATAAACGCGCTGATGATGGCGCAGAGTATTATGGACCATTTGGCAGCCGGGGCGTTACGCAGAGTTTATTAGAGGCGATTCGCTTGACCTTGAAGCTTCCCGGCTGCAGCAGAAAATTTCCACAGGATATTGGCAAAGACCGCTCCTGCCTCAATTACCATATGAATCAGTGTGAGGGCTGGTGTCAGACAGGTGAGAGGGAAGCAGAGTACCGTGAGAGAATTAAGCAGGCGCAACAGCTGTTGCGAGGTAATTACAAGCAAGTCGCTGCTCAGATAAAACAGGATATGCTGTCAGCATCGGAGGAACTGAATTTTGAACTGGCAGCCAGCTTGCGGGATCGACTGAAATCTGTGGAAAGCTTGGGGCAAAAACAGCAGGTTACAGTAGGCGGAAGAGTAGATACCGATGTGGTTGGATTCTTTCAAAACGGCACAAAGGCGTGTTTTGCAGTGCTGCATTTTGGCGGCGGAAACCTGTTGGATAAAGAATATGAGATACTCTCGCCGGTTGACCAGCAGGAATCAGCTGTTTCCAGTCTTTTGATGCAATTCTATCTAAATCGCGGATATGCGCCTAAGTTAGTTTTGCTCCCTTTTGCAATTGAAGATCATGAATTGCTGGAACAGTTGTTTGAACAGAAGCTCCGTTCGCGAACCAAATTGCATACCCCGCAAAGAGGAGACAATGTTCGCCTTGTGGAACTGGCGCAGGTAAACGCAAAAGAAGAAGTAGAACGAATTACCTCTAAGGAAGAACGCAGTTTTGGCGCGTTGGCACTGCTTGGGAAAATGCTGAATCTCCCCATTCCTCGCAGGATTGAGTCTTTTGATATTTCCAACATATCCGGCACGGACATTGTGGGAAGTATGGTTGTTTTTGTGGACGGAAAGTCTAAAAAAGGGGAGTATAAGCGCTTTGCGCTTCGTGATATGGAGGGGCAGGATGACTATGCCGCCATGCATCAGGTGGTAATGCGCAGATTCTCCCATTATTGCAGTGCAGATGCCGGTTTTGAGGAATTGCCCGATTTGCTGCTCATCGACGGTGGCGTAACCCACGCCCAGATCGCGCTGAATGCCTTGCAGGCGCTGGAATTGAGCATTCCGGTATTCGGTATGGTTAAAGATGACCGCCACCGCACAAGGGCGCTGGTTACACCTGAGGGCTTGGAAATCAGTATCAGTACGCAGCAGGCGATATTTTCTCTCATTGGCACTATACAGGAGGAAACCCACCGCTTTGCCATCAGCTATCACAGACAGCTGCGCAGCAAGCGATTAAGATATTCTGAGCTTGACGGTATTGCCGGAATCGGTCCGAAACGCAAGCAGGACCTGTTAAAAGCATTCAAGTCCATCGCCGCTATCAGAAATGCAACAATGGAGCAACTGCTCCGTGTTTTGCCGGCGGATGCGGCCAACAGCGTTTATGCGCATTTTCATCAAGCAGAAAAGGAGTGATTATATGCGGGTTGTTGCCGGAACAGCCAGAGGCACTGTGCTGAAAACACCGGACGGTATGGCTACGCGCCCTACCACCGACCGAGTCAAAGAAGCAATGTTCAGCATTATTCACTTCGATGTGCCGAATGCCCGGGTGCTGGACCTGTTTGGCGGCACCGGTCAGCTGGGCATTGAAGCGCTGAGCAGGGGGGCAAAGGAAGCTGTCTTTGTGGATGCCCAGGAGAGTGCTTGCCGGCTGATTCGTGAGAATTTGAAACGCACACATTTTGAGAATTCTTCCCGCGTAATTCGTGGAGATTATGTGAATTTTTTGAAAAATTGTGTAGAATATTTCGATATTATCCTATTAGACCCCCCTTATGCAGAGGTATTTTTGGAAAAATCGCTAAAAATGATAACAGAAATTGACATTTTGCAATCTGGTGGTATAATAGTAGCGGAACGCCCTGTGGAAAAGGAATTTTTGTTTGATTTTCCCGGTTATTCCCGTTCAAAAGATTACAAATACGGTAACACAATTCTTACAATTTACCGCAAAGAATGAGGCTTTGTTTTTAAGAGGAACCCAATGAAAATTGCCATTTATCCGGGGAGCTTTGATCCCATTACCAGCGGCCACCTGAACATTATCCGCCGCGCAGCCAATATTTTTGATAGACTGATTGTCTGTGTGATGGTAAACGGCACAAAAGCGCCTTTGTTTTCACAGGAAGAACGGGTGCAGATGATTCGCCAGGTGGTTTCAGATATTCCCAATGTTGAGGTGGATTCCTCCTGCGATTTGCTTGCCGAATATGCAAAGCAACGGGGAAGCTGTGTAATTGTAAAGGGTCTTCGTGCCGGCTCTGATTTTGAGAACGAATTCAGTATGGCAATCATTAATCATAAAATTAACCCCAATTTGGACACGATGTTCTTAACGGCAGAACACCAGTATATGTATTTGAGTTCCAGCACCGTTAAGGAACTGGCAGGTTACGATGTTGACTTATCAGAGTTCCTGCCGGAACAGATTATTCCAGTATTCAAACAGCGAATCGCTGATGTACGTCAAGGAGGAAACAGAAAATGAACGAGCAGAACATTGAAGAAATTATCTCCGCGTTATATGATATGGTGCAGGACGCACGTGCCCTTCCCTTGGGCGCCGATAAGTGCATTCTGGAACGGGACAAGGTTTTGGATATGCTGGATGAGATTATTGCCCAGCTGCCTGTTGAGCTGAAACAGGCCCGTACTATCGTTGATTCCCGTAACGAACTGATTGGCCAGGCACGCCGTGAGGCAGAAAGCCTCATCCGTCAGGCACAGGATCAGGCTGCTAAGATGGTTTCTGAGGAAGAAATCTATCAGGAAGCCAAGCGTCAGTGCCAGGAGATGGTGCTGCAAACCAAGAACCGGATGGCAGACCTGCGCAGAGCAAGCAATGATTATATGGACGATGCGCTCCGTCGCACAGAAGAGGCTGTTGCTATGTCTTTGGAGGATATCCGTGATACCCGTGCCAAGTTTAAGTCTTTGATTGAAGCACAGGAAAAGCGTGCGGACGCTTCTGTTAACGAAAACGAGGTATAATATTATAAACAGCTCAAAAAGAAATTTTTTGAGCTGTTTTTTAATCAAAACAGGAGGTAAATAATGGATTATTTAGCATGTTATAAGTTTTGGTGTGATGCAGAACTTCCGGATGATGACAAGCGTGAGCTTGCATCCATCTGTGAAGATACAGAAGAATTAAAGAGCCGATTCGGCAGTGAACTGCAATTTGGCACCGCGGGTATGCGCGGCGTTATGGGTATGGGCAGTAATCGCTTGAACCGTTACACAGTCCGCAGAGCTGCCCAGGGTATGGCAGCTTGGCTGTCGTCCACCGATCTTCCTCAAAAAGCGGCCATCGGCTATGATTCCCGTCATAATTCCAAACTTTTTGCAGAGGTTTGCGCTGTGGCATTTGCGGAGGCCGGTATTCACGTGTGGCTTTATGACCGCCTTGCGCCCACGCCTATGCTGTCCTATGCAGTTCGTGAGCTGGGCTGCGGTTGTGGCATCGTGATTTCTGCCAGCCATAATTCCGGTATTTATAACGGTGTGAAGTGCTACGGTCCTGACGGATGTCAAATGACTGATGAACCTGCTGCTGTTGTTACCGATAAGATTTCTCAGATTCCGTATTTTATCCCGGAGAGCAAATCCTTCGATGCCTTTATGCAGGAGGGTCTGATCGCCTATATCGGACAAGATGTTTGGGAGAAGTATTATCAGACGGTTCTGGCTGAGGCGGTAGCCCCGGAGATGATTGCCAAAGCGGGTTTGAATATCGTATACACACCGCTGTGCGGCACCGGAAATGAGCCGGTACGGGAGATTTTGGGAAGACTGGGCGTTCATATTACTGTTGTATCCTGCCAGGAAAAGCCCGACGGTGATTTCAAGACCTGCGAGTATCCAAACCCGGAAACCGATGCGGCTCTGAACGAGAGCTATAAGGTCGCTGGAACTGCTCTCTGCGATGTGATCTTAGGAACTGACCCGGATGCTGACCGGGTGGCAATTGCTGTTCCGGACGGGCAGGGTGGCTACCGGAAGCTCTCCGGTAATGAGCTAGGTTGCCTGCTGATGGATTATATCTTGAAAGCCCGTTCTTCTAAGAAGGATATTCCTGAGGGTGCTATTGTTGTACGCAGCATCGTATCCTCTCCGCTTGCCGATCGGATTGCGGAGCGTTACGGCGTTGAAATGCGCGCAGTGCTTACCGGCTTTAAGTACATTGGCGGTGAAATCCTTGCCCTGGAAGAAAAGGGCGAGGAGAATAAGTTTATCTTCGGCTTTGAAGAGAGCTGTGGATATCTAAAAGGCACCTATGCTCGTGATAAGGATGCGGTTGTTGCATCTATGTTGGTTTGTGAACTGGCAGCAGCACTAAAATTGCAGGGCAAGACCATCCTGGATGCGCTGGATGACGTGTATGCCACATACGGTTATTATCTTGCCCACGTGCAGAGCATTGAGCTTACCGGTGCCGATGCAATGGAGAAGGCTGCAAATATGATGAGCCAGCTGCGCAGCAATGCGCCTGCTTCCATTGCCGGAGTACAAGTAACCGGAGTGCGGGACTATCGCAGCAGCATTGCAAAGAATATGCTTGATGGAAGTGAATCCGAAATCAAGCTTCCGAAATCCAATGTACTTGAATTCCTTTTGGGAGACAGTGGCAGCGTGATTGCCCGTCCCTCCGGCACAGAGCCGAAGGTAAAATTCTATTACACTGCGGTGGCGAAAGATCAGTCTGCTGCGAATAAACTTCTGGACGGTATGATCGCGCAAATGGCTAAATAAAAATATCTTATTAATTGCAGGGACAGGCAACTGTCCCTGTTCTTTTTTGCCCAATTTCAGAATAGCATAAACCAGAAAGGGGAGGGAAGTATGAAACGAAGAATTCACTCATCTGCCAAGGGCATTAACAGATCTTTTGCAACGAACATATTGCTTGGAGTGGCAGCAGCGTTAATTATAAGCTTTGCTTTGTCTGCTCTGCTGACAAGCCTTGTAATGAGCGGCAAAATAGAGGAGGCGAGAGGGTCTTTCTTTATTTTTGGGATTCGTCTTTTGTCTGTAATGGTTGGTTGCCTTGTATCAACTGCTCTTATAAAAGAAAAACATTTACCGGTGGTTGGATGTGCTGCGGCAGGATACTTAATTGTTATCGTAGGTATGGGGATTGTATTCTATGATAGCAGCTTCCAAAATTTTCTCAGTGGAGTGCTGTCGGTTTTGGCTGGCGCTATTGCCGCGATGCTTATTAAACTAAGAGGGCCTGTAAAGAGAAGACGCCCGATGCCTCGTATAAAATAATTGTACAATTTTTACAAGAATTCAAATCCACATTTTTTGTTGGTGCATAATGACGGAAAATGATGATTTTCTATATGTGGTGGTTGCTTTTTGAGCTTGGAAACTATATGTTGTGAAAATGAATGAGAAATGTATAAATATTCGCAATATTAAATATTGGTTTACATAATAATGTTAACATAAAAATATACACAATTCACAAAAAAAGAAAAAATATACGATTTTACTTGAATTCGACAGCATTTTGGTGTATAGTAATCAAGCATATGGCTTTTTGGGGATTCTATGCCCAAAATGTTATGTTTGCCTCTATTTTGCAAAATGCTGCATTTTGCAAACGGAGGAAATATGCAAATGTATACACATTTTTTGGGGAAGTGGACCGTATACCGTGTATCCGGCCGAGTTGTTACTTTAACTGCATTATGGCTCATTGGTTTGTTATCCGGGATCGGTTTGGCTTTTGTATATTCCCATAGTGTGCCGGCTCTTTTTTGCGGAGCGATTTCAGATGTTGCCTCGCCATTGGCTATGGTTCTTATAGCAGCCTTGCCGGTTGTAGTTATATCCGTTGCACTTCGTTTTTCATTATTTCCGTTGTGCTGCCTGGTTATGGTTACAGAGGCAATGTGTCGCGGTTTTACTGGAATTGTAACGAGCCTGTCTGTTAATAGTGCCGCCTGGGTTGTTCGCCCTATGCTTTTGTTTACCGGAGGCTGTGTATCTGTGTGTCTGTGGTGGCTCATCATTCGCCATTGTAACGGGAGAGCGCTGCACTTTTTTCGCGACGTATGTTTGGCGATGTTATTAACCGCTGTTGCTGCGGTTATTGATATTTTCTGCGTATCACCCTTTTTGAGAGATTTATCCATATACTTTTAGTGGAAGGATTTAAGTATTCATGTTGGATTTAATCAAAGCCTATGAAAATTACCTGACTAAGGTAAAGCAGGCATCCTCCAACACCATCGCATCCTATATGCGCGACATTCGGCAGTTTGCTGATTGGCTGGGCAAGGATGTACTGGATGCCTCCCAACTGAATATTGGTGATTACCTCAATGCATTGTCGCAAGGGGGACGTTCTGCTGCCACTGTATCTAGAACGCTTGCAAGCCTTAAAAACTTCTATGCGTATTTGGTTACTTCCGGTTTTTGTGAGAAAACGCCGGTAACTGAGATCCGTATTAACAGGGGAGAGAAGAAACTGCCCCAGATTCTATCCGGTAGAGAAATTGAACTGTTACTTTCTCAGCCGGTCTGTGTGGATGCCAAGGGTTACCGGGATAAGGCAATGCTGGAAGTAATGTATGCTACCGGTATTCGTGTCAGCGAGCTGATTGAGTTGGATATAGATGATGTGAACCTGGAACTGGGCATTATCAAATGCACAACAGCAAAGAAATCCCGTGCCATTCCGTTATACCCAGCTGCGTTGCGCGCACTAACAATTTACATAAGAGACATTCGTGAGTCTATGCTGGCTGCTTCTGATGAACCTGCTTTGTTTGTAAATGTAAACGGTTCCAGAATGAGCCGTCAGGGCTTCTGGAAGATCTTGAAGCACTATCAAACCACCGCGCATATCGATAAGGAAATTACGCCCCATACGCTGCGCCATAGCTTTGCTGTGCATTTGCTTGAAAACGGTGCTGATCTGGGATCCTTGCAGGAGCTGATGGGACATTGTGATATCTCATCTACACAGATGTATACCCATCTGATTAACCAAAAGTTAAAATCTGTATACGAAAAATGCCATCCTAAGGCATAAAAAGTCTGTCATTTTACAGAAAATGACAGACTTTTTCGTTAATAAAACCCCTCTCTGAATGATTCAGAGAGGGGAGAGAGGGTATATTTATTTACAGACCGGTCATTGCAGCAAGGACTTCAACTTCCATTTTCTGAATTCTGCGCTCCATTGCAAGCCCTTCATCAATGGCAACATCGGTAAAAAGACCGTTCTTAGTACAAACGATTCTATTGGTTTTTCCTTGCAGCAACAATTCGACAGCAAGAAAACCCATTTTTGTAGCATTTACACGGTCGCGACCGGTGGGGACACCACCGCGCTGAATATGGCCTAATACTGTAACGCGGGGATCCAAATCAAGGTTATCTTTGATTTTAGTAGCAATTTCAGCAGCAGAACCGGAGCCTTCTGCTACGACGATCATATAGTGGGTAAAACCATTCAGACGGGCTCTGCGAATTTTTTCAATCACATCGCGTTCAAAATCGACCGGTTCTTCGGGTACAAGAACAGCCGTTGCACCCACAGCCAAACCAACGTACATAGCCAAAAAGCCGGCATTTCTGCCCATAACCTCTACCACAGAGCAGCGCTCGTGGGATTGCATGGTATCGCGCAGGCGGTCGATGCATTCAATGGCAGTATTTGCAGCCGTGTCAAAACCGATAGAGTAGTTTGTGCAGCTGATATCATTGTCAATGGTGGCAGGGATACAGATCACATTGATTCCGTGGCTGGAAAGGGCTCTGGCTCCACGAAAAGTGCCATCACCGCCGATAGCCACAATGCCGTCTAGACCAAGGAATTTACAGGTGGATACAGCCTTTTTCTGGCCTTCTTCGGTCATAAATTCCTTGCTGCGGGCAGTGTAGAGTATGGTACCGCCGCGATTGATCGTGTGAGAAATGTTTTTTTCGTCAAGGCGAATCAAATCGCCGGAAATTAGTCCGTTGTAACCGCGGCGAATACCGTAGCACTCAATACCGTGAAACATAGCAGTACGAACAACAGAACGCACAGCAGCATTCATACCGGGCGCATCGCCGCCGCTTGTAAGTACACCGATTCTTTTTACGCTCATAAAAAGCCTCCTGAGGATTTGTATATTTCTATCGGTATTTTATCATTGTTCAGAATGGATGTAAAGAAAAAGATTCTATGAATAAAGGTTTTTGTGGATTTTCAGCAACCCGCCAAGGGGAAGAACGGTTTTGCCTGTTAGAACCTGCGCTCTGAGGCTCGCTGTCAAGGCTGATAAGGTTTTCCGGGCTGCGAGCACTGACGCAGCCCGGGCAGGGGAATAGTGTTTCGTTCTTTGGCCCCTTATTCTAACAGGGGCCTGCGTGGTCAATTTTTGACCATTTCCCTTAAATGTCCCATCTGAGCACCTATGGTAACGCTGTGCAAATCATTATGCTTAAATCATACCAAAACACAGCAAAACCAGTATTTTGTTGCCGCATAGAATCTCTATTACTTGGAGCTTAGAGGGAATCGCATATGCAAGGTTTTAGTATTACACTTGTATAGGCGTGTACTGTGTACAAAAGGGGATTTGAGAGAGTTGGTGGTAGATGACCTGAGATTTCCGAACCTTTTCATCACCAACGCAACAAAATAAAAATTTTGTTGCGTTTGAGGTTGATATATGATATAATAATGATAGATAAAGCAAAATTCACAAATATGAGGTGTTTTTATGAAACGATACGCAGACGCCCCCCAAATCTTAAAAGATTTCCTAACTTATCACGAAACCATAAAAGGACAATCACAACGCACAATTTCAGAATACTATCTTGACCTTCGAATGTTTTTGCGTTTTATGAAACTGATGCGCAATGATATGCCGATACATTCTGATCTTGATCAAATTAATATTAAGGATATTGATATAGAATTCATTAAAGATATTAGCGCATCTGATGTATTTGATTTTTTGTCCTATCTTGCCAATGACCGCGCTATCAATCCTGACTCTATGGCGCCTGATTACGGAATAGCTCCGGCTGCACGCGCGCGGAAACTCTCTGCATTAAAATCCTTTTATAAATATCTGACGGTCAGAACGAAGCAGTTAACTGAGAATCCTGTGGCAGATTTAGAGTATCCAAAGATTCGGAAAAGTCTGCCTAAATACCTAACTATGGAGCAATCAGCGGCGCTTTTGCAAGCTGTATCCGGTCAGAATGAGAAACGGGATTATGCTATACTAATGCTATTTTTGAACTGTGGTATCCGGCGTAGCGAGCTGGTTGGACTGAATTTAACCGATGTTTACGAGGATAGAATTCGTGTGATTGGTAAAGGCAATAAGGAGCGAATTGTGTATTTTGGCACTCCCTGCCGCAAAGCAATTGACGCATATCTCTCTGAACGCAACAAAAAAGTACTTACAGACAACCGGGCACTGTTTGGTTCTCGTAACGGAAATCGAATCAGCACTGACGCAGTTCATGCCCTTGTAAAAAAGGCATTGTTGAAAGCAGGCCTTGATGCAACGCAGTTTTCTGCCCATAAATTACGGCATACCGCTGCTACGATGATGCTTTCCGGCGGCGTTGACGTGAAGACTGTACAAGAGGTTTTGGGCCACGAGAATTTGAACACAACCCAGATCTATACCCACATTGAAAATACAGAATTAAAGATTGCCGCTGAGGCAAATCCCCTATCCAAATTGGATTTTACTGAAAAAAACGAATAATTTACGGAGGAATACGCAATGTATTCCTCCGTTTTCTTTCTATTTGAGCATTTTTTCAAGGCGTTGAATATCTCGTAAAACTTGATCTAATTCCTCGCCTGTAATATGCCATTGGTTTTCGACGCATTCAGCCTCTTCCCTTTTGGCGGCAATTGCGCCGGCAATATCACCGCGGATCTCACAAAGCTGCGCCATAGCTTGCAATGGGTCAACCAGGGGTGGTGCTTTTTGCACATCCATAGCGCGCCGGTAGTACGCCATACCTTCATCATATTTGCCGGAACGGACAAGGTAATCCGCTATATTGTGAAATACACACCATTCATCCGGATATTTCTCTTCCATTTGCACCCAAATTGCAAATGCCTCTTCACGCAGCCCTTTTTGCCACGCAATCATTCCGCGGTAAAGATATGTTCGGTATGTATGATCTAATTCACTGAATAAATCACAAAACTGAGTAGCTTCTTCTAGTCGATAATCGTCAATAAGCTGGTCCATCAGCCACATATATGCGCGCAAATTATCTGGGTTATCGCGGATAAAATCCATATAATACGATATTTGCAGATAATGGTTGCAACCGTTCCAGTCCGGATTGTGGCCATTCATTGCAAAATTCAGTTCTGAATGGGCATTGCGTAGGTTTGGGTCTCTGTTAAGGGCTTCTTTTGCGTACTCCTCGGCTTTTTCCTGGTGTTCTTTTGCCAAATGGTTTTCCATTTCGGCAAGGAATTCGTAAGGTTTTCCGTCATTAGGTTCCTTCTTACCCTTGTTCAGCAGAAATTCACGGGTAGCGTTCACCTCATTTGGATCTAAGTATCTGTCATCCCAGAGCATATTTTGTATGCGTTCCATTTTGGTATCGTCTGTGATAGCAAACAATTCGTCGATCGTAACGCCAAAAAATGCTGAGATTTCCGGAAGAATTCCAATATCCGGAGTAGCCACTCCCCTCTCCCATTTGCTGACAGCCTGCGGTGTAACACGCAAATGCTGCGCAAATGCCTCCTGCGTGATGCCTCTTTTTGGGCGTAATGCTTTGATTTGATTTCCAATTTCCATAGCAAATATCCTAAATGCTTTCGAGCTCGTAGCTTTATATTACTGTAAATCAAAGCATACTTCAATGACCGCAGATTCGATAGAACGAAACCAATGGTTTACAACGCAATTTCGATTGCTTCCATCAGATTTCTAACGGGATAAATTGTTAATCCGTCCGGAATTTCTAACTTTTCTGCATTGTTTTTTGGAATAATACAGAATTTAAACCCTAATCTTGCAACTTCTGCAATCCTTTGATTTAGATGGGAAACACTGCGAATTTCGCCGGTTAAGCCTACCTCACCAATGGCGGACAAAGCACCGTCGATGGGTTTATCCCTATAAGAAGAGGCAACCGCCAGCACAACAGGCAGGTCAGCGCCGGGCTCGTCCAATGTTAAACCGCCAATTACATTGATATAGGTATCAAAAGCGCTTAATTTTAACGCAGCTCGCTTCTCGGCTACTGCCATTAACAGCACCGCACGGTTGTAATCAAATCCGTCAGCAGTTCGCCTGGGGACTTGAAAACTCGTCTTGGAAACCAACGCCTGTACTTCTGCCAAAATCGGCCGTGTCCCTTCCATTACGCACGCCACGCAAGTGCCGGATGCGCCGGCAGGACGCCCCTGCAACAGCATTTGCGAGGGGTTTGGAACTTCAACCAGTCCCCTGTCAGCCATCTCAAATACGCCGATTTCATTGGTAGATCCAAACCGGTTTTTTGTTGCACGAAGCAGCCGGTAGGGCGAATTGATGTCGCCTTCAAAATACAGCACGCAGTCTACCATATGCTCTAAAACCTTAGGTCCCGCAATGGCGCCGTCTTTGTTGATATGACCAACCACAAAGACAGTAATTCCCTGCATTTTTGATAGCTGCATCAGCGACATTGTGCAGTCTTTTACCTGAGAAATACTACCGGGTGCAGATTCATTCTGCTCGTTATACAAAGTCTGTATAGAGTCTACGATCAAAATATCCGGCTTGACTGTCTCCACAGCGTCTAAAATATCAGAAAGTCGTGTTTCAGAAAGAATATACAACCCTTCCGGCGCAGCGCCGATACGCTCAGCACGAAGCTTAATTTGCCGCTCGCTTTCTTCTCCTGATACATACAAAACAGTTTTCTCGCTGCATAAGCTGCTGCAAATTTGCAGTAAGAGCGTGGATTTTCCGATACCCGGAGCGCCACCCACCAGCACCAGACTGCCTGCAACTGCGCCGCCGCCCAAAACTCTGTCCAATTCGCCCATTCCGGTTAAAAACCGCACCTCACGGTCGATGGTAACATCACACAGCCGTTGGGCAGCTCTGCTGATACCCACCGGTGAAGCCGCTGCCCTGCCAACGGGATTGGGCTTTTCAATATGCTCTTCCATAGTGTTCCACGCGCCGCAGGCAGAGCATTTTCCCTGCCATTTGGGACTTTCGTTACCACAGGCGGTGCAATAAAAGACTGTCTTTGTTTTTGCCACGGTCTTTCTCTCCTCAAATCATTTATAATTTCATTATATCAACCATTTGTTCGCAGGTCAAGTGCCGAATAGGTAGTTGCTTACGATGCAGCCAATTACGCAGCATATCTTCTGCTGATACTCTGCGTCGCGCAGAAGATACTCTTCCTTAGGGTTTGACAAAAAGCCGCATTCAACAAGGACACCGGGACAGCTGATGTGTTGCATCAGATACACCCCATCTGCTTTTTTTGCCTGTCGGTGGCTTTCCGGATTGATTGTTCGGATAAACTCCGATTGAAGATTTTTTGCAAGAAATTGACTTCCGTCAGTGGGCGCATAAAATACCTGCGCGCCGCTGTACTTTCCATCGGAAAATATATTCTGATGAATGCTGACAAGTAATGCATTTTCCGTTGTATTTACAATTCGCACCCGTTCTTTCAAATCTGAGACCTTTTTCTGCGCGATGGTCTCCCCTTTCGTATAAACAGAGCAGTCCGTTTCCCGAATCATCACAGTGTTAATCCCCAAAAGGTGCATAAAATCATTTAACTTCAAGGCAATTTCCAGATTAAACTGACTCTCCAAAACACCGGTGCATGAGGTAGCGCCCCCATCTACTCCCCCGTGTCCCGGGTCAATGACTACGGTTTTCCTGTTTCCTATTGGGGCATTGGCAGACCAAACCGTTACAGCCCTGCTTCCCAATATTGCAGCCAGCAAAAATCCCACTAAAACAAGAAGATAAACAGGTAAGAGTGCAGAATATGGAATCCGTTTGTTCACATATATCACCTCATAGACATCCTATGCGGTTTGTCCGTTTGAATGAACAACAAGACATTCTTCGTCATAGAATGACACGGAACGATATGTTCCGGAAAAATAACAGGAGGAAAGATTGCATGGATTCTAGAAAAATGGCTCAGCACGGCAGCTATGGCAGATTGCCGTCGAATGCACCGCTGGCAAACCCATATGTGCCATTTCAGATGGAAGACCCACCCAAATATGAACCTGGAACTGCCATTGTAAGAGGCACACTGTTCCCGGGGTTGGACCTGCCGTTTATGAATATGGTCAATCAGAAGGAATTGCCGTTAACACCCCTAACCGAACTGCAAACCATGGCATTTGTTTTGCACGAAATGGCTCTGTACCTTGACACCCATCGGGATGACAAAGAGGCGTTGGAGGTTTTCCACACCTTCCAAAAGCTCTACAAAAAGGGTCGGGAAAAGTACGAGAAAGAGTGTGGTCCACTGACCCATATGTCCGCAATGGAAAACGGCTATACCTGGCTGAATGATCCGTGGCCCTGGGAATATGCAAAGAATCGGGAGGTATAAGGTATGTTTATTTATGATAAAAAGCTGCAATATCCGGTGAAAATCGATAAGCCGAATCCCCGGTTGGCATCCATTATTATCTCTCAGTACGGCGGACCGGACGGAGAGCTTGGCGCATCGCTGCGGTATCTGTCTCAAAGGTACAGTATGCCCTTTGATGAACTGAAAGGCTTGCTGACTGATATCGGTACGGAAGAACTGGGGCATTTGGAAATGGTTGGCGCTATTGTGCATCAGTTAACCCGAAATTTGAAGGATTCGCAAATTCAGGATTCTGCATTTGTTCCCTACTTTGTGGATCATACTGCCGGTGTATACCCAAACGCAGCCTCCGGTGCTGTGTATAATACAGGAATGTTGCAGGTTAAGGGCGATCCCATTGCTGATTTGACCGAGGATCTGGCTGCGGAGCAAAAAGCCCGTGTAACGTATGATAATATTTTGCGCCTATCCGACGATCCGGATGTAAACAACGTTATTAAATTCCTCCGTGAACGGGAGGTCGTACACTTCCAGCGTTTTGGCGAGGCATTACAGCTTCTCCGGGAAAAACTGAACCAAAAGAATGTTTACTGTATGAACCCTGCCTTTGATATGTAAAAATGCGCCTGCTCGTAATGAGCAGGCGTACATCTTTATACAGTGCGGGAAGTTAAATACTCTGCCATATCCGTCATAAAGCGGTTATCAGAGAATGTGTTTAAGTAGGACTGGGCTTGTTCTGTGTGGCTGCGCACCAGCTTATCGCAAGCTTCAAGTCCGTACAGCTGAACAAATGTATTCTTGGTGGCATCTGCGCCAACGGCTTTTCCCAGCTCTTTGGCGTCGCCAATGACATCCAACATATCGTCCCGTATCTGAAATGCCAGACCCAGATGAGAGGCAAAGTTTTTAGCTGCTTCAAGCTGTTCATCGTTGCCGCCGGCTGCCAATACACCCAGCATACAGGCAGCGCAAATCAGAGCGCCGGTCTTGCGGCTTTGGATATCCAAAACCTCCTGCTCAGTGCATTGCCGCTGCTCACTTTGCATATCCAGCACCTGACCGCCAACCATACCCATTTCACCGGCGCAATCAGCCAAAATTTCCGTTGCACGGATGCGGATTTCCGCAGAAAACGGCGCTTTGGCAACAAAAGAAAATGCAGCGGTCAACAGGGCATCACCTGCCAAAACAGCGGTTGCCTCACCGTATACCTTATGATTGGTAAGTCTTCCCCGGCGGTAGTCGTCATTATCCATACAGGGTAAATCATCGTGGATCAAGCTATATGTGTGCACCATCTCAATGGCTGCTGCAAACGGCGCAGCAAGACGCCAATCTCCGCCGCACATACGGCAAAAATCAAACACAAAAATCGGTCTTAACCGCTTGCCTCCTGCCAGCAAGCTGTATCGCATTGCGTCAAACAGTTCTTTTTGCGGAGCGGTTTCGTCGCAAAAACAGTTTTTATCCAAATATGCCTCAACGAAATCCAAATAAACCTTGTTTTGTTCCTTAAAGCTGAGCATCGAAATCCTCCTCTACGGGCGTACCGTCGGGTGCCGTGGCAATTTTCTTTACCTGCAACTGCGCCTCATCCAAAAGCTTTCCGCAGACACGAACCAGCTCAGTGCCCTCACGGAATAATTTCAAGGACTCTTCAAGGGGCACGTCTCCCCTCTCCATTGCCCGGACGATCTGTTCCAGGCGAAGCATATTCTCTTCAAATGTGGGATTTTTGCCACTCATAATGCTTCCTCCTTAATAGCGGTTACGGCAGCAGATACCGATCCGTCATTCATTTTGATCTCCACGCTGTCCCCTACTTTCATTTCCTTTACAGAGCGAAGCACCTTACCCTCTCCTGTTTGCACAAAGGAATAGCCGCGGGTTAGCACCTTTAAGGGACTGATGGCATCCAATTTGGCAGCAAAGGTAAGATACTGCTGCCTATAACGCTGAATATGCTGATTATATGAAGCGCACATCCTCTGTGAGAGTAAATCCAGAAATTTCTTGCGTTGTTCCAAATATACATCGGGGCTTTGCAGCGCAGGGCTGGCAGAAAGCATAGACAGTTGCTGCTGTGCGGCCTTCAACAGCCGTGTCAGCGCCGTTCCCATAGCAGCCGACATCGTATCCAGTGATTGCATCAGCGTCTCACGATCGGGAACAGCCAGCTCTGCGGCATTGGACGGTGTAGCTGCCCGCAAATCTGCAACAAAATCAGAGATGGTAACATCCGGCTCGTGTCCAACGGCAGAAATTACCGGAATACGGCTGCGGTAGATTGCGTGCGCAACCTGCTCGTCATTAAATGCCCACAGGTCTTCAATTGAGCCGCCGCCGCGTCCCACAATCAGCAGGTCTGCCAGGTTGTGATGGTTAGCGTAGTCAATAGCCGCAGCAATTTCACCCGGCGCTTCTGCACCCTGCACCCGCACCGGCAACAGCCGCACCTTGGCCAGCGGATATCGCTTGTTGAGAATCCGAAGCATATCGTGAACGGCAGCGCCGGCGGAGCTGGTAACAATACCGATGCACTTTGGATATTTGGGAAGTGGCTTTTTGTGCGCAGGATCAAACAGTCCCTGCGCTGCCAGCTTCTTTTTCAGCTGCTCAAAGGCGGCATACAAGTCCCCTACCCCATCCAACGCAAGGGCAGTACAGTAGAGCTGATAAGCGCCGTCTCTGGGATACACAGAGATTTTGCCCATTGCCAAAACCTGCATACCGTTATCCGGACGGAATTTCAGCCGGAAGGCGTTGCCTTTGAACATCACACATTTCAGCGCAGCGCCTTCATCCTTCAATGTAAAGTAATGGTGTCCTGAGGGATAAACCTTGTAATTGCTGATTTCGCCCCGGACGGCTACCCCGGTTAAAAGACTGTCTTCATCCATCATAGTGCGGATGTATTCATTTATTTGGGTTATGGACAGAACCTGCTGTGCCATATTATCCCTCCTGATGCCGGTATGTCAGCACGGCGACACCCAGCGCATTATCTGTGGAATACTGGGGTTCTGCAAAAATAGGATTGAGCGGTGCGACGGTCTGCCGCAGCATAGAATTTGATGCGACACCACCGGAAAACACCACCGGCAGTCCAGGGTATTCCTTCATTGCATTCTTCGTCGCTGCAAGCACTGCGTGGCATACGCACCGAAGTGCATAGGCAGCGGTTTCTGTTTTGTTGTTGCAGGTATCATAGTAGGCAGAAACCTTGTTCTGCACTCCGGAAAGTGAGAAAGTTAATTCCGGACACTTCACGCGGAACACATCTTGCGTTTTTGCATCGTGCCAAAGAACATCCAAATGCTTTCCCGCAGGAAACGGAAGTCCCAAAAGCTGGCCGGTGCGGTCGATTAATTGACCGGCAGAAATATCACTGGTGCCGCCAAGCTTTGTGCATCTGACGTTCCTGCCGTCCGGCTCAACAAGAAGCAGTTCTGTTGTTCCACCGGATAAGTGCCATGCCAGGTGAGGTGTATCCATCAGATCCAAACGACTGGCGCTCCATAAGGCTGCGGCAATATGACCCTGCTGATGGGAGCATTCCACCAAAGGAACGTGCAGGGCGTCAGCAAGGAGTTTTGCGTGGGAATATCCAACCATAAAGCAGGGCATATAGCTGCCTTCCACGGCTCTGGGGCGGGTACTGACGCCTACTGCGGTAATATCACTTACCGATATATGGGAAAACAGCCTGTCGGATAGCTCCGGCAGGCTTTTGGTATGGTGAAATACGGCATCGCTTTGGCGCAGACCCAGCTGCCCCTCCGCTACGGGAAGGAGCTTGGAGCAATTAAGACCGTCGACGCCATCAAAGAAGGCGATGGATGTGGTATAATTGCTGGTATCAAAGCCGATGACGCTCATGCTTCTACCTCAGTAGGCAGACTTCTGGCGAAGGCGCCGAGGATTCCATTGACAAAGGCGCCGGCTTCGTCGCCATCGTACAGTTTTACAATGCGGACAGCCTCGGAAATCGCAACACCCGTGGGTACATCATCCATATGAAGAATCTCAAAGATGGCAAGCTGCATAACGGTGCGGGCCAGCTTGGAGATACGGGTGATATCCCAGCCAATAGAGAACTTACTGATTATTTCATTGAGCTGATCGTCCCGGTTTGCAACGCCCATAACCACAGAATCTACATAGGCTCTTTGGGCGCTGCTGGGTCTTTCCTCGTAAACAGGATGCTCACTGGATAACCTTGCGTAGTATTCTTTATTCAGTCGTGTGGAAATCACTTGCTCCGGTTCTTCACCGGAAAATTTCTGGGCATAAATCAAATGTACTGCCAGCTCTCTGGCATTGGCTCGTGTCATAAAGTCTCCCTCACTGACGGACAATGCCGCAGATGTTCACGTTTACGCTGGTAACCTGAATGCCTGCCATAGATTCCAGAGCATTTGTTACGGCTGTTTGCACGGCGTTGGCAACTGTAACCACACTTTGACCGTAAGCCACAGTCAGATTGCAGTCAATTGAAACAGAATTGTTCTCTAAAACGGTGATTTTCAAGCCTCTGCCCCAGTTCTTCTTGCCAATGAGTTCAGCGATATCAGCACCGGGCTTTGTGTTCAAGCTAACAACACCCTCTACCTCACCGGCAGCGTGGGCAACGATATCAGCAATAACATCCTCGGAAATCAGTACCGAACCGTTATCCTGCATCTGTGTGATATATTGCTTGCTCTCAGCCATGGGAATACCTCCTAAATTAACGTCATACGCTTATGACATACTTTTGTATATTGTAACACAAATTGCAAAAATTACAATACTTTTATTTATTCCCGCGCAAACCCCCAGAGAAAAATCTCTGGGGGTGGCACATTTATTTTACTTCCACAACGTGAATTTGCTCCATCGTATAATCCGACTGGGTGATCACAATATCGGCAATCACGGCTACATCCTGGGTTTGCAGGCCGCCTTCCGGGGCAGCAACAGCCACAGAAATACCGTCATTTGCAATATAAGCCACACAATCCTGATAGCCCTTGGCAATTACAAGGCTTTCTATTTGCGCCTCACACAGGGCAACATTCACAAGCTCTTCCAGCTCCGCCTTAGACTGAGCAGCATTCTCATCACCGTATGCCATTGCTTCTTGGAGAAGGCTTACAGCGCTGTCTCTGGCTTCCTGTCTGGAAAGACGTACTGCTGCAAAATAATCGGACATAGTGTTGTTGTTATCACTTGCTATGTTGTCGTCGCCAGCCATTACCAACGTATCATTGGAAAGAATTTTATTCTCATCCAGTGTATCTGTTAAATCAGACACCGCTTGATTCTGACTGTATGCCCAGTTTGCATAGATGCCGCCGCAAACCGTTAAAAGGACTGCGCCAGCAACCAGATTTTTCTTCCAAGTTTTCATATTTCAATGCCTCCAATTCATTTCATTTTTAACACACATATATGATCGGTACTAAGACCTGTAATTTTTGATACTGCCTGTGTAATGGCAAGTCTGACTCCGGGACTGTCTGCGCCCTGACACACAACAATTGCGCCTAAATAGGTTGGTGGGTTGGTTTGCCGAATAAGTCCCGATTCGCTGCGTTGGGAGTCGGTAATAATCACAGTTTCTGTTTTGATACTTTCGTTAGCCTTATCAGTATCTGTTTGATATAATGTTTCCTCCCCGGTCGCCGTTGACAGGAGAACCTGAACCTTGCCTGCGCCGTCAATTGACTGCAAGATTTCAGTAAGTGCATCAGTGTTTAGATTCTGCTGCTTTGTATCCGTTGGCGCAGCCGGTTGCGTCTGGGCGGCCTGTTTCTGTTTTCCGGGCAGCAACAGAAGGGTCAAGCCAACTATAAGCACAAGAAAAGCATACTTGTACTTCCCTATCATACCCAATAGTTTATCCGGCAATCGTTTTATTTCCATTGCTGATTCTCCTTTGCAATGCCGAGGGTATCGGTAATGTATGAGGAAAGGATTTCTTTGGCATAGGGCGAGAGTGCGCCTGTGATCGTTACGCCACTGGGGCTCTGATCGTTGCTGTCATCCAGCTCCACCTCCACTGCAATCTCTAATCCCATACGATTGGCTTTGTCCAAGATATATGCTTGGGTTTGGGATTTTATGATTCCACCAATGCTCTCCTGCGCTGCAACTGTTCCCTGTTCCACATAAACATTGGCAGAAACGGTAAGATCGTTTAGATAATCCGTAATGTTCGTAAACCTTATGCTCGTTATGGGCGCAATGACCGTAATTGCCATCAGTATGCCTCCAAGCAAGCGAATTAACTGACCGGTTGCGGTTTTCTGCTCTACCAAACCGGAAATAACAGCGCATAAGATTGCAGCGGCAATAATGCTTAAAATATATCCTTTTATATTCATTAGGTCATCCCCTTCATAAAGCAAACCAGACTGATCAGCAGTAATACGCTCACCGCAGCTGTCATAGCAAGAACGATTCCCATTCCGGAGGAAAACTTCTGCACAAGACTGACAGCAGGTGTATAGCCAAATACATTGCAGACAGCCCCGCTTACTTTTAGCAAAAGATATTGAGCGCCAATTTGAATAAATGGGCTGACACATAGCGCCAGTATTGCAAAAATGCCGTACACGCCGGCTGCGCCCTTCATCATCCCAGCGCTTAACAATACCGTCTCCGATGCGCCTGACAGAATTCCACCCACCACCGGCACCATTCCGGATATGGCCACTTGCGCAGCTTTAAGCGCAGAGGCATCTACTGTACCGCTAATCACACCGGTAATGGTGATGTAGCCAGTAAAAATATACAGTACCCATTTCAGAATTGTTGTCATCGTCCATTTGGCAAATTCCTGCACTTTTGTCAGCATATCCTGCTCCACAGCGCAGCCGGCAACGCACAGACACAGGTAAATATATAAAGCCGGTACAATAAATTTGGATATAATTCCGGTTAACAGCGAATTGAAGAAAACAGTTCCGGCATAAAGGGCAGCAGATGTAGTTGTTCCGCCCTGTGCTGCCATAGTTGCAGTCATCACCGGTATGAGCATTTTTCCGTACTCACTGAGCTCTGTAATTGTGTCGGTGCCCAGCTGAACCATTGCGTTAACAGGTTCTAACAGCAAAAGCCCAATGACTACCGCTCCTGTTAACCGAATACTGGCTGATGCTTTCTTTGATATGCTGCTGAAAACACGCAGCAGCAAGACCACTGCGATCAAAGATAAGCATACAGAAGATGCCTTTGCCAGTTCCGGCGCAAGTTCGGAAATTGCTTTTTTCAGAATATACAGCAATCCTTCGGCAAAGGTTTCCTCGCTGTCCGGCATATATTCCTGTGCAGCTTCCGGCACAGTGGGCGCTGTGAAATCCATAGCAGATACAGGCATTCCCAAAAAGCACAAAACAACAAGCGCACTGATCCATTTTTTCATACTGTCCCCAATATTTTATCCAAAAGTGATAATAATTTTTCAAATACCGGAATGGATATCCATAAAATTACGACAACAGACAAAATCTGTA
This sequence comes from Faecousia sp., assembly GCA_045635105.1. Taxonomy (GTDB): domain Bacteria; phylum Bacillota; class Clostridia; order Oscillospirales; family Oscillospiraceae; genus Faecousia. The sequence goes on along the minus strand of JAZRBN010000078.1, from coordinate 22,111 downwards.
AGGCTTTTCCCATAGATTCATTGCCGGCATCCTTGCAGATCAACATAGAAATCTCCGTAATCAAGCCGATACCAACAGCTTTCAGTATAACTGAGAGTAATTCTCCATCCAGTTGTCCAATCTCCTGCACTTTCTGCAAGAACCCAATCACCGGCTGCAAAAAAGTCATTGCCACTGCTGCTGTCATTGCGCATACGGTAACGGTTAACAGGACGGAAATATCTTTGCCGTTTCTATGTAAACTCAGCCACAGAATCAGTGCCGTTAGGATTCCGGCAGCAGCTTTTAAGAATGTATTCATAAATCAAACAGTCTTTTGACCAAGTCAAACAGTTCCGATATCTTTTGCGCCACCATCATCAGCACCACCACAAGACCCGTTAATGTAGTCATAGTCGCCTGCTCCTCCCTGCCGGAGCGGGAGAGAACCTGATTCAGAATGGATACTATGATACCGACAGCAGCAATCTTAAAAATTAATTCGATTTCCATAGTTATACAAATAAAATCGCCAGTGCGGCGCCGGCGCATAGTCCCAATGTCTGATAGCTTCGGATGCGTGTGTCCCGGTTCGTTTCTAAGGTATTCAATTCTCTGCGGCAGGACTGCCGCACTGCTTCCAGACCTTTTAATTGCCCCTCTAAATCAAATCTTCCAATGGATTTACCCAATAGTAGTAGCTTCTCCCGCGTCAGTGGCGGTAGATTTTTTATTTTACGGATAGATAATACCATACACTGCTCCATATCCGGGACAAGCTGCGATTCCATCTGCAAAGCAAGCTCCCGAAATACTGCGCCCGGCATACCGGCAAAATTCCTTGCCGCTAACCTGCAAAGCTCCGGTAGCGGTGTCAATCTGTATTGAAGCTCGCACTCCATAAAATCAAGAATTCCAATAAGTCTATGCAGCGCTTTCTCCTCTTGCCGGTATGCAGCTGCGATTCGAAAACCCACACTGCCACATCCGGCAATCACCAAAATTACTCCTATAAGTTTTAATGACATAGTTAGATCCTTTCCACAATCCAGGACTTGTCCTTGCGTAAAACAATGATATGAGAAAACAGCTTGTTCGCAATCAATGGGCTGTAAACCGGCCTGCTTTTTAAGTCAGCAATAGATCCGGCGTGAGCAGTTGCCAGCAGGTGAACCCCGCACCAACCTGCGTGAAGCAGTGCCTTACAATCGTTTTCAGAGGTGATTTCGTCTACGGCTATGTATGCAGGATTCATAGTCCTAAGTACCATTTCAATCCCCTCTGCTTTGGGGCATCTGCTTAGAATGTCCGTATGCTCCCCCTGCGCAAAACAGGCCTGTCCTTCAAACAGCGGAAACAGCTCCTCCCGCTCGTCAACCACCGACACACTTCCTACGCCTAAATCAGATTTGCACCGAATAAAGTCCCGCAGCAAGGTTGTCTTACCGCTTCCCGGTGGACCGATAATTAAAACAGAACCTTGTAGATCTGCAATCGGTTTTGCAATACCGGAAAAATCTCTTGCTACACGAATACAAAGGGAAGTAGGATTTGAAATACCGCATACCCTGCCCTGTGAAACAGTACTAACCCCGCAAATACCGATTCTATGCCCACCGGCAGCGGTGAGAAACCCCTGTGAAACGGTGCCGGCTGCCCAGGGTGAATACTTTGATGCGGCATTGATTACGAAATCGATATCCTCCTGGGCTACTGTGCCCTGTATACTCCGACTCCCCCACTGAAAGCACAGTTCTGCCGGCAGGTTAGTCCGCAGCCGCAGCTCCTGCAAGGTGCCCCTTCCCTGCCGGTCAATTTCACTGCGCATTCTATGGGGTATGAGGTTTATATATGCCTGCCAGGCGCATCTCATTTGCATCACTCCTGTTTCATACTATGCTTGTACAATCCTAATATGCGAAAAAGCCGACGGCAGTTGCCGTCGGCTTTTGGAAAAATGTATTATCTGTTTTTATGGATAACACGCAAGATATGTTGCCCTGCCGGACTAAACACCACATTGATCAGGAGTTCCGGCACAAAGTTACACAGAAGCAAAATGCTAAATACGTATGTAATCACATCCGCGCCGGCAGCAGTTGCCCACACCGCCAGCACATCGCGGAAAAACAGGGCAACGCAGGTAAGGAAGATGCCTGTATTAACCACCGGACATACAATCGCCGCACAAAGCATGGCAATGTATGCGTTTCGCTTATGCAAAGCCTGATATACCCCGGCTGCTGCCACACCGCACAGGACACTCTTGGCCACAACAACCAAGACGCACAGAACGGGATTCGCCTGAAAAATCATAGCGCCGCCCAAATCAGAGCTATTGATGCAGTTGATCAAGGTAATTGCAGCAAAGGTTGCGCCAAGGATTGCGCCCGCACCCACGCCGTAGGTTGCTGCGCCCAAGACAATGGGAATCAGCACCAAGGAAATAGACACGAAGCCTATGGGTGGGATCAAACCGCCAACGAATTGCAGGACAATAACCATTGCCATCAGCAGCGCGATACCCACCATTTTGTTGATTTTTGCATTATTCATAATAGTTCCTCCTTGCTGTCGCTCCGGTTTGCCGGATGCGATGCAAAATTTTTGCTGAAATATCAGCTGGTTCTAAAACGGACGAATCGTCCGGAATAGATAATTAAAAATCTTCGGGGACGACAGTATCCTCGTCGTCCATTTCTTCAAGATCGTCAAAATCCATTTGGTCGGTAGCGCCGGAACGCATTTGATTCCACTGTTCCTTGGTAATCAGAATTTCACGGGGCTTACTGCCTTGGAAAGGACCGACAATGCCCTTTTCCTCCATTTCGTCCACAATTCTGGCTGCTCTTGCATAGCCCAGCTTTAAGCGCCGTTGGAGCATGGATACCGATGCCTGTCCGGTTTCCAAAATGACATCCACAGCTGCCGGCAGCATCTCATCACCGCCCAGCTCATCAGCGTTGGGTTCCGGATCAGCGGCAGTAGGTTTGTTGCCGGTCTGCATAGCCTTGCGTTCAATTTCCTCCATAACCTCTTGGTCATAGCTGGTAACAAAGTTGGCTTTTACATAGGAAGCAACTGCCTCCACCTCTGGGTCGCTGACAAAGCAGCCCTGTACCCGTTTGGGTTTTCCGTTTCCGATGGGAGCATAGAGCATATCGCCCTTACCAACCAGCTTTTCAGCGCCCTGCGTATCCAGAATAATACGGGATTCCATAGCAGACGCCACGGCAAACGCAATTCGGGACGGAATGTTGGCCTTCATAAGGCCGGTAATCACATCGGCAGAGGGTCGCTGGGTGGCAATCACCAGGTGAATACCGGCAGCGCGGCCCATTTGGGCAATGCGGCAGATCGATTCTTCCACTTCCTTGGCAGCTACCAGCATCAAGTCGGCCAGCTCGTCGATAATCACAACAACCTGCGGCAACTTCTTGGCTTCTGTCTCCTGCCCTTCAACGATACTGTTGTAGGATTCCAGGTCCCGGACACCCACATCAGACATCGCCTTATACCGACGCATCATCTCAGCTACCGCCCATTGCAGTGAGCCGGCAGCCTTCTTCGGGTCGGTAACAACGGGAATCAGGAGATGGGGAATGCCGTTATAAATACCCAGCTCCACCATTTTGGGGTCAACCATAATCAGCTTCACATCGTCTGGACTTGCTTTATACAGCAGCGATATGATGATGGAGTTCATACATACAGATTTACCGGAGCCGGTTGTACCGGCAATGAGCATATGGGGAAGCTTAGCGATATTTCCCACAATACAGCTGCCGCCGATGTCCTTACCCACGGCGAAAGAGGATTTGGATTTTGCCTTTGCAAATTCCTGAGAATCAATAACCTCCCGCAGGGACACGGTATTGACTGCCCGGTTAGGCACTTCAATGCCCACAACAGAAATCTTACCGGGTACGGCCGCAATCCGAACACCGGTTGCGCCAAGACTCAGCGCTATATCATCCGCGGCGGTAGTCAGCTTGTTCAGCCGCACGCCCTTTTCCAGCTCCACTTCGTATCTGGTAACGCTGGGACCGCGGGTAACATTGATGATATGCGCGTCAATATGGAAGCTTGCAAGCGTTTCGTTAAGCCGCCTGGTATTCTCCCGCATCTCAGAAGTACCGTCGGAGGCGCCGCCGCCAGCCGGTTTCAGCAAATCTATGGGCGGGAAACAATAGGCAGGCTTCTCCTCTTTTTGGGAATCTGCAATTTCTTTGGCAACCTCTTGGGCGGAGTCCTGCGCTTCCTTGGCAGAAACCTTCTCCGGTTTTACGCGACGGGCGGGCTTTTCCTTTAAAGCAGTTTCCTTATCAAAGGGAGGCATTTGCGACGGCGTATCCTTACGCTCTGTCTGCATAAAGGGAATAATTTCATCGTTATCCGCAGCAGAGGTATACTCGCCGGCGGCAGATACCGGTGTTTCAATATCACCGTCAATCTGTCGGAACATATCCTCAGTCTTGGCGCGATTGTGGTCCGGAGACTGCGCAGAATCCACAGGTATATCCAAGGTAGCAGGTTGTTGATTTTTCTGCGCCCGTTTATGTTCCAGATGCTCAATCCGTTTGTTGGCAATATGGTTTACCACAACCGCGGCAGGCTCTTGCCGTTCCACAGGCTTCTCATCCCAGTTGGGACGGGGACGGTTCTGAATGGCGCGAATGATGCTTACTACGGTGATTTGCATACCGCCTAAGAGGGTAAAAATTGCTGCCAACACAAACAGAATATAACTGATAACCGTTCCGCACAGCCACTGAATCAGCATTGCAAAGCCACCGCAGATCACACCTCCGGTCAAACCGGAAATACCGCCGCTATACAATGCAGAAATAAGCGTAATGTCTAACGGATGGTTAAGAGGTCCTAATGTCAGATGAGCAATACATCCGCAGATTACGATAAATACCGAAATACAGACAGTGCGCATCTTCACAGGACGCGAACCGCTGAATGCGTGAATAATGAATAAGTACAGCAGTCCCGGAATGGAAACCAGGAAACCGACTCTGCCCAGCAGACCGTGGAGCACATCCTCCAAAAAGCGGATCACAACTCCCTCCGGCTTAAAGAAAATTACGAGAAACAGCACAAAAAGGGCTAAGAATGTGGCTGAGGTAATCAGTCGGACAGGAACAGCTCTCTCAGCAGGAACGGAATGAACTGTAACCTTGCTGTTCTTTCCTTCCTTTTTCGTTGCATTTTTTGCTTTTTTTACTTTGGATTTCTTGGACGCGGCAGCCTTGTCTGCCTGGGATTTATACTTTTTGTCAGGCATAAGGTCCTCCTTATTATGTAATCAAGTAAAGAATAAAGGAAAATAATCCGGCGCCAATGGAATAATAGGCGAATTTTGAAAATCCACCGTGGGTAAGCATTACTTTTAGCACGGAAACACCTAAATAGCCACCGAAGAAGGATGCGATTCCTGCCAATATACTGCCGGCAATCCTTCCGAAGGAAATAGCGCCTAAGCCATATTGCGCAGCAAAAACAACATCAAAAACACCGGAAAAAATAAGTGCGGGAATGGCTAAAAGAGCTGCCCAGTTGGCTGTATTCTGACCGTCAGCGCCTCGAAGCGTAGCATAAGATGCTATCATACCGGTTCTGGAAATGCCGGGAAATACGGACAGCGCGCCGGTAATGCCCAACAATATACCATCCAGGCCAGACATTGTTCCGGAATCCCGGTTGCCGTGGCTACTGTGTTCCGCTAACAGCAAAACAAATGCATTACAAATCAGAAACAGCATCAGAGTCAACAGACTGCTCTCAAATTTCGCCGTAGAAAAATATAAAAGAAGACCTACAAGTAAAGGAATAGTTGCGGTTTTTAAGAGCCGTAAATCATAGTAAAATTTACTGGACACGGAACGCGAACGCCTTCTTCGAATTGATAACCGCTTTTGTTCATTGTGAAGTTGCGAGATATATTCCCGGCAGCAAACAAATACGGATATCAGCAGCCCCATATGTACCAGCAGATCCAACAGTGGATCCCTGGTGTCCATTCCAAACAGGAAACGCAGCAGGCCTTGATGTGCTCTGGCGGAAATCGGCAGAAACTCCGCAATGCCTGAAACCAAACCGTAAATGATGCTTTTCAGTATATACATTGGGATACCTGCCTCCTTCCAATAAAACTTCATCTTATAATAACACATTTTCAATGCAATTTCCAGTCTGAATATAAAATTATTTATTTTCTTTCCCTTGATTTTCAATCATAGTGTGCAGCTCGGTAAGGGCATCGTTCAGATCGCCCAGGGAATCAATTAATCCGGATGCAACCGCATCCTTGCCGTATAGAATTGTACCCACATCGGTAGCCATCTCCCCTGTTGCCATCATATAGCCTTCAAACACTTCTTTGGAGATTGCCGAGTTTGCTGTTACAAAGTCGGTTATTTGTTCCTGGATTCTGTGGAAATATCGGAACGTCTGTGGTGCGCCGACTACCAAACCTGTCATACGCACCGGATGCACTGTCATACTTGCCGTGCGGGTAATAAAGGATTTTTTTGTGCATACAGCCAGTGGTATGCCGATGGAGTGGCCACCTCCCAGCACCAGTGAGACCGTGGGCTTTTTCATACCGGCAATCATCTCGGCAATGGCAAGTCCGGCCTCTATATCGCCACCGACGGTGTTCAGCAGCAATAATAGTCCGTCAATCTCTTCGCTCTCCTCGATGCCTGCAAGCAGTGGAAGAATATGCTCATACTTGGTGGTCTTGACCGTTTCCGGCAGCACCTGATGTCCCTCAATCTGACCGATAATGGTTAACGTATAAATATTTCCCTTGCTGGTTTTGCTGATATCAGAGCCAAGATCAATCAGATTATCTTGCTCATCCCTGTTCTCATTTTTCTTATCATTCATAATAAATCCCTCCTAAGATAGGATAACCTGAAACGGCGCAACAATTCGCTCTTGCAAGTACAGAAAAACTGTCGTATAATAGTAACGACAAATTTTGCAATCAGAAAGGAACATACTATGCAATTTGAATATAAAACCAAGGGCACCTGCTCTCAAATGATTTTCTTTGAAATTGAGGACGGCAAGGTACACAATGTTGAATTCAAAGGTGGCTGCAACGGCAACCTGCAAGGCATTGGCAAATTGGTAGAAGGTATGGAAATTGACCAGGTCATCCAGAGAATTGAAGGCATTCACTGCGGACCGAAGCCTACCTCCTGCCCCGATCAGTTGGCAACTGCTTTGAAGAAAGCAAAGGAAAAGCTCTAAGACCGCTAAAAACCCACAGTACCAAAAGTACTGTGGGTTTTTATTATTTTGCGACATCCAGAATCAACCGAACCAGGTCATCTCTGCCAGTTCCCTTCTCTGCTGAGAAAGGAATTACAGGACAGGCTTCCGGCAACGCTAAAACTTCACGAATTCTCTCCATATTGGGAATCAGCTCGCTTTTTTTCAGCTTATCCAGCTTGTTCGCCACAACAACAAAAGGGCATTCGCTTTCCAAAAACCAGTTTGCCATAATGATGTCATTTTGTGTAGGCGCATGCCGGGCATCCACGATCATAACACCCAAATCAATACGCTGCGCTGCGAAATATGACTCCATCAGCCTGCCCCAGCGCTCTTTTTCCTGTTGGGAGACCTTTGCATAACCGTATCCGGGCAGGTCCACAAAATAGCAGGCTTTATCAATGACAAAGTAATTTACGTGGATGGTTTTTCCAGGCTTTTCGCCAACACGAGCAAAGTTTTTACGCTGCAAAATACGGTTGATAACCGAGGATTTCCCCACATTGGATTTGCCGGCAAAGGCAATTTCAGGGTACTTTCTGTCGGGGAAATCCTTTGGCGCGGCAGCGGAAATCAGAAATTCAACGTTGTTAAAATTCATAGCACTACCTCATTGCCGAATCACAGGCTTACGGGTTTTAGGAACCACATCTCCGGGGATGTCCCCAAGCATAGGAACAACCTCGGTCATTTTGTTCAGCGCTGTTTCCAGTACGGTATCAACGGTTTGCGCAGTAACAATATGCAATGCACTGCGAACTGTTTGGTCAATTTCAGCCAAATCCCGTTCATTGTCCTTGGGAATAATCACAGTACGGATTCCGTGGCGCAAAGCCGCCATAGTCTTCTCTTTCAGACCGCCAATCGGCAGAACTCTGCCACGCAGAGATATTTCGCCGGTCATTGCTACATCCCGGCGCACCGTAATGCCTGTCAGCGCAGAAACCATTGCCGTACAGACCGTTACACCGGCAGAAGGACCGTCTTTGGGTACTGCGCCCTCGGGGAAATGCACGTGAATATCTTTGGTTTTGTAGAAATCGGCCGCAATTCCAAGTTTCTCGCAGTTGGCGCGGATATAGCTGAGGGCTGCGTGGGCAGATTCCTTCATAACATCGCCCAGATTGCCGGTAAGTTCCAGCTTGCCGGAACCATCCATCACATTGACTTCCACTTCCAGAGTCTCACCGCCAACAGCAGTCCAGGCAAGGCCTGTTACAAGGCCGATCTGGTCTTTATGGGGCAATCGGTCCGGCAGATATTTCCGGACACCAAGATACATTTCCACATTGCTGCCGGAAACCGTAACGCGCTTAACATTTGGATCAGTTACCAAAAGCGTAGCATATTTTCTACAAACCTCTGCAATGGAGCGTTCCAGGTTCCGTACACCGGACTCCCGGGTATAGCAGCGAATGATCTCGCGGATTCCATCATCAGAAAATTTCAGCTGCGATTTCTTCAAGCCGTGCTTTCCCAACTGTTTGGGAATCAGGTGCTGCTTTGCAATCATCAGCTTTTCTTCGTCAGTATATGAACCCAGCTCGATAATCTCCATTCTGTCCAGCAAGGGTCTGGGAATGGTATCCAGCGTGTTGGCAGTGGTGATGAACATAGCACCGCTTAAATCAAAGGGAATTTCCAGATAATGATCCCGGTATGTCTTGTTCTGTTCGCCGTCCAATACTTCCAGCAGCGCTGCGCTGGGATCTCCTCTGTAATCAGAACCCATTTTATCCACTTCGTCCAGGAGCAAAACAGGGTTAGCGCTGCCGGCCTGTATCAATGCGGTCAAAATTCTGCCGGGCATTGCGCCCACATAAGTCTTCCGATGCCCGCGAATATCTGCCTCGTCGTGAACGCCACCGAGAGCAATGCGGGCAAGCTTGCGGTTAAGGCTCTTTGCAATGGAATAAGCCACGGATGTCTTACCAACACCGGGAGGGCCAACCAGGCACAGAATCTGCGGGAGCATTTCCGGCGCAACCTGTCGCACGGCAATGGTTTCCAGTATTCTTGTTTTTACTTTCTCTAAGCCAAAATGGTCCCTATCCAGAATCCTTCTTGCAGCAGCAACGTCCACCCGTTCCTTGGTGGTGTAATTCCAAGGCAACTCCAAAACTGTGTCTAAATAGTTCCGCAGAACAGACGCCTCCGCAGAACCAAAGGGCTGTTTTTTCAGCCTTTGTACATCTTTCAGAAGCTTTTCCTCGGACTCCTTAGGTAAATTCAATTTCAGAATGTTCTGCTCGTATTCGGCAAATTCCCGATCATCGTCTCCCTCACCCAGCTCTTGCCGAATGGTCTTCATCTGCTCCCGCAAATAATAATCCCGCTGCTCCTGATCCATATTGGCGCGGGTTTTTTCCTGGATATCTGCCTCAATATGCAGCATTTCAATCTCCTGCTGCAACAGTTTCAGCACATTTTCTAGGCGACGCACGGGATTGAGTTGACACAAAAGCTTTGCTTTATCCCGGTAGTCAATACCGGAATTTTGCGCAATGGCATCGGCAACGAAGCTGCAATTTTCAGATGCCAAGATTTTCAAATACACACCCTGGGCAGGACGCTCCACCATATCGCTGTAACCGCCATAGAGCATCGCTGCCTCACGGCACAGAGCCCTTACCCGCAGCACATCCTTAACAGGCAGCTCCGGTACACTCTCCACCATACCGGCAAGATAGGGTTCTGTTTGTGTCAGCTCCAAAATCCTTGCCCGGTATAGGCCGGTTACCAGTACGCGGATATTCTCATTTTGAGATTTCAGAACCTGCTTGACCTTTACAACTGTACCAATGGGATACAGTCCGGAAAGGCCGGGGTCATCATCCAATATATTCTTTTGAGGAACCAAAAGCAGCGTTTGATCCTGCTTCATAGCGTATTCCAGCGCTAAGGCAGACTTTACCCGTCCAATGTCAAAATGGACAGTTTGATCCGGAAATACGGTGAGACCACGCAGGGCCAGCACCGGCATTCTGCCGGACATAATTTGCTCACTCATGTTCATCCTCCTTTCAAAAACAAGCAAAAAGGGGGTAGTAATCTACCCCCTCCTGGTATTACTTTCTTGTGGCCAGCTTTTCACGGGGCTTGGCCTTATCGCGTATGATTTTCGGTTCTTTGCCGTCAATGGCATCGGCAGTAATTACAACCTTTTTAATAGAAAGGTCAGAGGGAATAAGATACATAATCTTTGTCATGGTCTCTTCCATAATCGCACGAAGACCACGGGCGCCAATTTGCCGGTCGACGGCCTTCTGCGCTACCAACTCCAATGCCTTCGGATCAAATTCCAGCTTCACATTATCCATAGCCAAAAGCGCCTCATATTGCTTGGTCAGCGCGTTTTTAGGCTCAGTGAGAATCCGAACAAGATCCTCCTGTTTCAGGTTTTGCAAACTGGTAATTACCGGCATGCGGCCAACCAGCTCCGGAATAATGCCGAATTTAATCAGATCATGGGGCTGTACCTGGGCAAAGAGCTTGCCGATATCCCGCTTTTTTCTGCTTTCAACCGGTGCATCAAAGCCGATGGCAGACTTATCGGTTCGGCTTTCGATAATCTTTTCCAGGCCATCGAATGCGCCGCCGCAGATAAACAGAATTTTAGAGGTGTCCACAGGAATGGTCTCCTGCTGGGGGTGCTTTCTACCACCCTGGGGCGGTACATTGGCAACCGTTCCCTCCAAAATTTTCAGAAGTGCCTGCTGTACGCCCTCACCGGATACATCTCTTGTAATAGAGGTGTTCTCGCTCTTACGGGCAATCTTATCCATCTCGTCGATGTAAATAATGCCCCGCTCCGCGCGCTCCAAATCAAAATCCGCTGCTTGCAGCAGACGGACCAGAATGTTCTCCACATCGTCGCCCACATAGCCGGCTTCGGTCAATGTGGTAGCGTCTGCGATTGCAAAAGGCACATCCAGAATTTTGGCTAAGGTTTGGGCAAACAAGGTCTTGCCGCAGCCGGTAGGGCCAATGAGCAAAATATTACTCTTTTGCAGTTCTATATCGGAATCCTGCGCCAAATAGATGCGCTTATAATGGTTGTAGACAGCCACGGACAGGGCGATTTTCGCATCATTCTGACCGATAATATAGCCATCCATATATGCTTTAATCTCTGCGGGGGTGGGAAGGTTTTCCGGCGCATCGGACCTGTATGCATCCTCCCGCAGCAAATCACAGCAGGCCTGCACACAGTCGCTGCAAATATACACGCCGGGACCGGCAATCAGCCGTGCCTGGGACTCCCCTTTTCCACAGAAAGAGCAGCTGATGGGCTGCTCATCTGTCTTTGCCATAGCTAAGATCCGCCTTTCTGATTAGTGCCGATCAAGAACTCTGTCAATAAGGCCAAAGGCCTTGGCTTCGTCAGAGGTCATAAAGTTATCCCGCTCGCAAGCCTCTGTTACTTCCTCGATACTCTTGCCGGTGTTCTCTGCCATAATGCGGTTCATACGAGCCTTAATGGTCTCCAAGCGTTTCATATGGATTGCCATATCCGTGATCTGACCTTGGGTGCCGGCAGAGGGCTGGTGGATCATAATCTCGGAATTGGGCAACGCCATACGCTTGCCTTTGGTACCGGCAGACAGCAGAAATGCACCCATAGATGCAGCCATACCAACGCAAATGGTAGCTACATCGCATTTAATGTACTGCATGGTGTCATAAATTGCCATACCGGCTGTTACACTGCCGCCGGGGCTGTTGATATAAAACTGGATATCCTTATCCGGATCCTGTGCTTCCAAATACAGCAGCTGCGCCACGATCAGGCTGGCTGTGGTATCGTTGACCTCCTCGGACAGGAAAATAATCCGGTCATTGAGCAGCCGGGAGAAAATGTCATAGCTGCGCTCTCCCCGGCTGGTCTGTTCTACTACATAGGGTACTAAACTCATGGTCGTGTCTCCTTTCAAGGCTTGAAACATTCTAACCATTTATGCTGATACTTATTCCTCAGTTTCAGCCTTTTCTTCTACCTGCTCCTCAGCCTTAGCTTCGGTCTTCTTGGCAGGCTTCTTTCTGGGCTTCTTGGGCTTAGCAGCAACAGCGTTGTCCACAATCAGCTTTACAGCCTTGCGGGTTTCCAGACTGGATTTCAGCTCCTCTGCGGGAACCATATCCTTAATCTTATCAGCATCCATATCGTACTGCTTAGCCATAGCCTCATATTCGGCATTGATATCCTCGTCAGATACGGCGATGCCCTCAACCTCAACAATCTTTGCCAAGGTAACATTCACCTTTGCCTGCTTTTCAGCGGCGGGACGGAAAGCGTTACGCATAGTGGACAGATCGCCACCCATCATCTTGGCATACTGCTCTACGGAGTAACCGCTCATTTGCAGCTGGTAAGCGAAGCGCTCCATCTGATTGTCCAGCTCCAGCTCAATCAGAGCATTGGGCATATCAACGGTGGTGTTCTCGGCAGCCTTATCAACACAAGCCTGCTCGAAGGTGCTGTCGATCTGCTTCTGGGCAGTTTCCAGAGCCTTAGCGCGGATGTCAGCTTTCAATTCGTCCAGGGTTTCAAACTCGGAAACATCCTTGGCAAACTCATCGTCCTGTGCGGGAACGTTGGTAACGGTAACCTTGTTGACCTTTACGTGGAAAACAACAGCCTTGCCGGCCAGCTCCGCGTGATAATCCTCGGGGAAGGTAATGTCAATGTCCTTCTCATCGCCGGCAGCCATACCTACAACCTGCTCCTCAAAACCGGGAACGAAAGAACCGGAGCCCAGCTTCAAGTCAAAGTTATCGCCCTTGCCGCCATCGAAGGGGACGCCGTTATCAAAGCCTTCAAAGTCGATGTTGGCAGTGTCGCCCATTTCAGCAGCGCGCTCAACAGTCTCGATGGAAGCAACATTCTGCGCCATACGGTCCAATTCAGCCTGTACCTGCTCGTCAGTAACAGTTGCCTCAGCCTTTTCCACCTTCAAGCCCTTGTACTCGCCCAGCGTTACCTCGGGATAAACATCAGTGGTCAGAGTGATGGTAACAATACCGTCCTCGCTGATATCCATATCGGTCAGACTGGGGCGGCCGACAGCCTTCACATCCTGCTTTACAACAGCATACTCATAAACCCCGGGGAAAATCTCTTCCAAACCGTCTTCATAGAAAACATGAGCGCCATACATAGCCTCAATCATCTTCCGGGGTGCTTTACCCTTACGGAAACCGGGAATCATAATGTTCTTGCGGGCCTTCAAATATGCCTTCTGAACGCCGGACTCCATCAGCTCCTTGTCAATCTCCACAACAATGGTAGTCTGATTGCCGTTTCTCTCGTTACTCTTAATGTTCATAGTTTGTTTCCTCCCATTTTCCGGCCGCAAAGCGGTCAAGAAATATACATATTTTGTATCCGAACTATATTAGCAAATATTGCGCCAAATGTCCACACTTTTCTCAAAAAAATATTAAATAATCCGGTATGGCTGAAAATTTAATCGGTCAGCAGACACAAGGGTGTAATCAATACCGTCCCACTGCCCTTCCATAGCCAAACCGTGGCTGGCGCCGTGGAGATGTCCATAAAAGCACTGCCGCACATCATAGCGATTCAGCAATTCCAGAATTTCGTCGCAGGTATAACCTTTATACCGTGGCGGATAGTGGAGAAAAACAATCTTCTGCATATCCCCTGCTGACTGTAACGATGCTTCCAAACGGATCAATTCCCGCTTAAAAACCTTCTCATCGTGCTCTCCGCTGCGTTCCTCCTCAAAAAACCAACCACGGGTGCCGCAAATGGCAATTCCTTCGTATTCATAGTGATTGTTATTGAGAATCCATTGATTGGAGAAGCCGTTTTTTTCGCAGAAATTGTAAAATTTTGTGGCAGTACTCCACCAGTAGTCGTGATTACCTTTGAGAATGATTTTCCGGCCCGGGATTTGGTCAATCCAGGCAAAATCCTCCCGGGCGTTTTCCATATCCAGCGCCCAGGACAGGTCTCCCAGCAGTACTGTGGTATCCTCGGGCTTTATAACTGACAAACCTTCTTTCAGCTTGTCCATATATCCAACCCACGCGCCGCCGAAAATATCCATAGGCTTTGACGCGCCCAGGCACAGGTGCAGATCACCGATTGCATACAATGCCATAGGTTACTCCTTTGCCTTGGCAGGGCGCTGCGTTGCCGGTATAACCGTGAAATGATTGACGCCGACACTGGACCTGTAATCCTGCAAAGCACCGTAGGAAGAGGCTGCGCAAGGGTCAAACCGGTATTGATTAGAGCTATACATTCCGGAAATAATGGTGTCCACCCGTCTGGTGCTGACAACGCAGATATACAGGCTGTCCTTGATTGCTTCAAGCTGTTCTTCATCAATAAAATAAGTGGCTTTTCTGTTGCAGCAGTCCAGATACTTGCAGACTTCGGCAGTATTGAGCTTTCTTGCAATGAAGTACTCCAAGTAGGCAGGACAGGTAACATTTGCAGGCGCAGCGGCCGTATTCCATTCGCCTTTGTTGATGAAGTCCCACGCAGAGCTGTTTTCATCGCAGGCGCAAATAACTGTATTTATGGGTAAACCCATATCCTTGGCATACATCGCAGCTGCCACATCGGCAAAATCACCGGCTGTAACCGCAACATCAAACTCCGGCGTATCATCCATACCTGCATACAGTCCAAATAACACAGCAATTCGCACCGCAATACAGAACCAGCCGGCAGGTATAAAATTCTCGCCTGTTGTCAGATTGTACAGACGGTTGACAACGTGAGAAAAATTACCGTCCGGATTGTGCCAGCACTCGGCAAACAAAATGCGCTGGTTGGTACTTACTGACCGGATACAATTACGGCCAATGGCAAATTCCACATCCCAGCCGCTTAAACGCAGACCAAATAGCAAATTCAGCACCTGCGCCACAGTATCAGAGAAGCTCTGCTTTTTCAGCGCAGACAGCGTTTCCTCAGTGAACGCAGGGAGGTGAAACGGCACATAAAAGCCCCCGTCGGGTGTATGTTCTTCGTGTAACGCCCGGTATGCAGTATAGGTATCGGCAGAATTTCTAGTGCTTACATAGAGCATCTTTCTATCACTCCCAATGCATTATTCCAAAAAATATTATATAGTGTCTCCTCACCCAGTCCCCGTTCCAGCAGTCGGTCAGACAGATGGGGGTAATCCTGCACGCCGGTAATGCCGGCAGGCAGTGTATCCATTCCGTCAAAATCCGAACCCAGGGACAGGTGCTTGTCGCTTCCTGCTATATCGAGAAAATGAAAAATATGGTCGCAAACTGTATCAATTGTGGGATTCTCTCCCAAAAATTCCGTATATAAGTTGATGCCAACTGTGCCGCCGGTTTTGCAAATTGCCAGGTACATCTCATCGGTAAGATTGCGTGGCACATTCCAAAGCGCGCGGCTGTTGGAATGAGATGCAACTATCGGCTTTCCGGTAATATCCATAATATCCCAAAAGCCTTCATCACTGATATGACTTACATCCACAACCATACCCACCCGCTGGGCCTCATTTACATAGGCTCTTCCCTGCTCGGTCAGACCGCCGCCGGTAACGCAGGAACCTACGAGAGGATTTTGTTCATTCCAGCCAAGTGTGGTAATGCGAAAGCCTATCTTATATAAATCATCCAGAAGCTCCGGATTGTAGTCAAAACCGGCAGGTCCTTCGATGGTAAGAATGGCAGACATCAAGCCCTGCTTCCGGTTTTTTTCAATCTCGTTTGCAGAGTATGCAAGGCGGATAATGTCAGCATTTTTCTCGGTTTCCCGCAAAATGGTTACCATTTCCCGTTCAAACAGCCCGGTAACGGAAAGACCTGCGGGTAGGCGAAGTTTTGGCGAAGTAAAGCAGGCAAAGCATTGGGCATACCCTGGCAGAGTCCCGGCTCTTTCTAAATCAATATGAAATTCATTCTTTCGCAAATCACCGACACAATCGCACTTTTCACCCAAAAGAGCCAGCGCGGTGTCGCAATGCAGATCAAATACAGGGAATTTCATTGAAAAGCATCCTCCAAATGATGAATTTCAGGCTTTTTCGTCTCTACACCGTTAGGTGCATAAATCTCAATCACATCAAACCGCGGCTGTAAATCGGTAGGGTTTTCCGAAAGATACATTTCTGCTGTGGTGCGGATGCGATTCTGTTTATGATAATCAACAAACTCCATAGCGTTGGCAAAACGATTGTTTTTCCGCAGCTTTACTTCAACAAAAACCAAGTGTTTCTTATCAGCAACAATGAGGTCAATTTCGCCAAAACGGCAGCGATACCCGGCAGCAAGAAGCTTATATTTCTTCTTTTGCAGGTAATCCGCAGCCAAAGATTCGCCCCAGGCGCCAACAATATTATTTCGTCCCATACAATTTTTTTAAGAATGTCATCCGGTGAATAGGGCACGGACCAAACTCGGCCAGCGCCGTATAATGGGCTTTTGTACCGTAACCCTTATGTACATCAAAGCCATATTGGGGATAGGCATCATTCATTTGCAGCATATAGTCATCACGGGTTACCTTTGCCAGGATAGATGCAGCGGCAATGCTGGCGCTGCGGCCATCACCACCCACAACTGTTTCCAAAGGAATCCCAAAATCCTTGGCGCGGTTGCCGTCTATAAGTGCAAAATCCGGTTTTAAGGACAGCTTGCCGATGGCTCGTTCCATCGCAAGATAGGTAGCTTGCAGGATGTTGATTTCGTCAATTTCCCCGTGGTCTGCAAAAGCGATTCCGTAGGCAACGGCGGTTTCGCAAATCACAGGAAACAGCTCGCGGCGCTTTTTATCTGATAGCTTTTTGCTGTCATTGAGGCCGGGGATATCCACCCCCGCCGGCAAAATCACTGCGGCGGCGCATACAGGACCGGCCAAAGGACCGCGGCCTGCTTCGTCCACTCCGCAAATCAGCTTATATCCCTCGTCAAAGTGCTTTTGCTCAAATTCCCACATATTGATCATTCCATATCCTCCGGCATTTCCAGTGTAAAATGCCCCAGCTTGCCGCTGCGATACTCGTCAAGCAGCACCATCGCCATCCGCTCTGTGTGAATCTCACCCTTTGCCAGCAAATAACCGCGGTTTTTACCTGCCTCTTCCAGCAGCATATAACCGGGTGTCCCCTGCTGGGATTGTATCTTGTAGCGGGTTTGTAATGTCTCGGGATAGAATCTCAGCAGCAGCTCCATCAGATGCGCTGCCAACTCCTCAATGTCGATGACGCCCTCTTTTACAGCGCCGGTGTATGCCAGCATCATACCCACATTGGGGTCGTCAAATTTGGGCCAAAGGATACCGGGGGTGTCCAGCAGCAAAAGTCCGCTGTCTACATTTACCCATTGCTTTCCGCGGGTAACACCGGGTCGGTTTTCCGCCTTTGCGCCCTTGCGGCCGGAGATTTGATTGATCAGCGTGGACTTGCCTACATTGGGGATACCCACAACCATTACCTTCAAGGGCTTATTCATACCCTTTGCGGCATTGCGTTCGATCTTCTCTTTCAGGACAGAACGAACAGCAGGTTGGAAATTGGAAATACCCTTTTTCGTTTTGCAATCCGTGGCAACAGCCGCCATACCCTTACTGCGGAAGTATTGCAGCCAGCGTTTTGTAGCCTCATTGTCGGCCAAATCCATACGGTTTAAGACAATAATACGAGGCTTATTGCCGCAAATAGAATCAATATCCGGATTTCTGCTGGAAATCGGGATTCTGGCATCCACAATTTCACATACCGCATCCACCAGCTTCAAATCCGCTTCCATTTGGCGTCTGGTTTTGGTCATATGACCGGGATACCATTGGATATTCATAGAATTGTGTTCCATTACCACAAAGCTCCAATTCTGAAAAACTCACGCTTATCCGTAGCAGCATCCTTACCGGGAAATGCCAGGAAAATGGCTCTGCCGAGAATTTCACGGCAGTCAATCAAGCCGATTTCGGGACTGCGGCTGTCCTTGGAGCTATTCCGGTTATCACCAAGGACAAATATGCACCCTTCGTCTACGGTCAACGGGAACTGAACGCCCTGAAAAAGCGTTGTAGGTGTGTTGACATATGCTTCTTCCAGCTTAACACCGTCCACATATACATCGCCGTTTTCAAAATCAATATCCACCTCTTGACCGGCAGTGGCGATCACTCGCTTGATAATCGGTTCGCCGTTCTTAAAGGAATCCTTCGCAGCAACTACGATATCGCCATATTGGGGATTTTTGTAAAAAACATTGCTTAATAAGATCAGGCAATCTCCGTTTTTTAATGTTTGCATCATAGACGGTCCCGATACAACCACCACACGGAACAGCAGCATAAACACAAGAAGAATGCCAACCAAGCCAAAGATAATATCATGTAGATACGGCAAAACAGTATCCTTAAATACCGGTTTTTGTGTTTTTTGACCTTTATCCTCTTTATCAAAAGTATCCATTGTATTTTCCACGCAAACACCTCCTGCTGGTTACTTGCAACTTTTACCATTATATACGATTTTATGCAATAAAAAAAGAGGGTTTCCCCTCTTTTTTTACGGAATTTTCAATTAGACCTTTTCCTTGACCTTTGCAGCCTTGCCAAAACGATCACGCAGGTAGTACAGCTTAGCGCGGCGTACCTTACCCTTGCGGACGGTTTCTATGCTGGCAATACGGGGGGAGTGAACAGGGAAAACCTTCTCACAGCCAACACCGTAGCTGACACGACGAACAGTGATGGTCTCACCGATGCCGCCATGCTTCCGGGCGATGATGGTGCCTTCAAACACCTGAATACGCTCACGGGAGCCTTCCTTGATCCGCACATGAACACGAACGGTGTCGCCAACCCGCATCTCGGGCAGCTCTTCCTTCATATACTGGCTGGACAGAGCCTTAACCAAATCCATATCTATGTCCTCCTTAATATTAGGCGTTCTTACGAGTGTTTTATCCGGCGATATGGTTCCCGGCACCCCAGAGGACTCACCTTGTTTCAAAGACCTAGAGATTATAGCATAGGATTTTACAAAAATCAAGCATTATTTTCAGGAAAATCTAACTTTTTTCTTAAAAGTATCAAATAATCAGGATTTATACCACCGGGATTAGCAACATCCGTTCATCATCCGGTTCTCCGTTTAAACCATTGGCCTGCTCAATAGCAGCAACTGTGGACCCACAAGTCTTTGCAAGCTCCCATAGGCCCAGTCCCCCACTTTTACGCAGGATTACGGATGGACGCTCTGGATCTGCAGGTACTTGCTCACCAATCTCCAATCCTGTAAGCATATCGATCTGCTGGATGGCGCCAGTCTGAACATCCAGGCAAAGTTCGCATTGCAAGCGAATTCTGTCGCCGAAAGGCAATGCATTAGGTTCTGCACATACCGCAACGCCTATTAAAGCGCTACAATTATTATTCGCAGCCATCTGCCAATGACCATTCCAGGGTTGGATTACGCACTGCAGAGCATTTTCCTTGTCATAATACAGCATTTGAAATGCTGCGGGCAGTTCTGCCTGAAGCATATTCTCCTCCCTGTAATGTACTGCAAAATCCGGCAAGAACGCCACATCTACCACACGCTCGATGTCCAGCTGCGTTTCCACCGACGCCTCCACACTCTCTTGCATACGATCCAGCATAACCGGCAGTTCCATCTGTGTCATATTTGGCACGATCTGACGATGTGGACTGTAGGCATCCTGGGTAACTTGCAACAGACATCGTTTATAGATCACATACTGGGCAACAAGGTCACATTTGAGATGCAATCCATCCCCTACCATATCCCACTGCAATCCGGAAACTATCACGCACACATTTGCAGTCGTTTCTTTGTCATACTCCTCTTGCAACTGCGCAAATTGCGCAAAGGGCAATTCCTCTGTTGCACTGGCAAGGCCACCACCTGCATCCAGATATACATATTGTGCCCGCAGTATTCCGCGAATGACCACCCTGCTACCGGCAACTGCTTGTTCGGTGACCTGCGGCTCCACGCGGCAACACAGGATCTTTTCCAACGGCTGTGATGGTAAAGCAATGGTTTCATCCATAGAAATCAGCTGTTCTCCCGCCTCAGCAGCCAAGCACACAGGATACGTCCGATTCAACAAATGCACATCATCCGGCACATCATCCGGCTGACTAATCGCAACTTGTTCAGGCATCCAGGTCTGCGCCATCATCGCCAAAGATGCCCTCACCAATAATTTTCTGGGTGAAACCGCTCTTGCATCTATGTTCCGCAGCTTCAGTTCCGTAATCATTTTCCCTTCGCTGTTGTCCTGCGGCAGTTTCCACTTGCCCTGAAAGGGGATCCACCCTTCCACGCATCGCATTGGGGAGCCGTCCTCCGGTATATAGAGCACATATGCCTGGATCCCACCACTAACGCTGATCTCCTCGCTACGCCATTGTTTTTCCCGCAATACAGGCTGTCCCCAGGCACACAATACTCTTCCAATATCTCCCATTCCCTCACTCAGACGCAGTTCCAGGGTCTGTTCCTGGTTCTGCACCTGACAAAGTCCGCTGCGTAAATAACGGCACGGAATCGTCTTCCATTGCATCTGCATACAGATCACTCCTTGCGTTTTGATACATATTACATCCTATTCACGCAAGGACAAGTTTATGCCTACTTTTTTTGCAGGATCGCAACACCGACAACCACCAGTGCGCATCCGAAGCAGCAACAGAAGAACGCCGATTCAAAAAAACTAGCCAGCAGCAGGCCAATGCCCACGCCGGCCGCCAAGATCCCCAGCAGCTGATTGCGTCTGCACATAGCTAACACCTCCCGGCAAATTGTATGCGCGACTAACCTGATAAATGTAATAAAGGTGATATGGTTATAGCCACCCGCCCCAGGCGCTGCGCCTGGGGCGGTATGATCAATTCTGGTCCAACACAGCTTTACAAGCTGCCAAAACCTTGGAAATAATTGGGATGCAGGTCGTACGACCGTAACCTCCATTTTCTACACATACAATAAATGCCAACGGATATTCTTCGTCCTGTACAAAACCGGTAAACATCGCATTTGGCTTTTTCCCACCGCCTACCTCGCCGGTACCTGATTTGGCACAGACCGTTAGTCCCTGGAAATTACCATCGCCATAGTGACCGATCACATTATTGCGCATCATTTCAGCCATAGCTTTCGCAACTTCAGCAGGCATAATTCGCTCCATTTCCGTAACAGAGGCTGAATAGGATGTTTTGCCGCCTACCGTCACCGATTGCAGCAAATAAGGCTGTACACCCTTTCCACCGTTGGCAATGGCACCAACAAAAGCCAAGAAAGCACAGGGATTGATCTGATCCTTGTGCTGGCCGATGGCGCTCCAAGCCAATTCCACCGCCGCAGCATCCTTCAGGTCAAAATTGCCCTTGACAGTGGTCATACCATCAAAACGAACAGGCTTT
Organism: Faecousia sp.; assembly: GCA_045635105.1. Classification (GTDB taxonomy): domain Bacteria; phylum Bacillota; class Clostridia; order Oscillospirales; family Oscillospiraceae; genus Faecousia. The sequence continues at coordinate 420 of JAZRBN010000078.1, read as the reverse complement.
GTAATGCCATAGGCATCCACATACTTTTGCAGGGTCTCCTTCCCTAACTGCACTGCGATCTGGGCATAGGCGCAATTACATGAGCGCAGCATAGCCTTTTTAAGGTCTACCTTACCGTGGGCCTGCTCGCAAGTCACTTTGTCCGGACCAAAACTGTAACTGCCTGTGCAAGTAAATGTTTGGTTTTGAATATCCGGTATGGTTTCCAGCGCAGCAGCAGTGGTAACAATTTTAAAAATAGAGCCAGGAATATATGCAGCCTGCAGGAATCGGTTTAGGTATACGCCCTCATAAGATTCCGGGTCCGCAGAAAACTGTGGAATATTGTCCGGGTCGTAGGTAGGAGTCGTGACGGCACAGAGCAGCTCTCCGGTTTTGTAATTGTACACCGCCACTGTACCCTTTCGATCTGCTAAAGCC
>JAZRBN010000077.1:0-28841 GCA_045635105.1 Faecousia sp. | reverse complement strand
GGTGTTGTGGTCCACATAGGCAACACTCAGCTCCGTCTTTACCCGGTCAATGCCCATGGTTTCCAGTTCCAGATACGCCATAGTGCCGGTGGCATCCTGGGTCAGCGTCTGGTCAATCCGCAACGCCACCTGGCTGCCCGGAGTCATATCCCCTTCCAGTTTGTGCGCGGCGATGATTTTTTGTGCAATTGTCATTCCCATTGTTACCGACCCTCCAACATATAATTCTTGGCCTTTGTAATATGCGTGTCCATGACCGCTTTGGCTTTGTCCGCATCGCCCTCCCGCAGAGCATCCACAATGGCGTGATGCTCCTGCAAGGAGATAACAGCGCGTTCTTTATTCTGCATAGCCGTCTTACGGTAACGGCGGGTCTTTCTGTGCAGCGGCACAAGCGTATCCCGGATCACCGCCCGTTGGCTCAGCTCGCAAATAGCATCGTGCAGCATATCGTCTGCCTGACGCAGATGCTCCACATCCCACTTGGCAAAGTAAAAGTCCTGCAAGTCCATAATATGTTCCAGTTCTTTGATGCCCTCGGGTGTCATATTGATACAGGCGTAATACGCCGCCAGCCCCTCAATCTTTTCCCGGATATTCATAATATCCAGCAGATCATCGGAGGTAATGCCCAAAACCAAAGAGCCCTTGCCGGTATCCTCAATGAGCCGCTCCTGCTCCAACCGGCGCAGCGCCTCCCGAATGGGTGTGCGGCTGACGCCCAACAGCTCCACCAGTTTCAGTTCGGTGAGCACTTCGCCCCGGGGGTAAACGCCGTGAATAATATCATTTTCCAGCTTCTCAAATACCTGATCCGCCAGAGAGGTGGTGTGAAAGGTTTTCATAGCCGTATCTCCTTACGCTCAGAATCGGTCGGGAGCCAGTTCCGCGATCTTGGTTTCCAGCTCCTTGTTGGACAGCACGGTCTGCCGGCCGTCCTCGTATTCCTTGTCAATCCAATCCTTCAAGGCAACCACAAGGCTGTCCCGCTTGTCTAACTTCTTATCCCCTTCCAGCCGGTAGTTCTGGTTAATCCAGTAGGCAATGCCTGCCAAGCCGGAAGCCTTACCGATCTGCACGGTGGCAGGGCGGTTGAGAAGCTTTTCCGTGTCGAAAATGGTGTAAATCTCCTGGTCCTTCATTAGTCCATCTGCGTGAATGCCGGCGCGGGTTACATTGAAATTCCGACCCACAAAGGGAGTCATATCCGGCACGGTATAACCGATTTCCCGCTGGAAGAACTCAGCAATTTCCGTAATCACTGTGGGATCCATTCCGTCCAGCGAGCCACGAAGGGATGCGTACTCAAAGACCATTGCCTCCAAGGGAATGTTGCCGGTACGCTCGCCAATGCCCAAAAGCGAGCAGTTGACCGCGGACGCGCCGTACAGCCAGGCCGTGGAGGCATTGGCAACGGCCTTGTAGAAATCGTTATGTCCGTGCCACTCCAACAGCTCGCTGGGTACATCGGAATAGTGCTGCAAGCCGTAAATAATACCGGCTACGCTGCGGGGCATACTGGCTTCCGTATAGGGAACGCCGTAGCCCATGGTGTCGCAGGCGCGGATTTTCACCGGGATACCCGCCTGCCGGGACAGATTTTGCAGTTCATTCACAAAAGGCACCACAAAGCCGTAGAAATCTGCCCGGGTGATGTCCTCCAAATGGCAGCGGGGTACAATACCTGCCTCAAACGCCTCGGAAACAGCCGCTAAATAGTGATCCAGCACCTGCTTACGGGTCATTTTCATTTTCTTGAAGATATGATAGTCGCTGCAACTGACCAGAATACCCGTTTCCTTGATGCCCAGATCCCGGGCCAGCTTAAAATCTTCCTTGCTGGCGCGAATCCAGGTGGTAATCTCCGGGAATTTCAGGTCCAGCTCCATACATTTTTCCACAGCCTTCCGGTCCTTCTGGCTGTAAATGAAAAACTCTGTCTGCCGGATGATGCCGTAAGGGCCACCCAGCTTGCTCAGCAGCTTATAGATGTTTACAATCTGGTCAACGGTGTACGGCTCAACCGACTGCTGGCCGTCCCGCAAAGAAGTATCAGTAATCCAAATCTCCTCAGGCATATTCAGCGGCACCCGGCGGTGGTTGAACGCCACCTTGGGAACCATTCCCTGGGTGTAGATATCCCGTTGCAGATTGGGTTCCGCTATATCCTGCAAGGAGTACTTGTAGGACTTTTGCTCTAACAGATTGGTCTTATTGGATATTTCTAACATAGCACTTTCCTCTTTTCTTTGCTGTGTTTTTTTGGTCTTTTTGAATTCTTGTATACAATTATACACAGACGCACTGTTTTGTCAATGGCAGAATAAGCAAAAACGGCTCTTTTTTCAATATATCTTGCGTTCTGATTTTTAATATGATATAGTACCCCTGTTATGTTATGAAAACGAGGTATTCCTATGGAGAACAAACTGCAACGTAAATACGGCTTGTTTACTGCCATCTGTATGGTTGTAGGCACAGTCATCGGCTCAGGCGTGTTTTTTAAGGCGCAAAATGTGCTGACCGCTACCGGCGGCAACACCTGGCTTGGCATCGCTGCCTGGGCAATTACCGGTCTGATTATGATCCTCTGCTCTGCCCAGTTTGCGGTAATGGCTACCAAGTATCAAAAGGTCAACGGCATTGTGGACTTCGCGGAAGCAACCTGCGGAGGCGGTTTCGCTTATTATATCGCTTGGTTCCTGTCCAATATTTACTATCCCGCTATGACCGGCGTGCTGGCGTGGGTGTCTGCCCGCTATTTTGGCGTGTTGTTCGGTTGGAGTTTGGTGAGCGCCGAGGTTATGACCATCGCCGCGCTGTTTCTCGTGGGTTCCTACGCCCTGAACACCCTTTCCCCCAAGCTGGCAGGCAAATTCCAGGTCAGCGCCACCATCATTAAGCTGATTCCCATTGTGCTGATGGCCGTGGTAGGTGTGATTGCAGGCTCTGTCAACGGCACGCTGCCCACCAACCTTTCCCAGGTGGTTGGCGCTCCCGTAGGCGGCACCAACGCCAGCGGCCTGTTTGCGGCGATCATCGCCACCGTGTTTGCCTATGACGGCTGGATTGTGGCCACCTCCATCAACGCCGAACTGAAAAACCCCAAGAAGAATCTGCCCATCGCTCTGGTAATCGGCGCATTCATCGTTGTGGGCGCCTACATTCTTTACTATTTAGGCGTTTCCGGCGGCGCTGCCAACGCCGACCTGATGGACCAGAATAAGGGCGCTCCCTACGCCTTCTCCAATGTGTTCGGCAATCTGGGCGGCAAGCTGCTGAACATCTGCATCGTGGTCTCCTGCCTTGGCACGCTGAACGGTCTGATGGTAGCCTCCTCCCGGAGTATGTACGCTATGGCTGCCCGGGGTCAGGGTCCCAATCCCAAGCTGTTCAGCCAAATCGACGATGCCACCAATATGGTTACCAACTCCTCCATTTGGGGACTTCTCGTCAACTGCGCCTGGATGGTGTTCTTCTACGGCGCGAACCTGTCCTCCGGCTGGTTCGGCGTATTCAACTTCGATTCCTCCGAGCTGCCCATCGTTACCATCTATGCTATGTACATTCCCATCATTTTTATGTGGATGGTAAAAGAAAAGGATATGGGTGTATTCAAGCGCTTCATTTTGCCTGCCCTTGCCATTGCTGCTTGCAGCTTTATGGTCTTTGCCGCAGTGTATGCCCACGGCATTACCCCCTACCTCAGCGCAAAAGCAGAGGGGCGTTTCTCCTGTCCCGTTGTGTTCTATTTGATCGTGTTCGCCGTCATTATGCTCTTAGGCAAGCTGGCAAACAGCAAAAAAACCAAAGCTCTGGCTTAAATATTTCCGTATTCCGGGGGAAATTCCCCCGGAATATTTTTATCTGTATTGAAAAACAACAAAAACTGTGGTATACTAAGTAAAATTGTATAAGAAACGTTTCCAGGGAAATTGGAATGGGTGCATCCCAGCGGTACCAAGCCGCCGTAGAGTAACAAAAAGCCGCAAAAGGCCATTGACCTTGTCGAGAAGGCCGCTGCACATAGGGCGTTACGAGCCGGAATACAGCCCTGGAAATGAAACGAAGGACTCTTGGGGTGGTCTGTTCGTAGTATTTTGTGCGCAAAAAAAGTCCCCAAACGGGGACTTTTTCTTTTTGAAAGGAGGGATTTTATGGCGTCTGACGGCTTTTCCAAATGCCATCCGGCAACGAACTTTTTGTTCTTTGCGGGTGCCATTTGCTTTGGCGTTTTGTTTCAGCACCCGGCATATGTAATTGTCGGCATTCTTTGCGCCGCCCTCTATTACCTGCTGCTGCAAGGCCGCAAGGCGGTAAAGCATATGGTCTTGATGCTGCCGCTCATTTTGGCAGTGGCGTTTATCAACCCCCTGTTCAACACCCGTGGAAGCCATATTCTCTTTCTCCTGTTCGGCAGACCCTACACCTTGGAAGCGCTGCTGTACGGCTTTGCCGTAGGTGGAATTTTGGTCATTACCCTGCTGTGGTTCGGCTGCTACAACTGCGTGATGACAAACGACAAATTTACCGCCCTCTTTGGCAATTTGGCGCCGGCGCTGTCGCTGCTGCTGGTAATGGTGTTCCGGCTGATTCCCGGGCTGCTTGCCAAGGCAAAGCAAATTACCGATGCCCGCCGCGCCATCGGCAAGAATGCTGAAAACGCCCCGCTGAAAGAAAAATTGAAGCACGGTATGACCGTTCTGCTGGCGCTGACCGGCTGGGCGCTGGAAAGCAGTGTTCTCACCGCCGACTCTATGCGCAGCCGGGGTTACGGCGCAGCAAAGCGCAGCAGCTTTCAAATCTACCGATTCACCCTGTCTGACGGTTTGCTTTTCATTACCACAGTCCTGCTGGCAGGACTGACTGTTTGGGGCGCTGCCACCGGCGCTGTGGAAGCCACCTACACCCCTGTATTTTCAACTGCGCCGGTATCGGTGTTCCTGCCGATTTACTGCATCTATTTGCTGATTCCCACATTCATTCACGGAAAGGAGGCGCTGTTATGCCGCATATTCATATCGAAAATCTGACCTTTTCCTATCCCGGCAGCCCATCGCCTGCCTTGGAAAACATCAATCTAACCATTGCCCAGGGCGAGTATATCGCCATCTGCGGCAAGAGCGGCAGTGGCAAAACCACCCTGCTGCGGCACTTAAAGTCCGTTTTGACCCCCCACGGCAACAGAACCGGTCGTATTGTCTTTGGCAGCACACCCTTGGAGCAGGTTTCTCCCCTGGAACAGGCCTGCCAAATCGGCTATGTAATGCAAAATCCCCAGGAGCAAATCGTTACGGATAAGGTTTGGCACGAGCTGGCCTTCGGTTTGGAGAGCATCGGCTGCGACAGCGCTACGATGCGCACCCGGGTAGCGGAAATGGCCTGCTATTTTGGAATTGAGGACTGGTTTCACAAGGATGTGGCAACCCTGTCCGGCGGACAGCAGCAGCTACTGAATCTGGCATCCATTATGGCCATGCAGCCGGAGGTGCTGATTCTGGACGAGCCCACCAGTCAGCTAGATCCCCTGGCTGCCTCGGATTTTCTCAACACTGTTCGGAAAATCAATCTGGAACTGGGCACTACCGTAATCATCACCGAGCACCGGCTGGAAGACATTCTCCCCGCCGCTGACCGGGTGGTGGTTATGGAAAACGGACGCATCACCGGACTGGATACACCCAAGAATATGGGCAGCATCCTGTACCGGCAGGAAAGCCCAATGTTTGCCGCCATGCCCACCCCTGTGCAGGTATTCTACCGCGCAGGCGGACAGGGGGAATGTCCTCTGACTGTCCGGGAGGGACGCAGATGGCTAAATGCCTCCATTACCGACCCCAAGCACACCTGCCTGCCCACTGCTGTTACAGAGAAAACCGCATCTGCTGCGCTGGAAGTAAAAAACCTGTGGTTCCGGTACGAACGCAACGGCCGGGACATTCTCCGGGGTGTGGATTTTTCTGTTCCCAAGGGAGAAATCCACGCCATTGTGGGCGGCAACGGCGCAGGAAAATCCACATTCTTAAAGGCCATCACAGGCGCTTGCAAGCCCTATCGCGGGAAGGTGAAGCCGCTGTGCCAGGGCAAGCTTGCTATGCTGCCCCAGGACCCCAAGAGCCTGTTTGTTAAGGACACTGTGTTGGAGGATTTGCAGGAGGTGGGACACCACCGGCTGGAAGAAATAGCCGACCTTTGCCAGATTTCCCACCTGCTTAACCGCCACCCCTATGACCTGTCCGGTGGCGAACAGCAGCGGGCTGCCCTCGCCAAGGTGTTGCTGACAGAACCGACGCTTTTACTGCTGGACGAGCCTACCAAGGGCATTGACTGCTTCTTCAAGGAAACCCTGGCGGAAATATTATGTAAACTAAAAAAAGACGGAATTACCACCATAATGGTCTCCCACGATGTGGAATTCTGCGCCAAATACGCAGATAAAGTCAGTATGTTCTTCGACGGACAGGTGCTTACCACCCACACCCCCCGGGTCTTCTTCGGCAGCAACAGCTTTTACACCACCGCCGCCAACCGTATGAGCCGGGCAGTATTTCAAAATGCCGTTACCGCCGACGATGTGGTGGCGCTGTACCAACGGAATCGGGAGGATTTGCCGTGAAAAAATCCACCCTTTTTACTCTGCTGTCGGTATTTGTACTGATTCCCGGCACATTGCTACTGGGGCGACACCTTCCCGGCAGGGGATATTATCTCACCGCTACCGTAGTGATTATTCTCATTTTAATTCCCTTTTTCCTTGCCTTTGAGGGACGCAGGCCTCAGGCGCGGGAGCTGGTGCTGATTGCGGTGCTGTGCGCCCTGGCGGTTGCCTCCCGGGCAGCCTTTTCCTTTCTTCCCCATTTCAAGCCCATATTCGGCGTGATTATCATTTCCGGCATTGCGTTTGGTCCGCAAGCAGGCTTTCTGGTGGGCGCGGTAAGCGCCTTTGCCAGCAATTTCTTCTTCGGGCAAGGTCCGTGGACGCCCTGGCAGATGCTGGCATACGGTATCTGCGGTCTGATTGCAGGCGCTTTCTATTACGGCAAAAGCAAGCTGCCCAAAGACCCGCTGAGCCTGGGACTGTTTGGCTTTGCGGTGGTGCTGTTTGCCGTGTGTCCTATCTTGGATACCTCCACAGTATTTACCACCCTCACCGTATTCACCCCCGCTGCCGTTCTCAGCATCTACGCCACAGCGATTCTGACCAATCTGATCCAAGCCTTCTGCACAATGCTGACGCTGCTACTGCTGAGTAAGCCCTTGCTGGTAAAATTGGAACGGATTATTGTAAAATATGGGCTGCACAGCTAAATCCCCCTTGCGATATGATGCGCGCTGTGCTACAATGGTAGCAGCAAAACGAAAGAAATTTGGAGGTAATACTATGCTGAATCTTCCCTTAAACATTGATTTTTCCGGCAAGGTTGCCGTGGTTACCGGCGCAGGCGGTCTGATCTGCGGCGCTATGGCCCGTGCCTTTGCTCAGAGCGGCGCCAAGGTTGCGGCTCTGGATCTGAACGAGGAAGCGGTTAAGAAGCTGGCTGACGAATTGAAAGCCGAGGGCTTCATCTGCGAAGGCTACAAAGCAAACGTTTTGGAGCCGGAATCTCTGGAAGCTGTCCACCAGGCAGTGCTTGCCGATTTGGGTCCCTGCGATATTCTGGTCAACGGCGCCGGCGGCAACAATCCCCGGGCAACCACCGACAACGAATATCAGCACGAGGCAAAAGAGGGCGGCAAGTCCTTCTTTGATCTGGACGCCGGCGGTGTGGACTTCGTGTTCAAGCTGAACTTCCAGGGCACTCTGCTGCCCACCCAGGCATTTGCCAAGGATATGGTGGCGAAAAAGGCCGGTGTGATTCTGAACATCTCCTCTATGAACGCCTACACCCCCTTAACCAAGATCCCCGCATACTCCGCCGCCAAGGCCGGCATTTCCAACTTCACCCAGTGGCTGGCTACCCATTTTGCCGGCACCGGCATCCGCTGCAACGCCATCGCCCCCGGCTTCCTGGTATCCGCCCAGAACAAGGCGCTGCTGTTTAATGATGACGGCACACCCACTGCCCGTTCCGCAAAGATTTTGAACGGCACTCCCACCGGCCGCTTTGTGGACGCTGATGAGCTGCTGGGCGCAACCCTGTTTTTGTGCGACGACCGCTCCGCCTCCGCCATTACCGGCGTGGTTCTGCCCGTAGACGCAGGCTTTGCCGCTTACTCCGGCGTATAAGAAAGCAAAAGAAATCGACCTGTTGCGTAATGCAACAGGTCGATTTTTTATGCATTTCTGAATCGGGCGAGGAAATCTCTGGTTTCCTGCTTTTGGGGATTGCCGAACACTTCCTCGGGGCTTCCCTGCTCGCAGATAACACCCTCGTTCATATACACCACCCGGTTGCTCACATCCCGGGCAAAGGCCATCTCGTGGATAACCACCAGCATAGTCATACCCTCCTGGGCCAGCTGCTGCATAACCGAGAGCACCTCACCCACCATCTCCGGGTCAAGGGCAGAGGTCGGCTCATCAAAGAGCAGCACCTCGGGATTCATCGCCAAGGCTCTGGCAATGGCAACCCGCTGCTTCTGACCGCCGGAAATCTGCCGGGGCTTGGCATTGATGTAAGGCGCCATACCCACCTTTTGCAGGTAATACAGCGCGATCTCTCTTGCCTCTTCCTTGCTGCGGCCCAGCACCTTCATCTGACCCACCATACAGTTTTTCAGCACGGTCATATTGTTAAACAGGTTAAAGGACTGGAACACCATACCCACATGGCTGCGGTATTCGTGGGGCTTGACCTTTCGGTCTGCCACATTTTCATTGTTGTACCAAATCTCGCCGTGGGTGGGAGTTTCCAACAGGTTAATGCACCGCAATAGTGTGGATTTTCCCGAGCCGGAGGCGCCGATAATGGAGATCACATCGCCCTTGGAAACGGAGAAATCAATATCCCGCAGAACCACATTGCTGCCGAAGGATTTGGACAGGTGCTTAATTTGCAAAATTTCATTGCCCATATCACAGATCCTCCTTATACTCTCTGCTCTTTTCCGCAAAGGCCTCTTTATCCGGATGGGAGTAAGTGCCGGCGGACATAGTCAGGCTGTCCACCTCCACCAGCTTGTAGCTGCCTGCGCCGTCCATCTTCTTCTCCCACATCCGCAGCAGGAAGGAGGCAATCAGCGTCATAGACAGGTAACCCACCATTTCAATGGCTGCGGAGGGGAAATACTGGTAAGTCGTACCCGCCACACTTTTGTGGATGGCGAAAAACTCGGTAAAGCCGATGATACTCATAACGGAGGTATCCTTAATATTAATGATCAGGTTGTTACCGATCTGGGGCAGGATATTCCGCAAAGCCTGGGGCAGAATCACATTGATCATGGTCTGCCAGTGGGTCATACCGATGGCTTTTGCGCCCTCAGTCTGACCGGGATCAATGGAAATGATACCGCCCCGGACGGACTCAGCCATATACGCGCCGGTATTGACGGAAACCACCACAAAGGCGCACAGCCACACATTGGAAAACCGCAGGGCGTAATTGGTAAAGTACGGCAGGCCGTAATAAATCACAACCGCCTGCAAAATCATCGGTGTGCCACGGAACACTTCCACATAAATCTGATTCACGATGCGAATGGCGCGCAGCAGAATTCTCTTGAAGATGTTATCATTCTTCGTAAAGGGAATGGTGTTGAGAACGCCGCACAGCAGACCGATGATACAGCCCACCGCGGTACACAGCACCGCCAGAGAAATGGTGTTCCACACACCGGATAGGTAAAGGCCTGCATATTCATTCCACAGACGGACAATATCGTGGCCAAGCTTTGCAAATATGTTCATAACGAACTCCTTTTATTATGAAACCAATATGCGGAAGCGTTGCCGCTTCCGCATATTCGCAAATTACTCTTCGATGGGCTGAACGGCAACAGCCTGTGCCATCAAGGCATTGAAATCATCCGCGTCCATAGGATCCAGAACCTTGTTCATAGCATCCAGCAGAACCTTGTTGCCCTGCTGTACGGAGATGCCGATATTGACCTCTTCGTCGGAGACCTCGAAGTCATCCTCGGAGCCGGAGAAGTCCAGGATGGTCAGGTTGGGGTAAGTAATCACAGCGCCCTGTGCGGTGGGCATATCGGTACATACGAAATCGCAGGTGCCGGAGCTGACAGCCAGAAGCATTGCGCCGGCGTCGTCAGCGGCGGACTGAATTTCAGCGCCCTTGATCTGAGGCAGGCAGGTGTCGTACCAAATGGTGCCGCGCTGAGAGGTGCAGGTGCCGGTCAGCTGGCTGATACCGGTGGCAGATGCCAGTGCGGAATCCTTGGTGGTCAGACACACGATGGAAGCATAGATGTAAGGACCTGCAAAGTCAACCAGCTCTTCCCGCTCTGCGGTCATAGACTGGCCGGCAATGGCGCAGTCGATTTCACCGGTCTGCACAGCGGGTACCAGGGAGTCCCAGTCCAGCTTCTTCACTTCCAGCTCCCAGCCGTTGGCTTCGCAAATCTTCTTAGCCATCATCACGTCGTAGCCGTTGGCGTAAGCGCCGGGTACATTGGCAATGGGAACAGCGCCGTTGGCATCGTCGGTCTGCATCCAGTTGTAGGGAGCATAAGCGCACTCCATACCCACGGTCAGAACGCCGTCTTCCACGCCGCTCTTCTGTGCGCCGCCGCAGGCGGCCAGGGACAGGGCCATCATCAGGGCCAGTACCAAACAAACAATTTTCTTCATAATTTTTTCCTTCCTTTTCTTTGGATTAGATATAAAAATTGGACCGCTTTCGTCAAGCGATCCAACAGCAATATCTACACCAAAACGGTATGGAAAAAACCACTGCATACGATAGCGCTTCACAAAAGTTTGTGACAGTCCGGCAGATGTTCTCTGACGACCCAGCAAAAAACCATCAGGCTGGTTTTCCACTTCGGCGGTGTCCCCTTTCCCATTTTGCGGCTGCCTGGCCTTGCAAAACGGTACTGATGAATCCCGCGCCTCTATCTCAAGCGATTCAATTTTACTTATGCTACCACCGTAGGACACATTTGTCAACCCCTAATTTTCACTTTTTTCGATTTTTATAAAAATTCCCGGTCCTGCCAACGCAGGACCGGGTTCATTGATTTAGCGGTCTTCCCGGAAATAGGACAGGCCCAGACTCTGGGGAGGCTGATGCTCGCGCTTTTTCCGCATACTGGTAATGACCAGCACCAAAATGGTTACCACATAGGGCAGCAGGTTAAACAGCTCCCGGTTGGCGTCGTGTCCCAGATAAAAGAAATGGTGAATGTAATTATATACATTGCACAGGGCGCCAAACAGGAACGAGCCCAGGATTGCCATAGTGGGCTTCCACAGGGCGAAAATGACCAAGGCAATGGCCATCCAGCCCCGGTCGCCAAAGGCATTGTTGGACCACACGCCGCTGGCGTATGCCATCACATACTGCAAGCCGCCCAGACCGGCAATGGCGCTGCCAATACAGGTAGCAAGGTACTTATACTTGGTAACATTGATACCGGCAGCATCAGCTGTGGCGGGATTCTCACCCACCGCCCGCAAATTCAGACCCACACGGGTACGGTTTAAGACAAAGGATACCACCAGGGCGATCACGATGGAGGTATAGGTGAGAAAATCGTGGGACAGGAAAATCTGTCCAAACCAGCCCAGCTTGTCGGCAAAGGGCAGCTGGGTGCAGTAAAAATCACTGGTCTTGGTGAGAATGATGTTGGGCAGATCGCTGTCCACCAGCTTCACAAGAGAGCCGCCGAAGAAGTTGCCGATGCCGATGCCGAAGGTGGTCAGCGCCAAACCGGTAACATTCTGATTGGCTCGCAGGGTAACGGTGAGGAAGCTGTAAATCAGTCCCATCAGCACAGAGCCTGCAATGGCGCACAGCAAGGGAATCAAAATCGCCAGCGCCGGCACCATATTCTCCTTCACATTGCCGCAGGACATCTCATACAGAAACGCGCCGATCACGCCGCTGATGGCGCCCACATACATAATGCCTGGAATACCCAGGTTCAAATGACCGGATTTTTCCGTTACAATCTCACCGGTAGAGCCGTACAGCAGGGGCACACCCAGGGGAATGGCGCTGCTGATAAATGCAACTAAGATATTCATTGCGCCTTACCTCCTTTTTTGCTATGACGGAACTTCACGGTGTAGTGAATGAAGAACTCACAACCCACCAGGAACAAAATCACGATACCAGAGACGATATCGGAATAGGAGCTGTTCAGGAAGAAGGTGTCCGCAACCTTGGCAGCGCCGGTTTTCAGAAAGGTAACCAGGCCTGCCATCGCGGCCATAATGAAGGGGTTGAACTGACCCAGCCAGGAGATCATAATGGCAGTAAAGCCCTGTCCGCCCATGGTGTTGGTATTGATGGAATGGTCAGTACCTGCCACCATCAGCATACCCGCCACGCCGCAAATGGCGCCGGAAAGGAGCATGGTGCGGATAATGACCTTCTTCACATTGATGCCCACATAACGGGCGGTATTCTGACTCTCGCCCACCACAGCGATTTCGTAGCCCTGCTTGCTGTATTTCAGGTAAATGTACACCGCCACCATCAGCACAGCCACTATCAGAACATTGAGAAGATACTCTTCACCGAACAAAACCGGCAGGTTGCCGTAAGGAACGGGCTTAATAATGTTAGAGCCGCCGCCTGCGGTGGTCAGCACCACATAATACGCCACAATCTGAGTCGCCACATAGTTCATCATCAGGGTGAACAGGGTTTCGTTGGTCTTGTACCACGCCTGAAACAGCGCAGGAATCATACCCCAAATAGCGCCAGCTGCCATACTGGACACCAGAATAATCAGCAGCAGCACGCCGTAAGGCACTTTGTCGCCGATTTCGATCATACAAATCATCGCCGCCAGGCCGCCGATCAGCGCCTGACCCTCCGCGCCGCAGTTCCAAAACCGCATTTTGAACGCAGGCGTTACCGCCAGCGCAAGGCACAGCAGAATCGCCGTTCTCTGCAAAAAGCGCCACAGCAAAATGGTATTGCCCTGCAACAGCCGGCCAAATACGCCGGTGAACATAATGTTATACACCTTGAAAAACGGCGTTCCCGTAAGGATACAGGACAGCAGACCGATCAGCAGGAAGCCCAGCGCAATGGCAACCAGCCGAACCAACCACGCCTTCCAGCCGGGCAAATCGTCCCGCTTGGCAATATGCAGCAGCGGCTCCCGGGTCTTTTTCGCCATATTAGCCATTGTCGCTACCTCCTTCCGGGGCAATCTCCACGGTCTTTGTCATCAAAAGACCAATTTCTTCCTTGGTTGCGGTACGGGCGTCCACAAGGCCTGTAACCCGGCCGGAGCCGATCACCAGAATCCGGTCGCACAGTTCCAGCAGCACGTCCAAATCCTCGCCCACGAAGATTACCGCCACACCCTTTTCCTTCTGCTGATTCAGCAGGTTATAAATCAAATACGAGGAGTTGATGTCCAGACCGCGCACGGGGTAAGCCGCCATCAGCACAGTGGGAGAAGAAGAAATCTCACGGCCCACCAGCACCTTCTGCACATTGCCGCCGGACAAACGGCGCACAGGGGTATCCGCGCCGGGGGTAACCACTTCCAGGCTTTCAATAATCTGCTGAGCCAAATCCTTGGGCTTCTTTCTCTCCAAAAATGCGCTCTTGCCCTTGCGGTAGCTGCGGAGCATCATATTATCCACGATATCCATATTGCCCACAAGGCCCATACCCAGCCGGTCCTCCGGCACAAACGACAGCCGCACGCCCAGCTCACGAATCTGCAAGGGGGTCTTGTTCCGCAAATCATCGGTCTGCCCGGTCTTGGGGTTATGATAGTAGATATCGCCGGCGGTCAGATATTGCAGACCCGCAATGGCTTCCAGCAGCTCCCGCTGACCAGAGCCGGCGATGCCGGCAATGCCCAGAATCTCACCGGAACGGGCGGTAAAGGACACATCATCCAGCACGGTGCTTCCCTGCCGGTCCACGCAGCTGACGTGCTGCACCTCCAACCGGTCAGCCACATTCTTAGGCTCTGTCCGGTGGATGTTCAGCTCCATTTTCTTACCCACCATCATCTCTGTCAGCTGGCTTTCGTTGGTCTCACAGGTGTTCACCGTACCCACATACTCGCCCTTGCGCAGCACCGACACCCGGTCGGACAGAGACAGCACCTCGTGGAGCTTATGGGTAATGATGATAATGCACTTGCCGTCGTCGCGCATACGGCGCAGCACCGCAAACAGCTTCTGTGTCTCCTGGGGTGTCAGCACAGCGGTAGGCTCGTCCAGGATCAGAATATCAGCGCCCCGGTAGAGCACCTTGATAATCTCCACCGTCTGCTTTTCGGACACACTCATGGTGTAAATCTTCTTTTTGGGATTTACCTCAAAGCCGTACTTTTCGCAAATTTCCGCCACCTTCTGCTCAGCGGCTTTCAGATTGTACTTTTCCTCATTTTCCAGTCCCAGCACAATGTTTTCCGTGGCGCTGAACACATCCACCAGCTTAAAGTGCTGGTGAATCATACCGATTTTATAGGCAAAAGCGTCCTTGGGAGATGCGATGGTAACCTCCTGGCCACCGATAAAAATCTGCCCCTCGTCCGGAAAATAGATGCCGGAAATCATATTCATAAGCGTGGTCTTGCCGCTGCCGTTCTCTCCCAAAATAGAGAGAATTTCTCCGTGATTGGCGGTGAGGCAGACGTTTTTATTGGCCACCACCTTAGCGCCGAAGGTTTTGGTAATATTTTTCAGCTCAATGGCCGGTGTTCTTTCCAAAACAGAGCCCTCCTTTTTCTAATCCTCAAAAGCAGACTGGCCTATGGACAGCCTATTGTTCAGAATTAGAACAGTATCTAAAAAGCGGGTAAGGCGGGGCAGGGATTCCCCTGCCTCGCCTTGTGCTTTTATAAAATATTAGCCGTAGTTACGGTCCAGCAGAGTGATGCCGTCGATTTCCAGATCGAAGTAAGGACCGGAACGGAACTTGGATTCCTGGAAGATGCCGTTCTCGATAACTTCGGTATCCTTGGTGAAGTCTGCATCGTAGTCAACATCAGCCTTGTAGGAAGTGAGCTTCTCGCCGCCAACGGTGAAGTTAGCAGTATCGAATACGTTGATAGTGCCGTCCTTCAAGCCCTTGATAACCTTGTCCAGCTCTTCCTTGGTGCCGTTGGCAACATTCTTGCCCAGCTCAGTCAGAACAACGGAGCCGGTCTCGATGGTGCCGGTCCAGTCAACGTCGATTTCCTTGCCGTTCTGAACCTGGGTGATCATATACTCGAAGTAGGGAGCCCAGTTGATACGGGAGGAGACCAGGAAGGTCTCGGGGCAAGCGGAAGCGGTAGAACCGTTGTAGGAAACGTTGGGAACACCTGCGGTCTCGCAAGCGGTGGGAGCGCCCATGGAGTCAGCGTGCTGGCTGATGAGGACACAGCCGCCGTCGATCAGAGCCTGAGCAGCCTGCTTTTCCTTGGTCTCATCGTACCAGGAACCGGTGAACTTAACATCCATCGTTACAGAGGGGCATACGGACTTTGCGCCCAGGTAGAAGGAGGTGTAGCCGGAGATAACCTCAGCGAAGGTGAAAGCGCCCACGTAGCCCATCTTGGCTTCCTTCTCGGTGATCTTGCCGGAGGCGATCATCTCGTTCAGCTTCAAGCCTGCAACCACACCGGCAGCGTAACGGCCCTGGTAAATGGAAGCGAAAGCGTTGTGGAAGTTTTTCAGTTCGGAAGTGTGAGCCTGGGTACCGGTAGCGTGGCAGAACTGCACATCGGGGTACTTGGCGGCAGCTTCCATCAGGAAAGACTCGTGGCCGAAGGAGTCAGCGAAGATAATATCGCAGCCTTCCACCTCGATGAGCTCAACAGCTGCATCGTAGCAAGCCTTGGACTCGGGGATCTGGGTCTTCTGGACCATGGTAACATTCATATTCTTGCAGGCCTCAACAGCAGCATCGATAAAGTTCTTATCGTAGGTGGACTGCTCGTCGTGCAGGAAAATGAAGCCGACCTTCAAGTCAGACTTGGAATCGGCGCCGTTGCCGCAAGCGACCATGCCAAATACCATCATGGCAACCAGCAGCAGGGAAATCAGCTTTTTCATTGTGTTTTCCTCCAATAATTATGTTTTTTACATTTTTTACCGGATTCCCATAGGTCCCCGATATTGTAAACACAAAAACTTTGCTGCATATTGGCAGCAAAAATACCCCCTAATTCTACCACAATCCATTCATTTTTGTCAACAAGTTTCCACCTTTTTTTCCATTTTTCTAACCCCAATAAAAACCCGGTTTACAGAACATTTTTCCTTGTGCAAAATACCCACTGGCAGAAATATCCCCGTACAGCTGTACGGGGATATTTCAAGCAACAAAATCCGCGAAAGCGGCTTTCAATTGGGCAAAATCCTCTTTTGTATAGTAGTAATGTCCCGAATTTTCCAGCTCCGCCACAGAAAATCGAGGGTTCTTTTCCAGCAGCTTTTTTGCGCCTCTGGAAACCATTTCGTCGTGGACAGATTGATAGGCTACGCAAGGAACGCCAACAGAACCAATCCGCTTGCGGGTCTTCCGTATCTTGGCAAACAGTTCCAGATACCGGGGTATCCAGCCAAGATAACGAAGGGGATTCCTGTCCCATTCGATCCCGTAGCTCGCCTTCGCTGCCTTTGCTCTTTCATCCTCCGGAGCAACCCTGTTCAAATACACTTTTAGGGAATTTTCAAACATTTTCGGCTTCAAAAAGAGCTTTAACGGGACAGCCAGCAGAAATAACCTGGATATTTTGGGATTTTTCACCGCCTGCTCTATGGCAAGCAGGCACCCCATCGAATGGGCTGCAATGTAAATTTCCTTATGTCTTTGCGCCAGCTCATCCACCGCAGACGCAATTTGCCTTTCCCATTTTTTCATAGAGGTTTTGGCAAAATCCTGCACGCCCTTTCCGTGTCCATCCAGCAAAACATTGTATACCGATACGCTCTCCGGAACCAGCTCCACAAAGGCGTCAAAATGCCGCGGCGTGCCTACGATGCCGTGGATAAACAGCACCGCTCTTTCCCCGTCTTCCACTATGCGCTTGTATTCCCCATGCATTGCGCCTCACCTCATTCTCATTATAGCATTGCCAAACAAAATAGCAAGGCAAAGCCTGGCAAAAATCCCCGTACAGCTGTACGGGGATTGCGGTTTTACTGCTTTCTGAAAACAATAGCGCCGGTTTCTGCATCCATAGCATCTACAATCGCCAAAGATTCCAGATGGTAACCCATATTGCGAATCACGCGGCCGCCAATCTGGAAGCCTTTTTCAATCACAATACCGCAGCCTTCCACCACTGCGCCGGCAGTTTCGGCAATGGAAATCAGACCTTGCAGGGCGCAGCCGTTGGCAAGAAAATCATCAATAATCAAAAGATGCTCGCCCTGGTGCAGGAACTTTTTCGACACAATTACCTGATTTTTGTTCTTATGAGTGAAGGATTCCACCTCTGCCACAAACATATCCCCGTCGATATTGATAGACTTGGACTTCTTGGCAAACACCAGGGGAACGCCGAATTCCTTGGCGACAAATGCGGCAATGCCAATACCGGAGGCCTCAATGGTCATCACCTTTGTAACAGTCTTATGTCCAAAACGGCGCTTAAACTCCCGTCCGATTTCCTCCATAAGGGAAATATCCATCTGATGATTCAGAAAGCTGTCCACTTTCAGCACATTCCCCGATTTCACCACGCCATCCTTCATAATTCTCTCTTCCAAAAAGTTCATATGCTGCATCTCCTCTTATTTTGTAATATCTCTTGCCACGTACACACCGCTGGCAGAGGCGTGGGACAAAGAATGGGTAATTCCACTGCCGTCGCCAATAATGTAAAGACCGGGATAACAGGTTTCCAACTGCTCATTGACCTGCACTTCCATATTATAGAACTTGACCTCCACGCCGTAGAGCAGGGTATCGTCGTTGGCGGTGCCGGGGGCCACCTTGTCGAGGGCATAAATCATCTCGATAATCCCATCCAAAATACGCTTGGGCAGCACCAGCGACAGATCGCCCGGGGTGGCATTGAGGGTAGGTGTGATAAAAGCATCACCAATCCGGCCGGGGGTGGAACGGCGGCCACGAATCAAATCGCCGAACCGCTGCACCAGCACGCCGCCGCCCAGCATATTACTCAGCCTTGCGATGGATTCACCGTAGCCGTTGGAATCCTTAAAGGGCTCTGACAAATGCTGCGCCACCAGCAGGGCAAAATTGGTGTTTTCCGTCTGCTTGGCAGGGTCTTCGTAGCTATGTCCGTTCACTGTAATAATGCCATTGGTGTTTTCATTCACCACCGCGCCCTTTGGATTCATACAGAAGGTGCGCACCTTATCGCCGTATTTCTCCGTGCGGTATACGATTTTACTCTCATAGAGCTCATCGGTCAGGTGGGCAAAAACGCTGGCAGGCAGCTCTACACGCACACCGATATCCACCCGGTTGCTCTTTGTGGGAATATCCAGCTCCCTGCAAACCCGCTCCATCCATTTGCTGCCGCTTCTGCCTACGGAAACAATGCACTTATGACAGGAATACAGCTCACCCCCGCACTTCACGCCATAACCGCCGGCAATAATCTTAATAGCCTCCACCGGTGTATCGAAGAAAAACGCCACTTTATCCCGCAGGTAGGCATAAATATTTTCCAAAACGATATAATTGATATCTGTGCCGAGATGGCGGACCGAGGCATCCAGCAGGTGCAAATCGTGCTGAATACACAGGGTTTTGAAGCAGGTGCCGGCGGTAGAGTACAGCTTGGTGCCTTCCCCGCCGAATTTCAGATTGATATCGTCCACATAGCGCATCAGATCCAGCGCCTGCTTCTTGCCCACATATTCATACAGTGTGCCGCCAAAGTCATTGGTGATATTGTACTTGCCATCAGAAAACGCGCCAGCACCGCCGAAGCCGCTCATAATCGAGCAGCTTTTACAGCCGATGCAGCTTTTGATTTTTTCTCCGTCAATGGGACAGCGGCGTTTGCGCAATTCGTGTCCTGCCTCAAAGACTGCAATTTTCAAATCCTGCTTATGCTGCAAAAGCTCATAGGCTGCAAATATACCGCCGGGACCTGCGCCGATAATGATTACATCATAATTCATTCAAAAGCATCCTCCACAATTAGAATGTGCCACTGCTGACAGCAGCGGAATAAGATGTTTTATAACAATATATCTTTCATTTGATAGGGATAGTGTAACATATTAAGAGAATAGATGCAAGATTTTCCGCAAACAAATACAGCAAGAGGACAGATTCGATTTGCATTTTTCCCGTGGCAAATAGCATTAGGGGAGGACGGATTCGATTTGCATTTTTGCCCAGAGGGCAAAAATTAAGGTAGCCACCAGTGTTTGCACTGGTGGCAGCAACTGGCCACTGGACAGTTGCACTGCTATGGGGTCGAATCCGACCTCAGCACAAAAAGGTCAAAACCCTTTTGGGGTGGACTTTTTTGTGGTGGGGGGGGACGGATTCGAACCATCGAAGCGATACGCAGCAGATTTACAGTCTGTCCCCTTTGGCCACTCGGGAACTCCCCCATATTCTATTATTCTACCGTCTGCTTGGAGCCGGTAGACGGACTCGTTGAATCAAGGTCCGGCTCGGTCTAGCCCTCGCCGCAACAGTCCACCGGACTGTTGTATTGAATTGTTCGAGTCTATTACCTCTATTGCTCTGATGGAGCCGGTAGACGGACTCGAACCCCCGACCTGCTGATTACAAATCAGCTGCTCTACCAACTGAGCTATACCGGCGGCTCAAACAGAACACGCTTATTATAGCCACGCCGCCGTGTTTTGTCAAGCACTTTTTTACTTTTATGACAAAACCCCAGTTTGTTTCCAAACATTACCGAAATATGGTTGTTTTCCCTGTGCATTTGTGGTATACTACCGATAAATTCTCTGTTTCGGAGGTCCTGTCCGTGAAGCGTCAATCTATGTCCCGCATAGCGCCAATTTGGCTGTATCTGCTGGGATTTTTCGCTGTGTTTGCCTCTTTCTTTTTAATTGAGGCCCTGGCATTTTTGCTGCTAAAACCCGATGATTTTACCGGTCTTATTTTCGGCCTGCTTTGGTCTGCTATGCTCACCGGCTTTATTCTGTTCCTGCCCCGGAAAGCGGCAAGGATCGTATACGGCATCGTGTACTATGTAATGCTGCTGTGGACTCTGGCGCAGGCAGGCTACTATCAGGTGTTTGACAAGATGATGTGGCTGTCCACCATTGGCTACGCAGGAGAAGGTGCTGCTTTTTTAGGCGATGTGCTGTCCTACTTCCCCTTTTTATGGTGGGTGGGACTGCTGCTGATGATTGCAGCCGGCATTGCCTTGATTCGGTACTTCCCCCACTGCCCTGCCCGCATTCTCTTCCGGCTGCCCTATGTGCTGACCGCGGCTGTATTTTTTTCCGGACTTTGCTTCCTGCCGGAGCTGATTTTCCTGCGGGACAACAACATCTGGGGCACGCACTCGGAATACGGTCAGTCCTCCTCTTTCCGCGCCACCTACAACACAATGTACGATGCCAAGAAGGTTTATGACTTCACCGGCATCTATCAACTGACCTATCGGGATTTCTGGGTGCACGAGATTTACCCCCTCACCCCCGCCTACCGCACAGTTATCAAGCAGCAAACCCAGGAAATTGACAAATACTTCGCCCAGCGGGGCGAAGCAGCGCCCAATACTATGACCGGCACCTATGCCGGCAAAAATGTGATTATGGTGCTGATGGAATCTATGGACGACTGGATGATTACCCAGGAAGATACGCCCACCATTATGCGTTTGATGGGCGAGGGTATCAGCTTCACCAATTTCTACACCCCCGGCTACGGCAGCGCCCGGACCTTAAACTCCGAGTTCTGTATGAACACAGGCATTTATCTGCCCACCACCGGCAGCTATGTCTTTGACTATGTAACCAACAGCTTTAACCAGTCCATTGCCTCCCAGCTCACAGCAAACGGCTACACCTCCCAGGTATTTCACTACAATGACCCGGATTTTTACAGCCGGGGTGTGTTTGAGCCGGCCATGGGATACGAAAGATATGTGTGCTATGAAGATTTTGTGGAGGACGAAAAACGGCTGTACGAAGAAAATCTGCTGTTCGATGTGCCCGAAATACGGGATCTTTTCTTCCGGGACGGACTTACCTTTAACACCATCATTACCCGTTCCGCCCATTTAAGCTATAAGTACAATGAGGTGCTCAGCCACTACGCATTGAAGCAGTATCCCACCTATCGCGGCCGCTACGGCAGTGAGGAGGAGGATTGCGCCCGGGTAAAGGCCAAGCTGGTGGACGATATGTTCGCCCGGCTGCTGGAAGAACTGGAAAAGAGCGGTCAGCTGGAAAACACGGTGATTATCGCCATGACCGACCACTACACCTACGGCTACAAGAATATGGAGGAGCTGTACAGCCACTCCGGCGTGGACAGCGAGCTGCTGCTGGAAAAAACCCCTTGCTTTGTATGGTCTGCAAATGGGCCTTCCAGGGAGGTTGACAAGCTGCTCAACACCTCGGATTTCCTCCCCACTATGCTGAATCTCTTAGGCATCGACTCTCCCTATTCCTATTTAGGGCAGGATGCCTTTGATCCCAACTACGAAGGCTATGTCCTCTTCCCGGACGGCAGCTGGATGCGGGACGGCGTTGCCTGGCAGGATGGCGCTATCTTAATGAACGAAAAGAATCGCGCCGTTACCCAAGAAGAAATTGATGCTATGGCGGTGCTGTCGCTGGAATACCGAACCATCAGCAATCTCCTGCTCACCTGCAACTATTACCGATAGAAAAATCCCGGTCCATGACCGGGATTTTACTTTCTTAGAAAGGATATGCGGCCTCGTCGCAAATGAGGGTTACATCGTTGTGGAACTGCAAGATAGAAGAAGGAACCTGAGGATCCACAGGACCCCAGAAGGTCTTGCGGAGGATCTCCTTCTTATCTGCGCCGGTAACCACCATCACGATCTTCTTGGCAGCCATAATGGTGCCGATACCCATGGTAAAGGCAGCCTTGGGCACATCGTCAACGGAATCAAAGAACCGCTTGTTAGCGTCGATGGTCATATCGGTGAGCTTTACCTCGTGGGTCATACCGGGGAAGTGATCCTCCGGCTCGTTAAAGCCGATATGGCCGTCGTGGCCGATACCCAGCAGCTGCAAATCCACACCGCCCCAGGCTTCAATCTGCTCCTCGTATGCGGCGCACATTGCGTCCACGTCGGAAGCCAGGCCGTCGGGAACGATGGTGTTTTCAGGCTTGATGGAGATATGGTTAAACAGATTCTCCTGCATAAAACGGCGGTAGCTCTGGGGGTGGTCGGGCGCCAGACCCTTATACTCGTCCAGGTTCGCGGAACGCACCTTGGAGAAATCAATTTTACCTGCCTTTTCACGGGCAATCAGCTCCCGATACAGGGGCAGCGGTGTAGAACCGGTAGCAAGACCGATGACGCAGGCGGGCTTGGTCTGAATGGCGGCCTCAAACAGGTCGGCAGCCGCAGCACCCATCTGCTGGGGGTCTTTCACAACAATTACTCTTGTATGAATCATAGAAAACTCTCCTTTTCAATAATCCTATTCATTTTACCACTGGAAAATTTTAGTGTCAATATGATTTTATGCGCTAAGGAAGCGTAATACAATCACCCAGTTCCGGAATGCGCACATTGCTGCCTTCCGTTACCTGCAACACGCTCTCCCACAGGCCATAGGCATCCCTTTCCCGCGCAGGAAGATGCAAAATCACCACTTCCGATGCAAGGGAGCGGGTCAGCTCCCAGGCAGAGGGGGTATTGGCATAGGCATAGGGCGCAATCAGCACATCGGCTTTGGGCAAATCTCTGCGATTCCGCCACTGCACCGGCGCGGCATCACCCAGAAACCACACGCATCGGCTGCCCTCGATAATGAAGCTCGCGTGCTGCAAGCCCGGCTCTACCCTGCCCAAATGGCGGCTTTCCACTATCCGAACCGTTACATCCCCTACCCGCACATTACCCAAACGCAGGGACTCCGGCCCAAGAATGGGCCGGAGATTCTGTTTGCGGTATGGGAGAAGCAACGCTTCACTGCAATGATCCTTGTGGTAATGGGTAAACGCCAGCAAGTCAGGCGGCGTTTCCAGCAGCTGCCGGGCAACCTCCGGGGGCGTGGGCAGATACCCCTCCACCCGGTCGCACAGGCCGTCCAGCAGAATGGACACCCCGTCCAGTTTCAGCAGCACACCGGCATTGGCGGTGCGTTGGATCTCCATATGGACTTATACGCCTTCCTTGGCGCGACGGATATGCTCTGCCTCGGTGCAGCCGGTGGTGGACACATGACCTGCCAAAGGAACCAGCTTGTCGTTGATAGCGTCCAGAATCCAGCTTGCCTGAGGGAAGAAGAACTCGTCGAACTCGAAGGGAGGAGTGATCCAGTTCTTGGCGCCGATGACCACGGGAGGCGCATCCAGATCGTCGAAGCACAGCTCGGTGATGTTGCGGGCCACGTCGTTCATAAAGCCGCCACGGGCGCAGGCATCGGATACCAGAACCACACGGCCGGTCTTTCTAACAGACTCAATAATCTTGGTGTAATCCAGGGGCACCAGGGAGTGCAGGTTGATCACATCAGCCTCCATACCGTACTTCTCGGACAGCTGCTTCACAGCGTCCATAGCCCGGTAGAGAGCTGCGCCCAGGGTAATCACGGTAACATCCTTACCGTCGCGAACCTTGTTTACATCACCGATGGTGATTTCATAACGCTCGGCAGGTACGCCACCTTCGTGGAACTGCTCGCCCACGTCGTAGATTCTCTGGCTCTCGAAGAAGACCACAGGGTCAGTGCCCATCAGCGCGGTCTCCATCAGACCCTTAGCTTCCCAGGGAGTTGCGGGGAAGCAGACCTTCAAGCCGGGAATGTGGGCGCACAGAGCGGTCCAGTCCTGAGAGTGCTGAGCGCCGTACTTGGAGCCAACGGACACACGCAGAACCAGGGGCATCTTCAAGATGCCGGCGGACATAGACTGCCACTTGGACATCTGGTTGAAGATTTCATCACCGGCGCAGCCAATGAAGTCAGCGTACATCAGCTCTACCAGCGCGCGGCCACCGGACAGGGCATAGCCAACGGCAGTACCCACGATGGAGGCCTCAGCCAGAGGAGAGTTGAACAGACGGCAGTGGGGCAGAGCGTCCATCATGCCACGGTAAACAGCAAATGCGCCACCCCAGTCGCGGCAGTCTTCGCCGTAAGCGATCATGGTGGGATCCTCGTAGAAGCGGTCGTAGATAACCTCGCTCATTGCGTCGCGCAGGTTGAACAGCTTCATCTTGGAAACGGGCTTGCCGTCGGGGCCAATGGGGCTGCGGGACTTCTCTTTCAGCTTCTGATAAGCGGGAACCTCAGCCAGGGGCATAAACACCTCGGGCTCACGGTCATCAAATGCCTTCACCTTCTGATTGGAGAACATCATACGCTCTACAACAGCGGGATCCTTGTTAAAGTCGCAGTAGGGGCTGATCTCGGGATCAGCAGCGGCCTTGCAGATCATAGTCATACGGGCAGTGGTCTCAGCCAGGATGGCGTCAACCTCGGCCTGGGTCATAACACCGGCCTTCACCAGCTCAGCAGGATAGGTGGTCAGAGGATCGAATTCCTTCCAGGCGTCCATCTCTTCCTTGGTGCGGTATGCGTTCTGGTCGGAGACGGAGTGGCCGGAGAAGCGGTAGGTGATGGTTTCCAGCATCACAGGGCCCTGGCCGTTGCGCAGCAGCTCCAACTTACGCTCCATGGCATCGATCACTGCCAGGGGGTTATAGCCGTCAACAGTTTCTGCGTGGAACTGGGTGGGGCTGACACCGGAAGCAATCCGGGACATACAGCCCTGACCCATGGTCTCGCCGCGGGTCTGGTCGCCCATACCGTAGGAGTTGTTGAAAATATTGTACAAAATGGGCATACCGTCATTGTGAGATTCCCACAAGGTCTTGTACTGATCCATTGCAGAGAAGTTCAGCGCCTCCCAAACAGGACCACGGGCCATAGAAGCGTCGCCGATGTTGCAGACAACGATGCCCTTCTTGTTGTTGACCTTCTTGTACAGAGCAGAACCGGTGGAAATGGTGGCAGAGCCGCCCACGATTGCGTTGTTGGGGTAGATGCCGAAGGGCAGGAAGAATGCGTGCATAGAGCCGCCCATACCCATATGGAAGCCGGTCTCACGGGCAAAAATCTCGGACAGTGTGCCGTAGAGAATGAAGCGGATTGCCAATTCCTTTACGTCCTTGGTCTCGCCCAGCTTCTGGGTAGCGCGCAGGCACTTGCCTTCCAGGAAGCTCTCCATTACGTTCATCAGCTGCTCGTCGCTCATCTTGTTGATGGTGGACAGAGCCTTTGCCAGGATTTCGGAGTGGGAACGGTGGCTGCCGAAGGCGAAGTCATTTTCGTCCAACAGGTATGCCTGACCAACACAGGCTGCTTCCTGACCGATGGACAGGTGCGCAGGGCCGGGATAAGTGTGGTCGATGCCGTTGTAGCCACCCTGGGTCTTAATCTGGTTCAGCATGGTCTCGAACTCACGCAGAACGGTCATATCGCGGAAAATCCGGATCAGATCTTCCTTGGTGAACTTGCCGGACTTCAATTCGTCCTTCACGGACTTGTTATACTGGTTTACGGGAATGTCGTTGAATGTAACTTTACCCGGTGCGCGCACCTCTTTGGGGTCCACAAATAAACTCTTGGGCATAGTGATTTCCTCCTCAAATTAAATATGGAAAATTGCTTCTCGTATAATCTCCGCAACTGTCGGATGCGGGAATACCATTTTTTGCAGCCGCTGGGGGGTCAGCTGGGTGTCCACCATCATAGTGGCGGTCATAATAATTTCCGAAGCGTAAGAGCCTACCATATGGCAGCCCACCAGACGGTTCCGGTCGGTATCCACCACCAGCTTGATAAAGCCCTTGCCGCCGTTGGTCTCGGCTAAGTAACGGCCTGCATAGGACATAGGTAGCTTGACTTCTTTCACCGTCATACCCAGCTTTTCTGCGCCTTCCTTGCTGTGGCCCACAGATGCCACCTCGGGGTCGGTGTAGATCACCGCAGGAATCACATCATAGCGCATTTCGTCAGCCTTGCCTACCATATGGTTGACAGCAACCTCTGCCTCCCGGTAAGCGGTATGAGCCAGCATGGATTTTCCGTTGCAGTCGCCGATGGCGTACACATTCTGCACGGTGGTGCACATATGCCGGTCGGTAACGATTGCCGCCCGGTCCATTTCAAGACCCAGTGTTTCCAGGCCGATGCCTGCGGTAGCAGGACGGCGGCCGGCGGAAAGCAGCACCTTATCGCAGGAGATTTCCTTCTTCTCCCCGTTCTCCTCATACACAACGGAGCCGGACTTCACTTCCAGCACCTTGGAGGACAGCTTAAATACCATACCGCGCTTTTCAAAGGCGTCGGTCAGCACCTTGCAGATTTCCGGGTCGGTAGCGCCTGCGATTTTGGGCATCATCTCAATGACAGTTACGGGAACGCCTACGCTGGCAAAATAGTATGCCATTTCAAGACCGATGACACCGCCGCCGATGACCACCATGCTCTTGGGCAGGACCTCCATATCCAGCACTTCCCGGTTGGTAACCACGAAGCCGGAAGCCAGCCCTTCTTTCAAACCGGGAACGGGAGGCACAACCGTCTCGGAGCCGCTGGCAATAGCCAGCCGGCGACCGGTGTAAACTGTTCCGTTTGCCTGCACGGCAAAGCCGTCGGCAGCCCGGCCGGTAATCACCGCTTCACCGGTAATCACCGTAACCTTATTGGCGCTCATAGTAGCGCCTACGCCGGAAACCAAGGTGTTGACCACCTTGTTTTTCCGGGCGATAACCTTGGCGTGGTCAAAGGTAACACCTGTGGCAGTTACGCCGTAGGCCTCACTCTCTTTGGCATGCCGATACATCTTGGAAGAGTTCAGCAGAGTTTTGGTGGGGATACACCCCTCATTCAGGCAAGTGCCGCCCAATGCTTTCTTCTCGAACAGCGCAACCTTCAAGCCGTTCTGCGCAGCGCGCTCGGCGCAAAGGTAGCCGCCGGGGCCTCCGCCCACCACCAGTAAATCGAACAGTTCCATAGTCTACTCCTTACTTGGACAGCAGAACAGTGAAGTTCTCCAGGTTGAAGCCCAGCTCCTTCTGGAACTTGGCAGCGGGTGTGCCGTCCACAGCCCGGTGATCGTAGGTCAGGCTCAGACCCATAGCGGGATACAGCTCGATGCCGCCGTCTTTGCCCTTGCGTACACGGTCGGTAGTACCGCAAACGCCCAAAATACCGGTCTGGGGAGGATTGATAACAGGAGTGAAGGATTCCACGCCCATATTGCCCAGATTGGACACGGTGAAGCTGCCGCCGGAGAGCTTGTCCGGGCTGATTGCGCCGTCGCGACACTCAGCTGCCAGCTCCTTAACAGCCTTGGAGATTTCCAAAAGACTCATTTCGTCTGCGTGGAAAATGGTGGGAACCATCAGACCCCGGGGAGTATCCACAGCAACGCCCAGGTTCACGTGATTGAAGATGCGGATGGAGTTGTCATCCAGCATATTGGCGTTGAGATCCGGGTGGTTCAGCAGGGTGCGGGAAACAGCATAGAGAATGATGTCGCCCAGGGTAATGCCTGCGTATTCGCCGCCGGCAGCTTTCAGCTGCTTGCGGTAGTTGAGAATTGCGGTAGCGTCGAAGGAAGTGTTGTGGGTCAGCTGCGCCATGGTGTGCAGGGAGGTGGTCATAGATTTGCTGATAGCCCGGCGGATACCGCTGAACTTCACATCTCTGTACTCGGCCTCTGCTTCCGCAGCAGGTGCGGCAGCCACAGGCGCAGGCGCAGCAGCGGGTGCAGCAGCAACAGCAGGAGCGGCAGCCACCACGGGAGGATTGGCCATCAGCTCACGCACATCCCGCTCGATAATCCGGCCATTGGGGCCGGTACCGGTTGCCAAGGAGGCATCCACACCGGCGGTAGCTGCCAGCTTTCTGGCTCTGGGAGAGATAGCAGCGCCTGCATTTGCAGCAGGTGCCTCAGCAGCAACAGCGCCCTTAACGCCGATCTTGCAAACAGCTTCCAGGCAGGGAACTTCGTCGCCCTCATTGAAGAGGATTTCCAGCAGCTCGCCTTCTGCGGTGGATTCGCACTCGAAGGAAGCCTTGTCGGTTTCGTAAGTAAACAGAATGTCGCCGACCTTAATCTGATCGCCCACCTTTTTCAGCCACTCGCCAATCAGGCAGCTTTCCACAGTGATGCCGGCCTTGGGCATAATCACGGTCTCAACACCGCCGGCAGCAGGCGCAGCCTCAGCAGCGGGAGCAGCCTCAGCAGGTGCTTCGGCAGCGGCGGGGGTGCCGCCAATACCTTTCAGGCAATCGGTAGGCTCGCCGTGAGGACCGACAGCGCACACATTTTCCAGGCAGGGTACTTCATCGCCGGCTTCATAGAAGATTGCCAGCAGCTCACCCTCTTCGGTGGACTCGCACTCGAAGGATGCCTTGTCGGTTTCGTAAGTAAACAGAATGTCGCCAACCTTCACCTGGTCGCCAACATTTTTCAGCCACTCGCCGATGATACAGCTTTCTACGGTGATACCGGCCTTGGGCATCAGAACGCCACGGGCCTTGGTAGCAACAGCAGCTGCAGGAGCAGCAGGTGCAGCTGCGGCAGGCGCAGCAGCGGGTGCCTCAGCAGGCGCTT
>JAZRBN010000076.1:0-7814 GCA_045635105.1 Faecousia sp. | reverse complement strand
AAAACCAAAAGCACAGTCTTGAAAATAATGACAATATCCTGCCAGAAGGTGAAACTCTTCACATACTCAATATCATACTGAATGCGCTCTTCCCAAATGATATTGTTTCTGCCCTTTACCTGCGCAAGTCCGGTCAGACCCGGGCGCATTTTGAAACGCAGCACCTCATCGCCGATGCATCTGGGAGCCTGATAATCCAGCATGGGACGGGGGCCGATAATACTCATTGTACCATTGAGGATATTAAACAGCTGAGGCAGCTCGTCCAGGCTGGTCTTTCGCAGAATTCTGCCCACCCGGGTGATCCGGTCTTCGGACATAATCTCATTGCCGTCGGCATCATACCGCTCCTGAATCATCGTGCGGAACTTATACATTTTGAAGGGCTTCTGATCCTTACCAATGCGAATCTGATTGTACATAGCCGGACCTTCGGAGGTTAAGCGAATGACAATGGGCACCACGATAAAAACAGGGATCACTGTGAATACCGCAATCGCAAAAAGGCTCACTATAATATCAAAAGCTCTTTTCAAAAAAAGATTGGCTTTACGCATTTTAACTGTCTCCTAATAAACGCTTTTACTTTTCAAAGCAGCTTCTAATAACCTCAATAATCACATCCTGCTGCTGGGGTGTCATCTTATTGTCGCTGGGCAGGCACAGGCCGCGGTCAAAGATATCGGCGCCTACATCGGCAACGCTGCCGGCAATGTATGCGTTGGTCTTTGCCCGACCGGAACCGCTGCAGGTAACAAACTCATGCAGGCGGTACATCGGCTGCATATGCATAGGCTTCCAGATGGGACGGCCCTCTGCATTGAGAGCAGCCAGCTTTTCCAAAATTTCGGTAGGACAGGTCTTGCCCGGCTCTTTCACATACAACGCAGTGCTGTCGTCCCGAACCTGCTTGCACATATAATCCTTGTCAATGATCATAGCGGAAAGCCAGTAGTTGGCGGTCGTGCCGTCCATAATGGGGTTCATCTGTACCGGCAAACCCTTGAAGCCTTCCTTATATCTTTCGTAAACTGCCTTTTTCTGGGCAATATGCTCTTCCAGGTAGGGATACTGGCCACGGACCACACCGGCAATCACATTGCTCATGCGGTAATTGTAGCCCACTTCCTCGTGCTGATACCAGGGGGCATTTTCCCGGGCCTGGGTGGACCACTTGCGGGCCTTGTTAGCCACCTCAATGTCGTTGGTCAGCAGGCAGCCACCGGAAGAGCCGGTGATAATCTTATTACCGTTGTAGCTGATAGCGGAGTAATCGCCGAAAGAGCCGCACTGGCGACCGCCGATGGTTGCGCCCATAGCCTCAGCGGCATCCTCAATCAGCAGGGCGCCGTGCTTTTCGCAAATCTTCTTAATCAGATCCATACGGCCGGGGAAGCCATACAGCTCCGCGCAGACCACCAGCTTCACATCGGGATACAGCTCAAACGCCTTTTCCAGCGCCACAGGGTCCATATTCCAGGAATCCGCCTCTGTGTCAATAAACACAGGGATGCCGCCTTCATACACCACAGGATTCAGTGTTGCGTCGAAGGTCATATCGGAGCAGAACACACGCTTTCCTTCCAGTGCGCCGTGGCTGATGGCAGGCTTGCCGTAAAGCCGCTCACCTGCGGACTTCACGCAAAGGTGCAGCGCAGCAGTGCAGCAAGACAGCGCAACCGCATATTTCATCTGCGCCTTTTCCGCCGCAATCCGCTCTACCTCATTGATATTCTCGCCCACGGTAGACATCCAGTTGGTCTCGTAGGCTTCCTGCATATACCGAAGTTCCTCACCGTGCATAGTCGGACTTGCCAGCCACACTTTTTTCTCAAACGGTTTGATTTCCATATTCATCCCTCTTGTATATCACAAAGTATTTCTTTGGGGTATATAAACTCACATAGTTTATCACATTGTATTATACAGTATCCGTAATCGAAATGCAACCTAAAAAAGTAACAAAAAACGGCACGATACCTATATATTGTGCATTACTTTCCACAACAGACACAAGTTGGTAGCCGCTTTTTTATATTCTTGCATACCCCTGCGCGCAAATTATGCGTATAACATCTTCTACGCACGCCATGCAAACATCCCTGTCCGGCGCTTCCGCCATCACCCGAATGACAGGCTCTGTGCCGGACTGACGCACCAAAAGCCGTCCGCTGCCCTCCAACCGCGCGGACACCTCTTCAATTGCCGAGCGCACAACCGGATCATTAAGGGTTTCCTCCTTGGATTGCACCCGCACATTTTTTAAGTACTGGGGATAGAGGGTCAGCTCCTGAGACAGCCGGCTCATTTTCGTTTTTTTCGCCAGCATCACCTCCATCAGCTTGATGCTGGTGAGAATGCCGTCGCCGGTGGTGGCGTATTTGGAAATAATGATATGCCCCGACTGCTCACCTCCCAGTCGGCAGCCGTTTTGCGCCATATATTCATACACATACCGGTCTCCCACCGGCGTCTTGGCATAGGCAATACCCCGCTTGTCAAAAGCCTTATAAAGGCCGTAATTGGACATCACGGTGGTTACCACGGTATTATTGTCCAACTGCCCTTTTTCCTGCATATAGCAGCCCAGAATATAGAGAATATGGTCCCCTGTAACCACCTGACCGGTTTCATCCACACACAGACATCGGTCCGCATCCCCATCGAAGGCAAACCCCACATCCAGCCCGTTTTCCACCACAAATTTTTGCAAGGCCTCGATGTGGGTGGAACCGGCATTTTCATTGATATTTGTGCCATCCGGCTCGGCGTGAATCACATAGGTTTTCGCGCCAAGCGCATCAAATACCGCCTTGGCAATACTCCACGCAGCGCCGTTGGCGCAATCCAGCCCCACCTTGATGTCCTTGAAAGAATACAGTCCCAGAGAAATCAGATACCCGATGTAACGGTTTCTGCCTGCCACATAGTCAACCGTACAGCCGATTTTCTCCCGTTTGGCGTAGGGCAGTGTTTCCGGCTTGCCGTCCAGATAGGCTTCCACAAGGGAAATGGTTTTTTCGTCCATCTTCTCCCCTGCCCCGCTAAGAAGCTTGATTCCGTTATCATAATAGGGATTATGGCTGGCGGAAATCATAATGCCGCAGTCAAAGCCATCCACCTTGGTAATATACGCCACCGAGGGTGTGGTGGTAACGTGGAGCATACAGGCATCCGCGCCGGAGGCGCAAAGGCCTGCCGAGAGTGCATATTCCAGCATATAGCTGGAACGGCGGGTATCCTTGCCGATCACCACCCGGGGCGCTTCCTCCTTCTGTTTGAATGTCCCATAGTACCAACCGAGGAAACGGCCGATATGATAGGCGTGGTCGGCAGTAAGCACTGCATTGGCTTCTCCCCGAAATCCGTCTGTACCGAAATACTTCCCCATACACTAGCCTCCCAATCTCGGAACAATTACACCGCCTGTTTTATAAATACTGTCCGGTGGCACAACGCCGCGGACGCAGGACAAAGGATAAATAACGCTGCGCCTGCCAATGACCGTGCCGGGGTTTAAGACCGTATTGCAACCGATTTCCCCGAAATCCCCCACCATAGCGCCCACCTTTTTCCGTCCGGTGTTTATGCCTGCAAGCACCACCGGTTTTTTGTCGGATTTCACATTGGAGGTAATGGCGCCTGCGCCAAAATGGGCCTTGTAGCCCAAAATGCTGTCGCCTATGTAGTTATAGTGAGGCACCTGCACCCCGTCAAAAAGGATGGCATTTTTTACCTCCGCAGAATTTCCCACCACGCAGCAATCCCCTATCAGCGCGCTGCCCCGGATAAATGCCCCGTGGCGCACCTGGGTGAGAGCGCCGATAATGCAAGGCGCTGCTAAAAAAGCTGTGGGTGCCACCACCGCAGTAGTATGCACCCACACCTTTGGGGATATTTCTATGTAGTCATCACCCAGTGTATTTCCAACCGATACAATCATTCCCGCAATTCCTTCCAGCGCCTCCCACGGATAGGTAAACGCCCTGAGGTATTGCTCCGCCTTTGTATGGGATAAATCGTACAATTCCGGAATCAAATACACCCAAATCCCCCTTATTCAGTTACATATGCTTTTTGAAAAACGCCATAAAGTGCTGCCAATCCTCACGGGAGAGATAATGACCGCCCTGCCGCACGTGAAAACCGATTTCTCCGTCGTGAAGGGCTGTGCCCACTTCCGGCATATCACCACTATGGACAAGACCAGTTTTGCCCAGCATCTTATAGACTTCGCTGGCAGCGCAGCAGGACAAAAACTCGGACACAGGATCCATACCCTCATCGTGAGTTGCGCCTGTTAAGTACACCAGTCCCGGTGCGTGGCAGGCCATCAGGAAATGCTGGTCAAAGGGAAGCTCACTATGCGGCACACCCAGGTAATCCTTCCAACCCTCGCAGAAAAAGTCAAAGCTGCCACGGTCAATAAAGTCCGGCACATCCTCGCCCATATGCCCCCGAATCAAGCCGCCGCCACCGTAATTGGTATTGTTACCCAAAGCAAGATAGAACCGGGGGTCCTGGGCCTTGCACCACAAAGCCGTCTTGCCCAGTCGGGAATGGCCGGTTAATGCAATACGCTCCCGGTTGATATCGTCCCGGGTTTGCAAATAGTCCATCACCCGGCTGGCAGCATAGGCCCACAGGCCTACCTTTCCGCACTCGGTTTTTTCACGGCCGCGTCCGCCGAAGAACTTCTCGCCCAGACCGCCGATGAACTTACCGAAGTAGTCCTCGGGGTGGTTTTCGTCGTGTTCTACCATATGGTAGTGCAGCTGCACCAAGGCAAAGCCATTGTCAATGATCTCCTCCATAGGGATCGGATACCGGAGACCAAAGGACAGATGCAGAATCACCGGGGGCTTTTCTACCTTTGCGGGAATGGTTACGCTAATGGGGAAAGAAAACTCCCCACCCGGCGTATCAAAGCAAATATTATACAGCTCAGACCTGGCTTTGCCCCCAAAGGTATGCCATTTTTCAGAGCCGGTCAGCACCGCCCGCACTTCCTTGGGAGCAGGAGGCGTGAAGCCGTAAAGATGCTCAGACAGGCAGGCAAGCAGTTCCTTTTTCCGCAATTCCCAGTTCTCCGGTGTAACCGGTTCGCCGCTGTTCATTTTCAGCAGTGCGGGAATATTTCTGTTTTTCAATTCATCTGCAATCATCATTGTTTTTTCCTCATTTTTCTGCTGTTTACTCTTCTGTCCTTATACCATATGGATTTTGCAAAGTCAATCTTTTCTTTGACATTCCTCTATTTTCTGTTATACTAAATGCAGAGAGAGAATATGCTATCCCTACCTCAAAAATTTTTACAAAACGGAGGAATATCAAATGAGCAAGAACAATCCCTATGCCGGTACCAAAACCGAGAAGAATCTGTGGGAAGCCTTTGCCGGCGAATCCCAGGCCCGCAACAAGTACACCTACTTTGCATCCGTAGCCAAAAAAGCTGGCTATGAGCAGATTGCCGCTCTGTTCCTGCAAACTGCTGAAAACGAAAAAGAACACGCCAAGCTCTGGTTCAAGGCGCTGGGCGGATTGGGCACTACCGCTGAAAATCTGTTGGAGGCTGCCCAGGGTGAGCACTACGAATGGACAGATATGTACGACCGGATGGCAAAGGAAGCCGAAGAGGAAGGCTTTGCCGAGCTGGCTGCCCAGTTCCGGGGCGTTGCTGCCATTGAGAAGTCCCACGAAGAGCGCTACCGCAAGCTTCTGAACAATGTGGAGACCAAGGCTGTCTTTGAAAAGGCAGGCATCACCCTGTGGGAGTGCCGCAACTGCGGCCACCTGGTGCTGAGCGCCGCCGCGCCGGAGGTTTGCCCCGTGTGCAATCATCCCCAGGCATTCTTCGAGGTTCGCAAGGACAATTACTAATCTATGCAAAAAACTACCCGTTTGCTGCGGCAAACGGGTAGTTCTTTTATTTTCTATGGCGCTGTTTCCGGTCATATGCGATCAGCAGAGCGCAGCTAAGCAGAATCAAAGAGAGAATCAGTATGGCGCAATTGCGGAAAAATACCGCCGGGAGCATATTGATAATCGGGTCTGTCCCACTGTCGAAAAGCCAATTATCCTTACCGGGGAAAAACAGGCGGTGAAACACCTCAAAAGCTTTATTAAAATCCACTGCCACCAGGCCGCCTACCGTCAAAAAAGCAACGCCCAACCCCGCAGCGCTCCAAAAGCCGGGGGTATGCCCCCCAAGGCGAACCGCCCCGCGGCAGAAAAACCGCAAAATGAGCAATATCATCAGCGAAAGCGCCAGTACGGATAAATCCAGCACAAACAGCCGTCTTACATCCGCAAAATGAGACGCGCCGGACTCCGAAAAGGGCAGTGCTCCCGCAGAAAATTCATTGGCAAGTCCAATACAATAGTTCATCATCTCGTTATAGGCAGTCTTCACCTGCTCCAAAGTTAACCCAACAGCGCCGGTTAGATTCAGCGGCTGAATATGCCAATAGAAAAACGGCCGGAACAGGACAGGCGCTGCAATCGCGCCGCTGACCACCGCAAGCGCTGTCAGCACCCCGCGGATAATCCCTAAAAGTGTTCTTTTCATTTCCCCACCCCTTTTGATTAGAATACCATATCCGCACACAAAATACAATTACAATTCACTCTTGACATTTTTTTCGGCTTGTGATTTAGTATTGATACAATTCCAAAAACCAGGAGGATCCTATGGCCAATCTCGATTTTAACAAAATTAAAGGCTTCATCTGCGATATGGACGGCGTGATCTACCACGGAAGCAAAATCCTGCCGGGTGTGGCTGAATTTATCAACTGGCTGAATGCAGAAAAGAAGGAATACCTGTTCCTTACCAACAACAGCGGCTACACCCCCTGTGAGCTGAAGCTGCGCCTTGCCCGTATGGGTCTGGATGTGCCGGAGCGCCATTTTTACACCAGCGCATTGGCAACTGCCGCCTTCTTAAAGGAGCAAAGCCCCGGCTGTTCGGTGTACGCCATCGGCGAGGCGGGTCTTCTGAACGCCCTGTATGAGGCCGGCTGTACCATGAACGATGTGAACCCGGACTATGTGGTTGTGGGCGAAGGCAGAACATACTCTCTTGAATCCTTAACCAAGGCAACCAATCTGGTGCTGGGCGGCGCCAAGCTCATCGGCGCCAACTCTGATGTAACCGGTCCTATTGAAAAGGGTATTGCCCCCGCCTGCGGCGCGCTGGTCTCCCCCATTGAGATGGCCACCGGCACTAAGGCTTACTTCTGCGGCAAGCCCAACCCCCTCATGATGCGCACAGGACTGAAACTGCTGGGCTGCCACTCCGCAGAGGCGGTAATGATCGGCGACCGTATGGACACGGACATTATCTCCGGCTTGGAGACCGGTATGTCCACAGTGCTGGTGCTCTCCGGTGTATCCACCCGGGAAACCCTGAAAACCTACGCCTACCGCCCCACAATGATTCTCGACGGCGTTGGCGATATCGTAAGGCTGGCAAACGGAAACTAACTGCATTAAAAAATCGCGTGTTGCAAACCAACACGCGATTTTATTATTAGTAAGCTACGCCCCAGAGGATCATGGTCTTGGCAGGTTTGCCGCAAATGGGGCAAACATCTCCCAAGTTCTCCTGGGCAAAGGGCATACAGCGGGACGACATACCTGCCTGCTCCTTCATTTTCAGCTCGCATTCCAGGTCGCCGCACCACATGGTCTTAATAAAGCCGCCGTTCTTCTCTTGCAGCTGTTTGGCCTCCTCCAAAGAATGGGCTTCATAGATATGGTCAGTCAGGTTCTTCTTTGCCTTTTCGAACATACCCTGATGCACCAGTTCCAGC
>JAZRBN010000075.1:0-3919 GCA_045635105.1 Faecousia sp. | reverse complement strand
TGGTGAATTTGTACATAAACCTGGATACAGGCCTGTGGGATGCGGGCTACGCACCCTGTGACGAGGAACAGGCCATGGATTACCTCCGGGCCACGGTGAATGCTATGGGCGGTGTGTTGGAATCCGCTTTCGGCCTGTTTGCGGACAATGAACTGTATGACATTACCTACAGCGAGAAAAAATACAACGCCTCCTTTGAAACCTTCCTGTCCACCTACAGCCAGCCCTTTGTCTTTATGAATCCTCAGGGCGCCAATATGGACAAGCTGACTTTGGTTCACGAATTCGGCCACTTTGCCAATGACTATGCATGTCTGGGCAGTGCCGCAGGCATCGATGTGGCGGAAATTTACAGCCAGGGCCTGGAATACCTGAGCCTGCTGGCTACCGAGGAAGGAGAAAAACTGAGCAAGTTCAAGCTGGCAGACAGCCTGTGCGTCTTTGTGGAACAGGCGGCTTATGCCGACTTTGAGCATCGGGTTTACGCGTTGGCTCCGGAGCAAGTGACCGTGGAGCGCATCCGGTCTGTTTTTGCCGGGGTGGGCGAGGATTACGGTTTTGGCCGCTGGGGCTTCGATGACCGCAGCTATGTGCGCATCCCCCATTTCTTCACCAATCCCCAGTATGTCATCAGCTATGTGGTCAGCAATGACGCCGCCCTGCAGCTTTATCAGCTGGAGCAGGCAGAAGCCGGCGCAGGTCTTGCGGCGCTGGAAGCAAATCTTGCCATCACGGATGAAATCGGTTTCCTCGCTTTCCTCCAGTCTGCGCAGCTGGAAGATCCTTTCTCCGAAGGCAGAGTCAAATCCATCCGCGCAACCTTTATGAATATCCTGCAATACTCTAAAGGAAGCGGCCGAGCCGCTTCCTTTTTGTTTCAGATGCATTGTTCTGCAGAGCAGACTGCCCCACCGTATGTTTTGACAACTCTCATTTACTTCACCAAAAAAGGTGCTAGTCAAATGAAAACAAATGTGCTATCATAATAGGAAAAGGGGGTGGCGTTTGTGCGGATTTTGGGCATTGACCCGGGGTACGGAATCACAGGCTTCGGTCTGATTGAAGCCCAGCGGAATCAGTATACCCTCCTGCGCTGCGGCGCCATTACCACCCCCGCCGGTATGGATTTTCCCGCCCGGTTGGAGATGATTTATAATGATATGACAGAGCTTTTGCAGGTGGCAAAGCCCGATGCGGTGGCCATTGAGGAGCTGTTTTTCGGGCAGAATGTTACCACCGGTATCGGGGTTGCCCAGAGCCGGGGTGTGATTTTGCTTGCCATTCAGCAGGCCGGTCTGAAAGCTGCCCAGTATAAGCCTATGCAGGTGAAGCAGTCGGTGGTTGGCTACGGCAACGCCACCAAGCACCAGGTGATGGAGATGACCAAGCGGATTTTGAAGCTGCCCCAGCTGCCAAAGCCCGACGATGCTGCCGATGCCATTGCCATCGCCCTGTGCCACGCCCGGGCAAGCACAAGTTTGCTTACAAGAGTAAGCAAAAATTGACAATGTACAATGGACAATGATTTTAATTGTCGGCAAAGCCAATATATCCATTGTCCATTACAATTTTGTGAGGTTTTGACTATGTTGTATTATGTGTCCGGAACGGTAGCTGTTTTAGAGCCGGGTCTTGCAGTCATCGACTGCGGCGGTGTTGGTTACGGCTGCCGGGTTACCGCCTATACGGCGGCGCAATTGAAGCTGAATCAGAGCGCAAAGCTCTATATTACCGAGTCTGTCCGGGAGGACGCCTATGACCTGTACGGCTTTATCAGCCGGGAGGAGCAGCGGTGCTATGAGCTGCTGACCTCGGTAAACGGCGTTGGCCCCAAGGCGGCGCTGGCGATTCTCTCTGCCGGACCGCAGAATTTTACCCTGGCGGTGATGACCGGGGACGAAAAGCTGCTGACTGCTGCCCAGGGCGTAGGTAAAAAGATTGCCCAGCGCATTATTCTGGAGCTGAAAGAAAAGGTGGGCGGCAGTACCGATTCTCTGGACTTCTCTGCCCCGGTGGCGGCAGCGCCGCAGGCCGGAAACAATGCTTCCCTTGCCCACGCAGCCTTGCAGGAGCTGGGCTATGCCCCGTCGGAAATCGCCTTGGCGCTGAAAGGCGCAGATCCCAACGCCAGCACCGAAGAACTGGTCCGTTACGCCCTGCGCGCAATGGTAATGAAAAATTGAAAGTCTTTTGGCAGCGATCGTAAAGACTACCAAAAAATAATTTTCCATTTTCCATTTTTAATTTTCCATTGACCGGAGGTCATCTATGAGTTTAGAGTTTTCACAGGAACTGGACAGTCCTATTATATCGCCGACTTTTGCCCCTCAGGATGCGGGAGAAATCGGCCTGCGTCCCCGGCTTTTGTCGGATTATACCGGACAGGAGAAGGCAAAGGGCAATCTGTCGGTGTACATCGAAGCCGCCCGGCTGCGGAATGAGCCACTGGATCACACCCTGCTTTACGGCCCTCCCGGCCTGGGCAAGACCACGCTTGCCGGTGTTATCGCCAATGAGATGGGGGTCAATATCCGCATCACCTCCGGTCCTGCCATTGAAAAACCCGGGGATTTGGCGGCGCTGCTGACCAACTTAAACCCCGGCGACATTCTCTTTATCGACGAAATCCACCGTCTAAACCGGGTGGTGGAGGAGATTTTGTACCCGGCTATGGAGGACTTTGCCATCGATATTATTGTGGGCAAGGGTCCCTCTGCCAATTCCATCCGGTTGGATTTGCCCAAGTTCACCCTGGTGGGCGCGACCACCCGGGCAGGCCAGCTGTCTGCTCCCCTGCGGGACCGGTTTGGCGTGAATTTACGGCTGGAGCTGTATACCCCGGAGGAGCTTACCAAAATCGTTACCCGTTCTGCCACCATTTTGGGTATGGAAATTGACCCTGCCGGCGCGATGGAGATTGCCTCCCGCAGCCGGGGAACGCCCCGCCTTGCCAACCGGTTTTTGCGCCGGGTGCGGGACTTTGCCCAAATTATGTGCGACGGCGTGATCACCCGGGAGGCGGCAGACCTGGCTCTGTCCCGGCTGGAAGTGGACGCCCTGGGTCTGGATTCCATTGACCGGCGGATGCTCACTGCCATTATCCGTAACTACGGCGGCGGTCCGGTGGGCTTGGAAACCCTGGCTGCCACCATCGGTGAAGAGGCAGTTACCTTAGAAGATGTATATGAGCCGTATTTGATGCAGCTGGGCTTTTTGACCCGCACGCCCCGGGGTCGCTGCGTAACCCAGCTTGCCTATCAGCACCTGCATATCCCCTATGACGGGCAGGAGAGTTTTTCCATTTAAGTTCGGAAAAATACCGGAAAATTGCATAAAATATAAAAATTTAGGAGAAAAATTTTTATAAAGGATTGACAAAAGTTTTTTGCTTGTGTATAATCCCACTTGTGGCAGTGTACTGTCATACTATATTAGACCCTGCGTTATACCAGTCCAAAACGGCGGGCTTTCACGGGGCATAAACAACCGAAAAGAGGTAAAATCAATGTACGAAGACAAGACTTTAGTTTGCAAAGAGTGCGGCAACGAATTCGTTTTCACCGCCGGTGAGCAGGAATTCTACGCAGAGCGCGGCTTCCAGAATGAGCCCCAGCGCTGCAAGGCCTGCCGTGATGCTCGCAAGAACGCAGCCCGTGGCCCCCGTGAGTTCTTCACCGCTACCTGCGCCCGTTGCGGTGGTGAGGCAAAGGTTCCCTTCGAGCCCAAGTCTGACCGTCCCGTATTTTGCAGTGAGTGCTTCGCTCAGATGCGCGCAGAGGGTTAATTTGCAAAAACGAAACAGCGTCGGGATTTCCCGGCGCTGTTTTTGTTTATAATCGATTTACAAAATGTTTTTATTTTCGTCATTGGGAGTTCAAAAGCGGCCGGTATTGTATAAACAGGAAAGGCGTGAAGCCGT
>JAZRBN010000074.1:0-29969 GCA_045635105.1 Faecousia sp. | reverse complement strand
AAGCTTTGGATGATTACATCTATTATTACAACAACGAGAGAATATCTCTAAAATTAAAAGGAATGAGTCCGGTACAATACCGAACTCATTCACAAGCAAGTTAATATAAAAATTTGTCTAAACTTTGGGGTTCACTTCATTCTCCGTTGCCGCATTTATACTTGCGTTTTTTCTTTTCTTTTGCGTCAAGATGTGTTATGATAGGAAAAACATAGGGAAAGGGAATTATAATGAACGAACAATACATATTTCGCAAGGCTGAAAAGTCTGAGATTCAGGATATATTTGACTTAATAATGCGCCGGGTGGCGTGGATGGATCAGGTGGGAATCCAGCAGTGGAATGCCACCAGATACGACAAGCGGTATCCGCTGGATTACTATGAAAAGCGCCGGCAGATGGACGAGCTGTTTGTGCTGACGGATGGGGAAAAAGGGAGAATCCTCTGCGTAGGCGCGCTGTTTCACGAAGATGTGCGCTGGCCCGATCCGGAATCTGCGTTTTATCTGCATCACCTGGCATCGGATGTGGATGCCAAGGGGACAGGCAGCATCTTCCTGCAAGAGGCGGAACGCTATACCGCCGGCTGCGGAAAGCAGTTCCTGCGGCTGGATTCTGCGGTGGGAAACAAGGTGCTGGAAGGCTATTATTCCAGCCGGGGCTATGTGGAAGCCGGCCGGTGTACAGACGGCTTGTACGCGGGAATTTTGCGGCAGAAGAAACTGGTTTGATGTAGAAAAACAACATTTTTTGCCAGCTGTTTCCTGGGATTTTTCTGTTTTTTGGAAGAAAATTTAACTTTTTGTGAATTGCTTGACAACGGTGTTCGCGGCTGTTATAATCCCCGTGAAAAGAGGATTTTACCACACAGCAAGTGGCGCAATGCCGTAGAAAATACGGAGGGATTTTATGGGCTTCGGAGAATTGTTCCTGTTGGCGGTGGGACTGAGTATGGACGCATTCGCGGTCTCTGTCTGCAAGGGACTTTCCGTAAAAAATGCAGGGGTGAAAGAAGGCGCTGTCTGCGGAATCTGGTTTGGCGGCTTTCAGGCGCTGATGCCTTTGATCGGCTATTTTTTAGGCGCGTTGTTTGCCGAGGCCATTGAAGCCTTTGACCACTGGGTGGCATTCGGCCTGCTGGCGATTATTGGCATCAATATGCTCAAAGAAGCTGTTTCCTCCGGCTGCGATGATTGCGGCAGTAACGCCGATATGTCCGTGAAAACTATGTTTGTGATGGCGGTAGCCACCAGCATCGACGCCCTGGCAGTGGGCATCTCCCTTGCTATGGCGGGGAATGTGAACATATTTGCGGCGGTGGCGCTGATTGGGGTGATCACCTTTTTGTTGGCTTTTGTGGGCGTAAAGGTGGGCAGCCATTTCGGCAGCCGCTTTGAGAAGAAGGCGCAGATTGCCGGCGGTGTGATTTTGATTGCGTTGGGTATCAAAATCCTGCTGGAACATTTGGGAGTGCTGTAATGGAAAAGACAAACCGGAAAATACGGATTTGCTCGGCGCTGCTGGCGCTGAATATCCTGTTCATTTGGGGCAATTCCCTGTTGCCGGGGTCTGTTTCCGGGGCAATCAGCGGCTGGGTGCGAAATGTGCTGGCATTTCTGTTGCCCTTTGAGCCGGACGGACCGGATACGGGACACGGCTTGCTGCGAAAGCTTGCCCATTTCACGGAATTTGCCTGCCTGGGCGCTTTGCTTGCCTGGCTGTTTGCTATGCTCAAAAAGCCTTGGCCTTTGGCGTTGCTGTGTGGATTTTTGGTTGCGGGCGCGGATGAGACCATTCAGAGGTTCGTGCCGGATCGCGGCCCCAGCTTTAAGGATGTGCTGATTGATACCGCCGGCGCGCTGGTAGGTATTGGATTGCTGCTTGCTGGGTATGCTATTTCAAAAAAACGAGCGAAACGATATTTGGAGGACACAACAACTTGAAAAAAACGATTGCATTTCTTTTGGCAGTGTTTACGGTTTTTGCTATGGCAGCTTGCCGCAGCAAGCAGCCGACTCAGTCTCTGTCCGGTACGATGGAGGAGACGGTCAATAAGCTGGTGCAGGCAAATCCTGCGCAGTTTATGGGCGGTTTGATTCCCCTTGATTTGACCGATACCACCGAGGATGGCCGGTGGGCGCTGAAAAGCTACACGGGTCTTGATTCCGCGGAGAAGATTACCGACGCTGCTGTTTATGAGCCTATGACCGGTTCTCAGGCATTTTCTCTGGTGCTGGTGCGGGTGGCAGATGTTAAGGAAACAAAGGCGGTTGCCCAGC
Source organism: Faecousia sp. (assembly GCA_045635105.1). Lineage (GTDB taxonomy): Bacteria > Bacillota > Clostridia > Oscillospirales > Oscillospiraceae > Faecousia. The sequence goes on along the minus strand of JAZRBN010000074.1, from coordinate 27,690 downwards.
AGATGAAGGACAATATCGACCCCCGCAAGTGGATTTGCGCAACTGCCGACGAGGTAATAGCCGCCGGCTTTGGGGATACGGTGGTGTTTATTATGCTGGACAGCGCTTTGGGTCAAACGGCCCAGTCTTATGTGGATGCTTACGCCCAGCTTTGCGGCAGCAAGCCGGATTTTACCATCTGAAACAGATAGGGCGGCGGTGATACCGCCGCCTTTCTTGTAAGGAGAAGCTATGTTATTTTCCAGTATTCCTTTTTTGTATTATTTTCTGCCGGCAGTGATTTTGTGCTATTTTCTAGCTCCAAAGAGTCTGAAAAATACCGTTTTACTGGTATTCAGTCTGGTGTTTTACGCCTGGGGCGAGCCGAAATATGTGCTTTTGATGCTTGCCACCATTGCTCTTTTTTACATCTGCGGTTTGGCGATGGACAGGGCGCAGACAAAAGAGTGTAAGAAGCTTTGGCTGACCGTGTCGGTGGTCATCAGCCTGGGACTGCTGGCGGTATTTAAGTATGCTGACTTTTTCGTGGAAAGCTTCAATGCAGCCACGGGACTGTCTGCGCCCCTTTTGCGCCTGGCGCTGCCTATCGGTATCAGCTTTTACACCTTTCAGAGCCTGAGCTACACCATTGACCTGTACCGGGGACAAGTGCCGGTGCAGAAGAATATCATCAGCTTTGGCGCTTATGTAACGCTGTTCCCCCAGCTGATTGCAGGGCCCATCGTTCGCTATGCGGATGTTGACCGGGAACTGAACAGCCGCGTCCATAGCTGGCAGGAAACGGGCGTGGGATTGCGGCGGTTTTTGGTGGGACTGGGAAAGAAGATTCTCATTGCCGACCAATTTGCCCTGCTGATGAAGCTGTTCCGGCAGTCGGAAACCCCTTCTGTGCTGTTTTACTGGATGTACGCCATTGCCTTTATGCTGAATATTTACTTTGATTTTTCCGGTTATTCCGATATGGCAATTGGTCTGGGGCGCATTTTTGGCTTCAGTTTTCCGGAAAATTTCAATTATCCCTACATTTCCAAGAGTGTTACGGAGTTCTGGCGTCGGTGGCATATGACCCTGGGCAGCTGGTTTCGGGACTATGTCTACATTCCCATGGGCGGCAACCGTGTGAAAAAATCCCGCTGGGTGCTGAATATTTTGACCGTGTGGATGCTCACCGGTCTGTGGCACGGCGCAGCCTGGAACTTTGTGCTGTGGGGACTGATGTTTGCGGTGCTGCTACTGGTTGAAAAATGGGTACCGGCATTGCAAAGGCTGCCGTCTGTTCTTCGCCACGGCTATGTGCTTTTGGCGGTTTGCATCAGCTTTGTGCTGTTTAACGCAGAAAGCCTAACCCAGGCAGGACAGGACCTACTGGGTATGTTCGGCTTTGCAGGCGTGCCGGTAAGCACGCCGGAAACCCTCTATTATCTGCGCAGCTTCGCTGTGCTGTTTGCTGTGGGCATCCTTGGCGCTACGCCGCTGCCGAAACGGGTTGCCCGGCGGGTTGGACAGTACCCCATAGCAGCGGTCTTAGAGCCTGTTTTGTTGGCGGCGGTGCTGCTGCTGTGCACGGCGTATTTGGTGGACGGCTCGTTTAGTCCGTTCCTGTATTTCCGGTTTTAAGGAGGTTTGGTGATGAAAAAGCTTCGCTTTATGGGCGCAGGTATTGTGGTTGCCCTTTGGGCAGTGCTTACCCTCAGCGCCTGGTTTATGCCTGCCAAGACACTTTCTGAATCGGAACGCCGACCCTTGCAGCAAATGCCGGAGGTATCCGCAAATGCCGTGTTAAACGGCAGCTTTATGGGGAAATTTGAGGATTACACCTTGGATCAGTTCCCCCTGCGGGACACCTTCCGCACACTGAAATCGTTGTTTGCTTATAATGTTTTGCAGCAAAAGGACAATAATGGCATCTATATGCAAGACGGCTATGCTGCAAAGCTGGAATACCCGTTAAATGCTCCGTCTGTATCCTACGCGCTGGGTAAGTTCAATTTCATTTATGAGCAGTATTTGCAGGATTCGGGCAGCAAAATCTTTATGACCGTTGTGCCGGATAAGGGGTATTATCTGGCAGAGGAAAACGGTTATCCTGCTATGGATTATGAAGCTCTGTTTGCTTCCCTTTCTGCCGGTATGCCCTGGGCGCAAATGGTGGATATTACGGATGCGCTGGATATTACCGATTATTATAAAACAGATACCCACTGGCGGCAGGAGGAGCTGCTGGGCGTGGCGGAAAGCCTGTGCAACGCCATGGGGGTGGCTGCGCCGAAGGCAGAGGACTTTACCAAGGTTTTGGCGCAGCAGAAATTCTATGGGGTTTATTACGGGCAGGCGGCCCTTCCTATGGCAGCAGAGGAGCTGTATATTATGCAGAGCGACCTGCTGAAAGAGTGCCGGGTATACAATCACGAAACGGGCAGCTATGGCAGTGTCTACGATTTAGAAAAGCTGTCGGGCCTTGATCCTTACGATGTGTACCTTTCCGGTTCGCAGGCGCTGCTTACCATTGAAAATCCCAATGCTGCCACGGACAAAGAGCTACTCCTCTTCCGGGACTCCTTCGGCAGCTCTCTGGCGCCCCTTTTGGCGCAGGGTTACAAAACCATTAGATTGGTGGATATTCGTTATGTCAGCTCCGCATTGTTAGAGCAGTATTTGACCTTTGAGGGGCAGGATGTGCTGTTTGCGTACAGCACCTTGATTCTCAACAGCAGCAGTAGTTTGAAGTAAAAAAGGCGTGTCGCAGGACACGCTTTTTTTGCTATGGTAAAAACCTGCTTGCAAAGAAGTGTAAAATTGTTATAATAAGGTAAACTACCAATATTTGAAAGGGGGGGCAACTATGTCCGGGGGTAAAGGACTGCTGCGGCTGTGGAAACGGGTGCGGCAGCTGCATTTGAGTACGACGCAGATTATTGCATTGGCCTTTGCAGGTATTATCCTGCTGGGCGCGGCGCTGCTGAGCCTGCCGGCTGCCTCCCGCAGCGGGGTTTCCTGCGGCTTTTTCGGCGCGTTGTTTACTGCCACTTCTGCCACCTGCGTAACGGGCCTTGTGCTGTTTGACACGTGGAGTCAGTGGAGCGGCTTTGGTCAGGCGGTGATATTACTGCTCATTGAAGTGGGCGGCCTTGGCTTTATGACGGCGGCATCTCTGGTGATTTTCCTGCTGCGGAGAAAAGTGGGGCTGAAACAGCGGATGGTGATGGCCCAGGCTATGAGTTTAACCGATATGCAGGGCGTTGTCCGGTTGCAGCGCATTGTGTTGCTGGGCTCTTTGAGCATACAGCTATCAGGCGCATTGGTGCTGACGCTGCGGTTTTTGCCGGAGTATGGATTGCGGCAGGCGGCGATTTGGGGCGTTTTCCACGGCGTATCCGCCTTTTGCAATGCCGGCTTTGACCTGTTTGGCTCCATTGCACCCGGGCAGAGCGTGATGCCCTTTAACAATGACCCGGTGGTGCTGATCACCCTGATGCTGCTGATCATCATAGGCGGCTTGGGCTTCTTCGTCTGGGAGGAGCTGGCAAGAGTTCGTTCTTTCCGGAAATTCAGCGTCTATACCAAATTGGTGCTGATTGCCACCGCAGTGATTACGATTTCCGGCGCAGGAATTATTCTGCTGCTGGAATGGAACAATCCCAACACCTTGGGAAGCATGCCGGTATGGCAGAAGCTGCTGAATGCCTTCTTCCAGACCACGACCCTGCGAACCGCAGGCTTTGCCTCCGTAGACCAGGCGCTGCTGACGGACGCAGGCAAGGCGGTATCTATGGTGATTATGCTCATTGGCGGCTCTTCCGGCTCCACTGCCGGTGGCTTGAAAACCGTAACCTTTGTGGTGCTGCTGCTGTTCATCTGGGCAAAGGCAAGAGGGAAGAACACCGTTCATATATTCAAGCGCACCATTCCGGCAGCAAAGGCCACCGATGCTATGACCATTTTCTTCATTATGACCGCACTGGCGTTTTTGGGTGGCATATTCATTTCGGCGACCTCAACCGTGTCCTTTATCCACGGACTGTATGAGTCTGTTTCTGCTTTGGCCACGGTGGGACTGACCGCCGGCGCTACCACAGCGATGGGGCTTCCGGCGCAGATTTTGATATTGATTTTTATGTATTTCGGTCGGGTGGGCGTGCTCACCATCAGCCTTGGCTTCCTGATGGGGAATAAGGCAGAGGACCGGTTCCGCTATGCGGATACCAATTTGCTTATTGGATAGGAGGAATACCATGCGTTCTTATATTGTAGTAGGACTGGGCCGCTTTGGCAGTGAGGCTGCCAGACGGCTGTGCGAAATGGGCTGCGAGGTGCTGGTGATTGACCATAATAGCGACTTGGTGCAGCAAATCAGCGGTGATGTAACCCAGGCTGTGGTAGGCGATGCCCGGGATAAAGAGGTGCTCCAAGCCCTGGGCGCAGGGGAGTTTGACTGCGGAATTGTGGCAATCGGCGATAGCCTGGGAGATTCGGTGCTGGCAACTATGAATTTGAAAGAGCTGGGCGTTCCCTATGTGGTTTGCAAGGCCCACGATGAGACCCACCGGCAGGTGCTGATCAAGCTGGGGGCGGATAAAGTGGTGATTCCCGAGCAGGAGCAGGCCAATCGCCTTGCCCGGAATCTGTGCAGCCCCAATGTGCTGGATTATATTGAGCTGTCTGCCGCTTACGGCATTATTGAAGTGCCTGCTCCCGCTGCCTGGGTGGGAAAGAGCCTGAAAAGCCTGAATGTCCGGGCAAAGCTGGGCGTGAATATTATTGCGGTAAAGCAGGGGGCGGATATTAATGTATCGCCCGGGGCTGATTATGAGATTTTACCCGGCGACATTATGGTAGTGCTGGGGGATACCGCTGCCCTGAACGCGGTACAGAAATTATGAGAGAAATGATTACCTCCCGAAAAAACCCTCTGCTGCAACAGGTGAAAAAGCTCCTGTCCTCCCGTAAGGAACGGGAAAGCACCGGCCTTTTTGTGGCAGACGGCACAAAGCTTTTGCAGGAGGCCATTCGCTGGTGGCCGGGGCTTGATACGGTAATTCTGTCCGAGGGTGTGGATATGGAGCTTCCCCAGGGTGTGCGCGCGGTGGTGGTGCCGGCAGATGTGATGGAATCGGTTTCCCCTATGCAGACGCCCCAGGGGGCGCTGTTTCTGTGCCGGTTGCCGGAGAAGACATCCTTTGCACCTAAGCCCGGTATGCTCCTTTTGGATGGCATTCAAGACCCGGGCAATTTGGGAACGATTCTCAGAACAGCCGACGCCTTGCAGATTCCCGTGGCGCTGTTGGAGGGCTGCGCTGACCCGTACAGCCACAAGGTGGTGCGCGCCAGTATGGGCGCTGTGTTCCGCACGAAGGTGGTGCAGACCACCTGGGAGGAGGCAAAGGATGCCTGTGAAAAAGCCGGCATTCCGGTGGGCGTAACGGCGCTCAGCGATACCGCGCTGGATTTGCGGGAAGCGCCGTTAAAGGATATGGCGGTGGTCATTGGCAGCGAGGGACAGGGTGTGCGTCCGGAGATTCTCTCTGCCGCCCGGCAATCGCTGATCATTCCCATGAATCCCAACTGCGAATCCCTAAATGCCGCCATTGCCGCGGCAATTGTGATGTGGCAGATGAAGCTGTAAAAAAAGAGAGAGGGTGATGAAAGTGCTTCTGTACTGGGTTTGGCTTGCGGGCTTAAAAGAGCTGTCGCTTGCGGATAAGCACCGGCTATTGGCGCATTTTCACGATCCGGAGGAGCTGTACCATACCTCGCAGAAGGCCCTGCGGGGTCTTGGTTTTTCTGAAAAGCTCTGCAACGCATTGGAAGATAAGAATTTGCAGGAGGCGGAGCGGATTCTCAAAAATTGCACCCGCAAGGGCATCGGCGTTTTGCCGGTGGCAGATGACGCCTATCCTGTGCGCCTTGGCAATACCCCCGATGCGCCCATTGTTTTATACTATAAAGGTGTCCTGCCCGATTGGGAGGCTGCGCCTTTTATCGGCGTTGTCGGTACCCGCAAAAGTTCTGCCTACGGCTTGCAGGTGGCCCGTCAGATGGGCAGTCAGATTGCCTGTTGCGGCGGCTTTGTGGTGTCCGGCGGCGCGTCCGGTGTGGACAGCGCGGCTATGCAGGGAGCGCTGGATATGGGCTGCCCTGTGGTGGGTATCCTTGGCTGCGGTGTAGATGTGGTCTACCCCAGGCATAACCGCAGGCTTTTTGAGGCTGTGTCCAATAACGGCTGTCTGCTTTCGGAATATGCCCCGGGAGAGGAAGGTCTTCCCTGGCATTTTCCCGCCAGAAACCGGATTATCAGCGGTATCAGTAACGGTGTATTGGTGGTGGAAGCGCCCCAAAAAAGCGGCGCGCTGATTACCGCACGGTATGCCTTGGAGCAGGGCAGAGATGTGTTTGTCGTGCCGGGAAATATCAATACCGCCACTTGCGCCGGCAGCAACAAGCTGTTGCAGGAGGGAGCAATTCCTGCGTTTTCCGGCTGGGATGTGCTGTCCGGTTATGAATTTCTGTACCCCGGCAAGCTGCAAAAGGGTGAGAGTATGCCCATTTACAGGGAAGAAGTAGCGCCGGCAAAGGTAGCGGAAAAAACCGTTTTTCCCACTAAATCCAAGGACAAAGGAGAAACCGCCCGGAAAAAATCCGTTGACAACGGCGGCATTTCCACTTATATTGAATTAGAAAAATCCTGTCCTGCTCTGAATTCCGATGAGCAGGCTGTTTTGGCGCAGCTGTCCCGTCAGCCACAAGAGCCGGCGGAATTGATTGCGAAATTGGATATGCCCTCGGGGAAGGTGCTGTCGGCCCTTACAATGCTGACGGTGAAGGGCCTTGTGTATAAGCACCCCGGCGGGCGGGTCAGCTTAAAATAAGGTTAACGGAGGAAACTATGGGTTTCAATCTTGTGATTGTGGAGTCGCCCTCCAAGGCGAAGACCATTGGAAAATACTTAGGTCCCGAGTATGTGGTGAAAGCCAGTATGGGACATCTGCGTGATTTGCCTAAGAGTACCATGGGTGTGGATATTGAGGGCGGTTTCCAGCCGGAGTATATCCCGCTGCCCAATAAGGGCGATATCATCGAGGAATTGAAGAAGACGGCAAAGAAGGCAGATACCGTGTACCTGGCAACTGACCCGGACCGTGAGGGCGAAGCCATCTCCTGGCACTTGAAGGAACTGCTGAATCTGCCCGACGGGAAGGCAAAGCGGGTTACCTTTAATGAAATCACCAAAAAGGTGGTGCAAGAGGCCATTGCCAACCCCCGGGAGATTGATACTTGCCTGGTGGATGCCCAGCAGGCAAGACGGATACTGGACAGAATCGTGGGCTATCAGCTGTCGCCTTTGCTGTGGAAAAAGGTCCGCAGAGGCCTGTCTGCCGGCAGAGTGCAGTCGGTGGTTACCCGGTTTGTTGTGGACCGGGAGAATGAAATCCGCGCCTTTGTCCCCAAGGAGAGCTGGTCGCTGGATGTGAAGCTGGATTTGATGGGCAAGCCCGGCTCTTTCCTTGCCCGTTATCACGGCGATACCAAAAAGCGGGAGCTGCAAACGGAAGCCCAGGTCCGGGAGATTATGGATAGCATCGCCGGCAAGGAATTTACCGTGGCGGGTGTGAAACGGGCGGACAAGAAGCGCTCTGCCGCCCCTCCTTTTACCACTTCCACCTTGCAGCAGGAGGCTGCCCGCAAGCTGAATATGACCCCTAAGCGCACCATGGCTGTGGCGCAGCAGCTGTATGAAGGTGTAGATGTGGCAGGAGAGGGCACTTTGGGTCTGATCACCTATATGCGTACGGACTCTCTGCGCCTTTCCGACGAGGCTATGGCAGCGGCAGCGGATTTTATCAAGAATCGTTATGGAAAGAATTATTACTACGGCTCTTTCCACGTATTTAAGACCAAGTCCGGCGCACAGGATGCCCACGAGGCAATCCGGCCTACCCACGTGGAGCTGGATCCGGAACGGATTCAGGGCAGCCTTACCAGGGAGCAGTATCGGCTGTACAAGCTGATTTGGAGCCGTTTTTTGGCATCTCAGATGGCAAATGCGGTGTATGACACAGTGTCTATCGACACAGCCTGCGCAGGGCACATTTTCCGGTCCAGCCATCAGAGCGTGAAGTTCTCCGGCTTCCTTGCTGTCTATGAAGAGGGCAGGGACGAGGAAAGTGAAGCCGTTGGCGCGCCGCTCCCTGATTTGCAGGAGGGGGACAAGGCTCGGGCTGTCGAAATGAAGCCGGAGCAGCATTTCTCTCAGCCGCCTGTGCGGTATAACGAGGCCAGCCTTGTCAAGGCTATGGAAGAAAAAGGCGTTGGCAGACCCTCCACCTATGCAACCATCGTTTCCACCATTCAGGACCGGGAATATGTGAATAAGGTCGACAAGCGCTTGCAGCCCACTGCCTTGGGTGAGGTGGTTACAGGCCTTATGATGGACCGGTTTACGGACATCATTGATACAGAATTTACCGCCAATATGGAAACCCGGCTGGATGATGTGGAAGCCGGCAAGCAGAATTGGCAGGATTTGCTCTCTGAGTTTTACGAAGGCTTCCACAGGGAGCTGACGGATGCGGAGGCTGCCCTGGAAGGTACGCGCTTGAAGGTTCCCGATGAGGTAACCGAGGAGAAGTGCGACCTCTGCGGCAGAAATATGGTCGTTAAAATCGGTCGGTTCGGCAAATTCCTGGCTTGCCCCGGGTTCCCGGAGTGCAAATGCACCAAGCCCATTGTGGAAAAAATGCCTGGCCGCTGTCCCAAGTGCGGCAGCACATTGTTAAAGCGCAAGTCTAAGCGGGGCTATGCCTATTACGGCTGTGAGCGGGGCGCGGAATGCGGCTTTATGACCTGGGATGTGCCCACTGCTGAGGATTGCCCCAAGTGCGGTCAGACCATGTTCAAAAAATCCGGCCGCGGCAGAATGAAGCCCTTCTGCGTCAACGAGGAATGCGAAAACTTCCTGCCGGAGGACAAGCGGGGCTATTATAAGAAGAAGGAAACCGGCGAACCGGCAGAAAAGAAGCCTGCCAGGAAGACCGGTACAAAGAAAACCGCAAAAACCAAGGAGACCAAGTGATGGCAACAGTGAAAGTCATCGGCGCAGGTTTGGCAGGCACAGAGGCTGCCTGGCAGCTTGCCATGAGGGGTATCCAGGTGGAGCTGTATGAAATGAAGCCCCACAAAAAATCCCCCGCCCATCATACAGATACCTTTGCGGAATTGGTTTGCTCCAATTCTCTGCGGGGGGATAAAATTGAAAACGCGGTGGGTCTGTTAAAAGAGGAGCTGCGGCGGTTGGATAGCTTGATTCTCTCCTGCGCGGATGCTACCCGCGTGGAGGCAGGCGGCTGCCTGGCGGTGGACCGGCAGGGCTTTTCCGATTTGGTTACGGAAAAAATCCGCAATCACCCCAACATTCAGGTCATTGCCGGCGAGGTAACCGAAGTGCCGGAAGGGCCTGTGATTATCGCCACAGGACCGCTGACCTCCGATGCGCTGTCCAAGGCAATCGGAGAATATTTTGGAAGCGACTATCTGCACTTTTTCGATGCGGCAGCGCCCTTGGTAACGGCAGAATCCATTGATATGGGTGAGGCCTGGTGGCAGAGCCGTTATGACCGGGGAACTCCGGATTATGTAAACTGCGCAATGAATAAAGAGCAGTATGAAGCCTTTGTCACGGAGCTGATTTCTGCCGAAGAGGCGGAGGTTCACGGCTTTGAGGATAAGCGGGTGTTTGAAGGCTGTATGCCGGTGGAGGTTATGGCGCGCCGGGGGCAGGATACCCTGCGTTACGGACCGTTGAAGCCGGTGGGCCTTGTGGACCCAAAGACCGGCAAAGAACCCTATGCAGTTGTACAGCTGCGGCAGGACAATGCCGCCAAGAGTGTGTATAATCTGGTGGGTTTTCAAACCCATCTGAAATTCGGCGAGCAGAAGCGGGTGTTTTCTATGATTCCGGCTCTTAAAAATGCCGAATTTGTCCGTTACGGTGTGATGCATCAGAATACCTTCCTGCAAAGCCCCAAGCTGCTGGACAGGTTCTATGCCGACCGGCGCAACCCCCTGGTAGCCTTTGCCGGACAGATGACCGGCGTGGAGGGATATGTGGAAAGCGCGGCTTCCGGATTCCTGGCTGGTGTTGCTATGGCAGCCAAGGTGCTGGGCAAGGAACTTCCCGATTTCCCCAAGGAGACGGCCATTGGCGCGCTGGGACTGTATATCAGCGATGCCCGCATCGAAAATTTCCAGCCTATGAATGTGAATTTCAGTATCATCGCGCCGCTGGAACAGCGGATTCGGAAAAAAGCTGAGAAGAATCTGGCTATTGCCAACCGGTCTTTGGCAATCATTGATGGGTTAGCAGGCGGAATTTAGAGGAAAGAGGTACGGTTATGAAGATTATTCTGGACGCAATGGGCGGAGACAATGCACCCCTGGCACCTGTGATGGGTGCTGTGCAGGCGGCAAAGGATTTTGGCGCCCAGATTATTCTGGTTGGCAGGGGAGAGGAAATTCTCCGGGTGCTGAAAGAGCAGGGGATTGATACCCTGCCGCAGGGAGTGGAGGTTGTTCACACCGAGCAGGTGGTGGATATCCACGAAGACCCCACTGCCGCGGTGCGCAAGCAAAAGGATTCGTCTATGATGGTGGGTCTGAAAATGCTTGCCGACGGAGTGGGCGATGCCTGTATTTCCGCCGGCTCTACCGGCGCGCTGCTTAGCGGCGCTACCTTGCTTGTAAAGCGGGTAAAAGGAATCCGCCGGGCGGCGATGGGCCCTGTGATGCCCAATAAGGCAGGGGGCAAGACCGTGATTTTGGATTGCGGCGCCAACGCCGAGTGTACCCCGGAATTTCTGCTGCAATTCGGCCTGGTAGGCTCTTTGTATGCCAAAACGTACTTAAATGTGGAAAATCCCAGGGTGGGACTGCTGAACATCGGCGCTGAGGAGACCAAGGGTACAGACTTGCAGAAGGAAGCCTATGCTTTGTTGCAGCAGGCCGGTGAAAAGGGTCTTATCAATTTTGTTGGCAATGCCGAAGCCCGGGATGTGCCTTTGGGAATGGTGGATGTGGTGGTCTGCGACGGCTTTGCCGGCAATGTGCTGCTGAAATCCATTGAAGGCACGGCGATGTTTATGGGCAGCCTGATGAAGCATAAGATTTTCAAGCGCAGCTTCTTGTCTAAGATCGGTTACCTGTTTTGCAAGAAGGGTGTGGACGAAGTTATGTCTATGCTGGACTACCGGACCATTGGCGGCACCCAGTTTTTGGGTATCCGCAAGCCGGTAATCAAGGCCCACGGCTCGTCCGATGCGCTGGCCTTCCGCAATGCGGTGCGCCAGGCTATGGACGCGGCAAAGGCGGATTTCTCCGCCGAGTTGGAGCAGGGCTTGGCTGCGCTGACGGAAAAGGAGTCAGAAAATGATTAAGGATTTGGAAGAAGCCATTGGCTACCAATTCAAAAATATTACTTTGCTGCAAAATGCGCTGACCCATTCGTCCTATGCCAACGAGCATTGGCATGACAGCCTGAAAAGCAACGAGCGGCTGGAATTTTTGGGAGATTCCGTGCTGGGTATGGTGGTGGCGGAGCATCTGTTCCGGACATTTCCTAACCGGCTGGAAGGGGACTTGACCCGCATGCGGGCGGATATGGTCTGCGAAAACAGCCTTGCCCGGATTGCAGAGAAGCTGGAATTGGGTAAGTATCTGCTGCTGGGCAACGGTGAGGAGCAAAGCGGCGGCAGAAACCGTCCGTCCATTTTGGCGGATGCGGTGGAGTCGGTGCTGGCGGCTTGCTTTTTAGACGGCGGTATGCCTGCGGCGGTGGATTTTATCACCCGGTTTGTGCTGTGCAATGTGCCGAAAACCAGACTGAAAAATCTGGATTATAAAACTGCCTTGCAGGAGCTGGTGCAGCAGAAGAAAAATCAGCAGCTTACTTACCGTTTGGCAGGGGAGCGAGGACCGGACCACGACAAGGAGTTTACCGTGGAGGTGCTTCTCAATGGCGCAGTGGTAGGGACCGGCAGCGGTTCCAGTAAAAAACGCGCCGAGCAGGATGCTGCCCGGGTGGCGATGGAAACGCTGTTTCCCAATCAGTAAAAATTTGCATAATCCCTCCTGCGCAGGAAAAACTAGCACAGGAGGGATTTTTTATGACGGAAAAAGAATACGGGAAACTGATTAAAGATATGGCGCCCAGATCACCCATTAAAAAGGATTGTCTGAACGCGTTTTGGATTGGCGGCCTTATTTGCTGCATCGGACAGCTGATTATGAATGGCTACGCCGCCCTGGGATTGGATAAAACCGATGCAGGAACAGCCACCTCTATGACCTTGGTGGCAATTTCTGCCTTGCTTACAGGACTGAGCCTGTATGACGATATCGCCAAGCACGCCGGCGCCGGTACATTGGTGCCCATCACCGGCTTTGCCAACTCCATCGCCGCCCCCGCCGTGGAATTCAAAACCGAGGGATTTGTCTTAGGCGTCGGCGCAAAGATGTTCACCATCGCCGGCCCGGTCATCGTCTATGGCATTTCCGCAAGTGTGGTTTATGGCTTAATTTATTGGATAACAACATTGTTCTAGCAAAAAGGCTTGACCAATTGGTCAAGCCTTTTAATTATACACAAGGAAAATATCCACCGTATTTTTCAAATAGGGAATGGATGTAATCCATATCCTCTTGGGGAATATCAAAATATCTTAAATTACCGAGATCCTGTATGCTATTGCAGGTGTCACAAGCAATCGCAAAGGTTCGCCCACCAACTTTGAGAGAAATGTTCTTATCAAAACCACAGGAAGGAACACCGGAAGAAATAGGGTCGTAATTATTTCCGTTTAGAATATTAACAACCTTTCCTGCTTCATCATCTTCCAGTGTAACACTGATATTTTCTTCTCCATATATAAAGGTCAATGTAACATCTGAATTTTTGTTTACACTTGTTTTGGAGCAACCGCAAATTGAAACCAACACAACTAGAATCATAAGAACTACAAATAATCGTTTCATATGTGATACCCCTTTTTTGTTTATTATACTATATCACCGCCTTAAAGTAAATATTTTTTAAATTTTAGTCCTAATGGAACACGAATATATGGGTCCTAAGTTGACACAAGCAGAAGGCTTTGTATTAGGCGTCGGCGCGAAGATGTTCACAATAGCGGGCCCGGTGATTGTGTATGGCGTGAGTGCAAGTGTGGTTTATGGGGTTATTTATTGGATTACAACCTTGTTCTAACGAAAAAGGTTTGACCAAACGGTCAAACCTTTTTCATTATATCTTCATATAAATCGTCGAGCACATCTAACCAACACGAATCATTTGTTTGTTCTGCTTTTATGCGAGAATGCTTAAATGCAAATTCGATGATGTTGTAAGGAATTTGAGTCAGTCTATTATAAATTATCATCGCGCCGGGCCAATTGAGATCCTGTATCCATTCTAATAGCATAAACATAAACGGCTCTAATTCTTTATCGCTTCGCATAGCAACAACCTTGGCACATGGCTCCCAAACCATCTTGCTTTTTTCAGGGGGAAGGATAATTGGTTGCATAAATGGAAACAGATTCTTAATTTGCTTGGCTGCCTCAATTCCTATTTGTGCCTTGTTTTCGTTTTCTTCATTAGATAATTGATTATCCCACATGAATAGATTATATAATTCATCAATGCTATAAGTCATCATATTACACCTCACTTTATTTCATTATACCACACCGCTGATTTAATGTAAATATTTTTGCAAACTACTGTGTCCTATACTGACAGCAGCAGAAGGATTTATTCTTGGGGTAGGTGCCAAAATTTTCCAAATTGCTGGGCCAGTAATAGTATACGGCGTAAGTGCAAGCGTAGTTTATGGGCTGATCTATTGGATAACAACGCTGATATAAGAAGCAAGGGTTATGACGCATATTGGTCATAACCCTTGCTTTTACGATAAATCATAGGTGGCATATTTGGTTTCGTTGATTAGATTTTGTAGGGCTAGAAAACGAGCAGTTTTCGATCCGGTTAAACGGTGATAACACAGCATATTGCCGACATACAGTTTTTTGAAAACGACCTTTGTTTTAATTCCGCTGGTATAAAAAACAAAGTAGTTTTCATCTGCCTTTCTTTCCCCAATACAATTCCCGGAGGAGTCTTTATGCTCAGCCTTATAATTGATGGAACAGATGTCAAAATCGATAGAGTGTAATCTACCACTTTTGTCGCGGTACACAATGTTGCTTGATTCATTTTCTTGCTTGCCACGATTAACGGCAATAATTGCAGTATCGGGAATGACAACATATTCCGTAATAGTATCCCCTTTTATTTTGCTTGTTGTTTTAAATTGTATCGGTTTTGGAAATGGTTTATCCAATACCCAAGGTAATTCAAAAATTCTACTTATCGAAATTGTAAAATAATCGCCGGTCTGCTCGTTTGGAGACGCAAATCCTTCAGTAATGGCAAGACTGAAACGCTGACTGTCCTCTATATTAATTTCACACTGTTTCGTATTTATCACTTTACCACATACGGTATAGTAAATGCCGATATATAGAATCGTGTTATCCAATTCAACACTCATACACTCGTCGGGTTTTGCTATATCCACGCCAAAGTCGGCAAGAAAAGATTCAAGTTTGGGGAACTTGCCTTTGATTTGGGCATAGTAATTCTCACAGCATTCGCATTCGCATAGAGAGTGCATTTTATAGTATTCTATAGTTTTTTCAATATCGACTTCAAATCTATAGTCGTCTTTTTGGATTGTTGCCATATCCTTCACCTCACTTTATCTTATTGTAGCATATTGCAGACTTGGTGTAAATTCCTATTATCTGAGTTATATCGAAAGAAATTGAGCCAATTCGACAAATAGCACTGCGTCCTACTTGACCACAAGCAGAAGGTTTCATTCTCGGTGTCGGTGCGAAGATGTTCACAATAGCAGGTCCTGTTATTGTCTACGGTGTGTCTGCCAGCGTGGTCTATGGCTTGATTTATTGGATTACAACTTTATTTTAGAATGCACCGCAACCATTTTGGTTGCGGTTTGCTTTTTCTTATGCTACAATTATTACATAACAATAAGGGAGGTGTTTTCTATGCTTGTACATAGTAGCTTGGAAATCGCCGGAGAGGTTCCGGCAAAATAAGAATTTTACCGGAGGTAATATGACAAAAAAGGAATTCAAAGAGGCGATGCTTCGCGGTCTTGGTAGATGTGTGATCGCTGTCCGGAAAGAGCCGGAAAAATATCGCGAACTTGTCCTTTGCGCATGTAAAAGGAATTTTGCTTACGATGCCCAAAGTGAGGGAACAAGATCGTGGTACACCTATACGATGGCAAATACATATCCCGATAAGGAAACCTTTATTTCCACCACAGCAGAAGCACTTAGAAAGTATCGTCCAAACGGTAGCTGGGATTTGCTCCATCTGAGCGAGGTTCTGATGTTTTTTGCGATGGACGGATGTGCATCTGCCCGGCAAGCATTAGAAGAAAAGTATCAGGAAATACTCGCTGCAATGTTTGCCCTAAAACGCAGACCAAACCGGATATTTCACGAACTGTCAGATTTGGAGCAGCTCGGTTTGACGTTGGCAGTTGACCGTACATCGTTTCTACGTATTGCCAAAGATTTTGGTAGGCTGTATCAAGAAAAGAAATATATGTGCGACGGGGATTTTGCGTGGTTTTACTCGTCGAAAGGTGGACAGTATAGAAAAACGATGGAAGCCGCTGCCCGAAAGGATAAGAACATCGCTTGCTTTATAAAAAGAGAGCAGGCAGATATTGATGCCCAGGAAGAACACCAGAAACAGCGGCAGACCCTGTCACCAGAAACATATACTGGTGTCCGATTGTCTCGGTGGCTTGCCCGAAAGGCAGACAAGGAAACCGTGGAACGGTACGCACTTGCGTACCGGGAACAAAAGCAACCGGAATTGCGTGCAGAGGCACTGTCTGCGTTTTCTTGCTGCTCATATCCCGACGATCCACAGCCAATTATTAAAGATACCAAATCGGAATGCGAGGAATTGCAAAATGCAGCGTGGAGAGCGTTGGAGAATATCCAGTATCCTGCTGTGCGTGCATTTGCGATAAATAATGCAAAATCTGGGATCCGTACACCGGAGAACTTTGCACTTTTGGTGACAAACTATGCACCGGAAGATGCTGACCTGCTGGAAGAATTATTGCAGGAACTGATCGCTGCAAAAGACTGGGACGATGTTCATGCTACTGGGTTGGATATCTATCGTGCATTTTATAAGGACAGCGGAATCTCACACCCCAAGCACCTATTGCCGTTACTGTACGAGTATAATCCCTGCTCTTTTTGTCGGGAATCTGCACTGGTGTATATGTCCAAACACCGGATGCTGACAAAGGAGATTTTGGAAGAATGTCTGTATGACAGCAATGACGATATTCGCCGCATGGTAGCAAAACGATTGAAAAAATAAAAGGAAAGGGCTTGCCAATAAGCAAGCCCTTTCTGTTCGTTAATTCGCTGCATATCGAAACAATTTTACTAATTTGGACAAAAAACACTGCGTCCTAAGTTGACACAAGCAGAAGGCTTCATCCTGGGTGTCGGCGCGAAGATGTTTACGATTGCAGGGCCTGTTATCGTCTACGGTGTTTCTGCAAGTGTAGTGTATGGCTTGATCTATTGGATAACGACTTTGTTCTAGCGCAAAAGGCTCGCCACATGGCGAGCCTTATGTTTTATTTCTTTTCTGCTTTCAACGCAGTTAATTCTTCAAAAATGGGTAATTCATAGCATGGGATATAAATGCCGTATGATACGCCATTGTGATAAACTTCTAGTATGTAGTAATTTTTGCAAAAGATGTTTCCAATATTATTCCGCTCTAGCTTGTACTGTTTATATACGCCTTGTTTAAAGCCAACTTCTTTGTTCCAACCAGCGATTCTAATACGTTTCTTTACAGTGTGAATAGATACAAGAGAAGATAAAGGGAATGCATATTTTCCTTCTAAGTTGGCTATGTACAGATAGTTTTCATCAGAGAAAATTTTGAATACAGGATTAAGATAAGGGGCCAATTGCATGCCTTTTTCACATATTTTAAGTTGACCGTTTTTTTCTTTATAAAGAAATGATAGAATATCAACTTCTTTGGCGTCTGTTGGAACCGACATTTCAGAATAAACGGCGGCACACGTTTTCTCTAGGTTTGTAAGTGTATGGGAGCTTTCTTCTGTTCCTAAAACAGCTTTTTCTTTTAGTGTGCTGATGATTTTAAGAATTCCCCAAATAAACAGACATACGCCACCAAGCCAGAATACCCAAGGG
The DNA here is from genome assembly GCA_045635105.1 of Faecousia sp. Lineage (GTDB taxonomy): Bacteria > Bacillota > Clostridia > Oscillospirales > Oscillospiraceae > Faecousia. The sequence goes on along the minus strand of JAZRBN010000074.1, from coordinate 10,347 downwards.
GCGTTTTTGTATGCTTGGTTAAGTGAGACAGTACCCAATCCTCTTATAATACCTGCAGCGGAAATTGCTCCTAAGCCGCCACAGATTAATTGCGTAATCCGTAATGGGAGAGGAAGTTTTGATCGTTCAACTGTTTCTTCTGCTTTTTTAGAGGATTGCTCAAATGACTGTGCCATAGCAGAAGAGGGTTTCATAACCAAAAACTCTGTGCCATTGAATTGCTCGTTTTTCTTGTCTGTTGTTAAATCTATTCCTAAAAACGGTTTCATAAAAGCACCTCCTTTTATATCATTATACCACATCTGTTGTTTGCTGTAAATTCTTATTATCTGAGATATATCACGAAAATATGAGCCGTTTCGACAAAAAACACTGCGTCCTACTTGCACACAAGCAGAAGGCTTCATCCTGGGCGTCGGCGCAAAGATGTTTAGAATCGCCGGCCCGGTTATTGTTTACGGTGTGTCTGCAAGTGTAGTTTATGGCTTGGTTTATTGGATAACGACCTTGTTCTAGCGGGCGACCACAGGTCGCCCCTACGAATTCTTTCGTACATGGTTGTAGGGGCGAACCGTGTTCGCCCGCAAAAACCGGACACCATCACGGTGTCCGGTTCAATGCGTATTTTAGGGGATTGTTGTCGATATACTGCCAAATCTCGTCATAATCTTGTTGATTTCGTATGCCATGGTCATAAAAGGATTTCTGCCAGATGGGCTTGCCGATCTGCTTAGTAATGGATCCCTTAAATTGTTTTATTACCCTTGATATCGTAGGGGCGAACTGTGTTCGCCCGTCTGTATCGGCATCGATAGAAAGGATCATATGAATGTGATCCGGCATTATGCAATACTTATCAACACGAACTGCATCATATATGCTGTTCAGCTTCTTGATTTCATTATCTACTATAGTTCCAATATCCGACAACGGGACATTGACGGGCGACCACAGTTCGCCCCTACGGTCAGACCAGAAGATTTTCTCTCTGTTTGCGGTGCAGACTGTAATGAAATATGCTCCGGGGGAAGAATAGTCGTAATCTTTTATACGTATTTCTTTGCGCTTGGGAAGATCGTTCATTGGATTACCTCGTGTATGTATATGTTTCAAAACCATCAATCCAATAAGTGTTATTCAGGCATCGAGGAGTTCTAAAGCGAACGACCTTACGAATTCTGAAAGCATTGGGACGGAGAGAAAAATCGGGCTTATCTTTCAGTTGATTGAGGGCGTCATTTACTTTTCCTTTTGAATCATAAATTCCAATATCAAAGTAGTGGAAATGGTCTGGTTTAGCTGTAATGAAAAAATGCGTCAAACGATAGTAAATCACAGATAGCCCTCCTTATAGAACACGAATGTATGGGCCCTAAGTTGACACAAGCAGAGGGCGGTTGCAATATCAAGAGTTTTGTGTTACAATGCAAATACTATTTGATAAAGGATGGCGTGTTATGAAAACCTATACCATCGTCGCCGGGGTCAATGGCTGCGGGAAAAGTAGCTTGACCGGCGTTTTAAGAACAGAGATCGATAACCTTGGAAAAATAATAGATGTGGATAAAATCACAGCTACTTGTGGTGGTAATTTGCTGGAAGGCGGCAAAAAGGCTGTGGCGCTGATCGATGCGTGTTTGGAAAAGGAAATTTGCTTCACCCAGGAAACCACCCTTTCCGGCAAAAAGACGCTGGACACGATCAAGCGAGCAATCGCAAAGGACTATTATATCCGCCTTTACTATGTTGGTTTGGATACCGTGGAGGAAAGCTTGCTGCGTATTGAAAACCGGGTAAAAAGAGGCGGTCATAATATCAACACCGATACTGTGGCCAATCGCTTTTCTAAACGATTTGAGGATCTTCTTGCGGTGTTGCCATATTGCAACGAAGCGACTTTCTATGATAATGACAACGGCTTTACTACTGTTGCGAAGTACAAGAACGGAGAATTACAGACGATTGGACAGAATAGTCCCAAGTGGCTTTTGGAATTGATTGAGAAAATGTAATGCTAAAATCGTGTGCCCAATGCGGCACACGATTTTTATGGCATATACAATTTAGTCCTTATAGAACACGAATGTATGGGTCCTAGGTTGACACAAGCAGAGGCGTTTGCATTTGCTTCTTCGCTGTGCTATAATGCAGGCAAATAAACGTAGAGGACGGAAACAGATGAACGGTAATTTGATTATCGGAAATGTATGCACCCTGGCGGCTATGGGGACCAATGCCATCAGCTCCACCAGAAAAGATGCCAAGGGTATGCTCTTTTTTCAGACCGTCAGTCAGCTGATTTACTGCATCAGCGCCCTTGTGCTGCGAGGATACAGCGCGGCGGTGCAAAATGTGGTGGGCATTCTTCGGAATGTGGCTGCAATCCGGAATGTAAAGAGCAAGGTAGTGGAATGGACCCTGGTGATTGCCGGCGTGGCGCTGGGCGTGGTGTTCAACAACCGGGGACTGCTGGGTCTTTTGCCTGTGGTGGGAAACTTGCAGTATACCCTGGCGATTTTTTATTGCAAGGAGAATGAGCGGCTGTTAAAGCTGTCATTCCTGCTCAGCGGCATTTCCTTCTGCATTTTCAATGCTGTTATTTATAATTTCGTAGGCGTGGCAGCGGATTTTGCGGTGGCCATTACCACTGCGATCGTTCTGCTGAAAGGGAAAAAATGAATAAAACCGCCTTCTTTGTATGGGAGGCGGTTGGTTTTTGCGAGAATCAGAGCCGGGTGTGGACAGCTTGGTGTCAATGGTTACAAAATATCATTGCCAAAAGTGCATAAATTTGGTTGGAATGGGTCTTGCGGAACGGTTTTTAAAGTGCTATTATTTGATTGCCCGGTGAAAATGGAATTGTTCGGACAAATTTTTCAATAAGAAGGCGTAAAAATGGAAACATATTTGATTTGTTTGGCGGTTGCAATGATTGGCGGTCTGCTTTTGTCCCGCTTGACCAAGTTGCTGAATCTGCCGGTGGTAACAGCGTATTTGCTGGCAGGCATTCTGATTGGCCCATTTTGCATCGGCGCGTTGAAGGTGGAGGGACTGGGCTTTAATTCTCTGCATCAGGTGGAGAGCTTTTCCGTCATTACCCAGGCGGCGCTGGGCTTTATTGCCTTTACCATCGGCAATGAGTTCCGCCTGTCTCAGCTGAAAACTATGGGCCGCAGCGCCATTATTATTGGTATATTGCAGGCGGTGATTACCACGCTGCTGGTGGATGCGGTGCTGATTGTGCTGCATTTGTGCTTTCCCAATGTGATTTCCATTCCCTGCGCTATTACCCTGGGCGCAATTGCCTCCGCCACTGCGCCGGCTGCCACACTGATGGTGGTGCGGCAGTACAAAGCAGACGGTCCTTTGACCCGGCTGCTGATGCTGGTGGTTGCTATTGACGATGCAGTGGGTTTGGTGCTGTTCAGCGTTTCTTTCGGTATTGCCACTGCCATTTCTCACGGACAGGTGAGTGTGCTGGGGGTGGTAGTAGAGCCGATCCTGGAAATCATTCTGTCCCTGGGCCTTGGCGCTGTTATGGGCTGGCTACTGAATTGGGTGGAGCAGTTTTTCCACTCTCGTAGTAAGCGTATGACCATATCGGTTGCCTTTGTGCTGCTGACTGTGGGTCTCAGCTCTGTGAAATTTACGGTTGCGGGCATCCACTGCGGCTTCTCTTTGCTGCTGGTGTGTATGACCACCGGAACCATTTTCTGCAACATCTGTTCCACATCTGAGGAACTGATGGAGCGTGTGGACAACTGGGTAACGCCGCTGAATGTGCTGTTTTTTGTGATTTCCGGCGCGGAGCTGGATTTAACAGTGCTTACCCAGCCGTTGGTGCTTTTGGTGGGTGTGCTGTATATCCTTGCCCGTTCCGCAGGCAAGTATTTTGGCGCTGCGGCCAGTTGTAGATTGACCAATCAGCCAAAGCCCATAACCGACAATTTGGGTATTACCTTGCTGCCCCAGGCAGGTGTTGCCCTGGGTATGGCGCTGACGGCAGCTACCTTGGAAAATGGCGCAATGGCGCGAAATGTGGTGCTGCTGGCTGTGCTGATTTATGAGCTGGTAGGCCCTGCGCTGACAAAACGCTCTCTGCTGGCAGTTGGGGAAATTCAATTGGAAGGCAGAACCAGCGCCCGTCGGCATAATAAACCTACGGAATCCTGAATACAAAGGACTTGCCGCAAGGCAGGTCCTTTTTGTTTATGGGTTGCAACAATGCATATTTTTTTATATAATAGGCAAAAAGGAGGGATATGGATGCTGGATTTTTTAATGGAAGTAAATTCGCCGCTGTTTGAGGGCATTCGGCCTGAGGACCGGAAGGCAGTGCTGAGCTGCACCGGCTACCATACGGGCAGTTTTTCCAAGGGGCAGATGATTGCCCTGGAGGGGGAGAATTTGAAGCATATCGGGATCGTTCTCTCCGGCAGCGTGGATATGGTGAAGGAGGACATCTGGGGGAACAGGACTTTGCTGGTGCGGGTGCATAAGGACGAACTGTTCGGCGAGACCTTTGCCTGCTGCGAGGATAATCTGGCAGCGGTGTCCTTTACAGTTTCTCAGGATGCGAAAATTCTGTTTATCCCCTTTGACCGGGTGATGCACAGCTGCTCCAATGCCTGCGATTTCCACTACCAGCTGATTAAGAATATGGTACATATCATTGCCAATAAAAACCGGGATTTGATGCGGAAGCTGGAAGTGGTATCCAAACGCACCATTCGGGAAAAGGTGATGACCTATCTGTCCATTCACGCCCAACAGAAGCAGTGCCGGTACTGCGAAATTCCCTTCGGCAGGGGAGAATTGGCGGAATATCTGTGCGTTGACCGCAGCGCATTGACGCGGGAGCTGGTAAAAATGCAGGAAGACGGCCTGATCGATTTTGACAGAAACTGCTTCCGGATATTATGATGAAAAACCCCCGGCAGATGTGATATTTGCAACATCTGCCGGGGGAAATTCTTTGTATAATGACAGCAGAAAAGGAGGGATTGCTATGTTGGATGGATGTCAAGGAAAACCCCGAACCCCTACGATTATTGAAAAGGTCTGCCCCCAATGCGGCAATGTGATCGAGCTGTTCTCTATTGATACCCAGATGCCCTGCGAGCATTGCGGCTTCGTTGCTTACAACGATACTCTCAGCTGTGTTCAGTGGTGTCAGTATGCAAGAAAATGCGTGGGTGATGAGATGTATGAGGCTATGATGGAGATTGCCAGGCGGCAAAAGCAAGGGAGGAATGAGGATGATCCGTAGAATCATTACCATAGATGAAGGAAAGTGTAACGGCTGTGGCCTGTGTGCCACGGCCTGCCACGAGGGCGCAATTGGGATTGTGGACGGGAAAGCAAAGCTCCTGCGGGAGGACTATTGCGACGGACTGGGAGACTGTCTGCCCGCCTGTCCTATGAATGCCATTTCCTTTGAAGAAAGGGAAGCGCCTGCTTACAATGAGGCTGCTGTTTTGGCAGCCAAACAGGCAAAGACCGCGACAGTCGCGCAAAGCTGTCTGGGGAATTTCCCGGTGCAGATAAAGCTGCTGCCGCCCAACGCGCCCTATTTTAACGGGGGTGATTTGCTGATTGCCGCTGACTGCACGGCCTATTCCTACGGCAATTTCCATAATGATTTTATACGGGGCAAAATCACCTGCATTGGCTGCCCCAAGCTGGACGGAGTGGATTATGCGGAAAAGCTGACCCAGATTTTCATAAATAATGATATTCGCTCTGTTACGGTTACCCGTATGACTGTGCCCTGCTGTGGGGGACTGCCCTATGCGGTGGAACGGGCCATCGCTGCCAGCGGCAAGGATATTCCGCTGCGGATTATAACAATCAGCCCCGATGGGAAGATTATGGAGTAAAGGAGGGAATACAATGAGTTATTTTACAGGTAAAACAGTGATTATTACCGGCGGCGGCCGCGCGGTATTAAAGGACGGCAGCTGCGGTTCTATCGGCTACGGCATTGCAACTGCCTTTGCAAAGGAAGGCGCAAATCTTGTGCTCACAGGCAGAAATATGCAAAAGCTCACAGAGGCGAAGGAGGAGCTGGAACGGCTCTATGCCGTACAGGTGCTTCCGGTGCAGGCAGATGTGTGCGTGGGGGCTGACAACGAAAGCGTGGTTCAGAATGTGGTCCAACAGGCGGTCGATGCATTTGGGGATATCCACGTTCTGATTAATAACGCGCAGGCCTCTGCTTCCGGCGTTCCTTTGGCTGACCACACTTCCCAGCAGTTTGATTTGGCGGTGTATTCCGGCTTGTATGCAACATTTTATTATATGAAGGCCTGTTATCCCTATTTGGTGAAAACACAGGGTTCTGTGATCAATTTCGCATCCGGCGCGGGTCTGTTTGGCAATTTTGGCCAAAGCGCCTATGCCGCAGCCAAGGAAGGTATTCGCGGCCTGTCCCGTGTGGCGGCAACAGAATGGGGTAAGGACGGAATCAATGTGAATGTGGTGTGTCCGCTTGCCTGGACAGCGCAGTTGGAGGGCTGGGCGGCAGCAAATCCGGATGCGTTCCGGGCCAATGTAAAAATGCCGCCAATGGGACACTTTGGCGATGCAGAAAAGGAAATTGGCAGGGCCTGTGTGGCTTTGGCGTCGCCGGACTTGAAATATATGAGCGGTGAAACCATCACCTTGGAGGGTGGTATGGGACTTCGTCCTTGATAAGCATAACGGCTTATTTTTACGGAAAATGCAATAAAAAACCAGGCACAATGCCTGGTTTTTGTTTTAGGAAAAGAGGTAGTCAATGAATTGCCGGCTTAATTCCGGGCGCTGCGTATTGAAGATGACACCTATGTACAAGGTGGTGTCGGGGAAATAGTAGGCAGAGACAAAGTCTTCCCGGTCGCTGATGTCGATACCCACCGGAATGGGGTCTTGCATGGATTCCGGCTCGTGGGGGTCGGGGTAGGTAACCACCGCTTGCTGGGTACCCACAGGGGCGTTCAGCTGCTCCAAAACAGCGCCGTCAATATAGTAGAGCCTGTCTTCCAGCTTGCTTAGCGTTTCTTTGTCCAGCAGCTCCCGCAAATCCGCAAAGATGCCCACGGAGCTGTATGCGCAGATCCGGAAAGAGTCGGTTTGTCCCACAATGATATCCGTATCTTTGGTGGAAACACCTGCCATAATCCGTTGCAGGGCGGTCCGGTCATTCTGCCCTTTGCCGTCTTTCAGCATTAGGTCGGTGTAAAAGCTAGCCTCTTGTTTTTTGCCGTCGATTCCGGCTTGGTCATAAAAGCCTTGCAGGAAGGCCTCATCCTCTATGCCGATTTTGCAGTTCAGCAGAATTCCGGAGAAAGCCACATCCTTACGGACCGCTGCGCCGACAATGCTCTGGATCACCACAACCAAAATCAGCAGGGCGATCAGCGCGTGCCATTTATAGTAATCCCAAAAGTATTCCCACCGCTTCTGCCTGGATTCACCCTTGACCTTGGCGTGCTGGGCTTTGATATGCTCAAAAATTGTCATAGTTCTTACAGCGCCTTATTGTTCAGCCGTTCACCCACAGCGCCGCCCGGATGAATCAGGGCAAACTGCTCTGCCTGATAGCCGGTCTCCTCAATCACAGCCGCCTGCAATGCGTGGAAAATCATACACAGGGCGGTGGTGGAGGTGGTGCCCTGGGCGTTCCACTTGTCGGTCTCCCGGTTGACGTGCTGTTTCAGCACCACATCGGCAGCCTGGGCCAGGGGGGATTCCATGTTCTCTGTAACGGTGATGATGGACACGCCCTTTGCCTTGCAGATATCCACAATGGGCAGCAGCTCTCTGGTCTTGCCGCCGCGGGAAGCGAACACCATCACATCGCCCTGCTGCAAAAAGCCGGTAGCGCCGTGGACAGCCTCAGCAGGGGAGATGAATCGGGCAGGACGCTCAATGCAGCACATCAGGTGCGCCAGATGCTGGCAAATAATGCCGGAGTGGCCGCAGCCGCAGGTGCCGATGCGGGGGGCATTGCTCAATAGCTCCACAGCTTTGGCAAACTGTTCATCGTCAATGTGTTCCATCATTTCATTGATGCAGTCCCGCTCAATGATATAGGCATCATAAATTGTTTTCAGACTTTCCGGTTTCATAGAAAAACCTCCTTGTAATTTCTGTTTTGCTGATTATAGCACAATTCTTTCACCGCTTCAAGCGGACAGGAAAAAATTATCAGTCAAAAAGGGAAAAAACCATTGGTATCAATTGACAAAAGGCCTTTTGGAGGTTATTATTTAGATATAGTCAGAAAGTATGTCTTTCGATATGAAAAGAGGTTGAATCCAATGAATGCGAACTGTACCATTAAGGCACCGTTTTTTGAAATCGGTCCCAAATCCTACCTGTACGGCGATGAAATTCTGGACCTGGCAAAGGCCGCAGATGCCGCATCGGAGAAGTACGGTGTGGATATTATCTTCACCTGCCCTGTGGTGGACATCCGCCGGGTAAAGGAGAACACCAAGCATATTCACGTATTTGCCCCCCATATGGACCCCATTCCCGTGGGCAGAGGTCTGGCAGATATCCTGCCGGAGTCCCTGGTTGCCGCCGGTGCCGAGGGTGTTATGCTGAACCACGTGGAAAAGCCGTTGTCCTTTGATGTGCTGGCGCAGACCATCAAGCGCGCTGAGGAGGTGGGACTGCTGACCATCGTGTGCGCAGACTCTATGGCAGATGCCGGCAAGATTGCCACCTTAAATCCGGATATTATTGTTGCCGAGCCTTCCGAGCTGATCGGCACCGGTGTCAGCGTAGGACCGGAGTATGTGGAAGCTGCTACCAAGTGCGTAAAGAATGTAAATGAGAACATTTTGGTGCTGACCGCTGCCGGTATTGCCAACGGTACTGACGTGTACAACACCATCATTGCCGGTGCAGATGCCACCGGCTCCTCCTCCGGCGTAGCCAAGGCCGCAGACCGTGCCGCTATGGTGGATGAGATGATTGCCGCAGTCCGTAAGGCGTGGGACGCACGCCATAATTGATAAGAAGAAAAATTAAAGTTTTTGGAGGAAAGAAAAATGGAATTTAAGGTTTATCAGAAAGAATTGGAATTGCAGAGCCGTGGCTGGATCCCCACCTTCCACGACATTTCCAAGGAAGTTATGGCCATCGTTAAGGAGTCCGGCGTGAAGAACGGTACTGTGTGCATCGCTTCTCACCACACCACCTGCTCTGTTATGATTCAGGAGTGCTCCCACGATATCGACACCTTCGACCTGGAATACTTGCAGCACGACCTGCTGGACATTATGCGCAAGATGATCCCCGACTACACCAATGAGGGTGATTACCGTCATCCCGGTCCCATCCACGCCCAGTTCGGCCGCTATGTGGACGAGCCCGGCAACTATACCTCTATGAACACCGACGGCCACCTGCGTTCCTGCTTCTTCGGCAGAAGCGAGACTATGACCATCAAGGACGGCGTTCTGGACGGCGGTGAGTTTGCTCACGTTTACTTCATCGACTGGGACCACGTTCGCGCCCGTCATCGTCAGGTGAATGTTACCGTTATGGGTACTACCGAGGATGTAAATGACCGTAAGTGGAAGGGTGGCGAGACCATCAACACCCTGCGCAAGTTCACTCCCGAGGAGAAGGCTTACGATTTGCACTACGATAACCAGCTGGAAGGCCGGGTATAATCGGAGGTAGCCATGAATACATTACAGGTGGGTTTCAGCAGAGTCAATATTACCCCTATGCTGGGCATTGGTCTGTTTGGCTATTTTAAGGACCGCTTCGCAGAGGGCGTGCTGGATGAACTGGAACTGAATACTTTGGCTTTGTCTGACGGTAAGAATAAGGTGCTCCTTATCAGCGTAGATCACGGTGGACTGCTCACTTCTGTTACCGATGCGTTCCGCGCGTATATTTCTGAGGTAACGGGTGTTCCGGCTGACGCGGTGTACATTCATTCCACCCATACCCATACCGGTCCTTTTGCGGATTTGGAACACGGTGAACTGGAAAAACAGTATTATCAGTTCCTGTACAATAAGATTGCCGATGCTGCCGTTATGGCTCTTGCAGATTTGAAGCCTGCCAAGATGGGATGGGCTGTGGGTCATGCCCCCAATATTGCATTTGTCCGCCGTTTCCGTATGAAAGACGGTAAGGTCCGCACCAATCCCGGTGTGGGCAATCCCGACATTCTGCACCCCATCGGTGATGTGGACGAGCGGGTGAACGTGCTCCGGTTTGACCGGGAAGGCGCTGAGACTATCGTACTTACCAATTTTGGCAATCATCGGGATGTGGTGGGCGGCAATTTGATTTCCGGCGACTGGCCCAAGCTGTATCGCGATCGTCTGGAAAAGGCCA
>JAZRBN010000073.1:0-10880 GCA_045635105.1 Faecousia sp. | reverse complement strand
GTATCCATCCCAATTACGAACAGACCACAATTCGGTGCGCCTGCGGTAACGTTTTTACCACTGGTTCTACCAAGAAGGACATCAAGGTTGAAATCTGCTCTAAGTGCCACCCTTTCTATACCGGCAAGCAGAAGCTGGTTGCCCCGGGTGGACGTGTTGACCGATTCAACAGGCGTTTTGCCCTGAAGTAAGAAGCTGAAATCCCACACTGCGGTTGCGTCGTGTGGGATTTTTGTTTTTCCCAATAAATTTCGCTACAAAACCAGTTGTCGTGCAGGCGCAATGTGTGGTATACTATCTAAAATAATCGAAAAGCCCGTACTGCAACAGCATTCCTGACTTTTTTTATGGAAAAGGGAAAGATTTTGGTTGTGTAGCGATACCGCTATGTGTTATACTATTTAATGAGAAAGAATGCAAATTGCACCGGAGGGGCTATGGAACGAAATTTTGACGAGCAGATACAGGAACGGGCAGTGCTGGTGGGCTTAAACGCTGATTGCTTTACCGCCCAGCAGACAGCTACCGACGAGACCTTGGAGGAGCTGGAAGCTCTTTTGGAAACCGCCGGCGGCTTTTGCACCGGCAAGGTGCTGCAAAACCGCCACGCCCCCGATGCCCACAGCTTTATCGGTGAGGGCAAGGCCCAGGAAGTGAAAATGCTGGCGGAGTTCACCCAGGCTACCATGGTGGTGTTTGATAACGAGCTGTCCCCCGGCCATATCCGGGCGTTGGAGGAGATTTTGGGTGTAATGGTGCTGGACCGGAGCGCGTTGATTTTGGACATTTTCGCCCAGCGTGCCAAGACCCGGGAGGGTCGGTTGCAGGTGGAGCTGGCTCAGTATAAGTACCTGCTGCCCCGGCTGTCCGGTATGGGTAAATCTTTATCCCGGCAGGGTGGCGGTATCGGCACTCGGGGTCCCGGCGAAACAAAGCTGGAATCGGACAGACGGCATATCCGGGAGCGGATTGCCAGATTGCAGAATGAATTGGAACAGGTGCGGCAGGTGCGCGGGGTGCAGCGGGAGCGGCGGCAGAAAAATTCCGTGCCGGTGGTGGCCATCGTGGGCTATACCAATGCGGGAAAATCTACGCTTCTGAACCAGCTGACCGATGCGGGAATCCCCGCCAACAACCGGCTTTTTGACACTTTGGATACCACCTCCCGCCAGTTGACCGTGTCGGACAATCTGGATGTAATTCTTTCAGATACTGTTGGTTTTATCGCAAAGCTGCCCCATCATTTGGTGGATGCCTTCCGGGCAACGCTGGAAGAGCTGGAATATGCGGATTTGCTGCTGCACGTGATTGATGCCTCCGACCCCAACCGGCAGGAGCATATTGCGGTGGTGGAGAGCCTGATTGGAAAGCTGGCAAAGCCCGGCACCAAGGTGCTGCAATGCTACAATAAGGCGGATTTGGTCAGCGCTGAGGACATTCCCGTAGGGCAGGATGTGGTGAAAATTTCCGCCAAGCACGGCTACGGTATGGACGCGCTGCTCAAAGCCATTGAAGATGTTCTGGGACACAGCCGGCATCATATTGTGGTAACCCTGCCGTACTCTATGGGCGGTATGGTGGAGACCCTCCATTCCGGCGCGCAGGTGCTGAATGTGGACTATACCGGCGAGGGGATTGTGGTGGAGACCATTGTAGACCCCATTCTTTACGGCAGACTGAAAGACTATATCACAAAGGAGTGTTAAGTCTTGGAGGAATATCTGGTGCCCACCGGCTACGGTGAGGACGAATTTATTGAAAAAAAGTCCCGGTTTATCGGCAGGGTCTGGCCTGTGGAAACCGAGGAAGAGGCCCTTGCTCATATAGCGGAAATGAAGAAGCAGCACTATGACGCTACCCACAACTGCTGGGCCTATGTGCTCAAAAGCGGCGCTATGCGGTTTTCCGATGACGGTGAGCCCGGCGGTACGGCAGGAAATCCTATGATGCAGGTGCTGCAAAAGGAGAACCTGTATAATGTGTGCTGCGTGGTAACCCGGTATTTTGGGGGCATCCTCTTGGGGGCAGGGGGTTTGGTGCGAGCCTACACCAAGGGTGCGAAAATTGCCGTGGATGCGGCAGGAAAATCTATGAAACGGGTGTGGAGTGTGCTGTATGTGCCTTGCCCCTACACCTTTTACGAGCGTATCAAATTGGAAGCAGAGGCCTTCGGCGCGGTTATCCGGGACACCCAGTTCGGCGCGGAGGTGGAGCTGGAAATTCTGGTGGCAAAGCCGGACACCCAGCGCTTTTTGGATAAAATCACAGATATGACCTCCGGCACTGTGGAGGGCATGGAAACAGGACTTGAATACCGGGCGTTTCCGGTAGAGAGGTGAAGCATATGACCATTCGGGAAGAATTGGAAGCCTTGGAACATATTCAGCTGGACAAACGGGCAGCCTTTGCCGATGAGACAAGAGGCAGACTGCATCCGGAAGAGCCCAGAGCGGAGGATGTGCGCACTGCCTATCAGCGGGATACGGACAAAATCGTACATAGCAAGGCGTTTCGCAGACTGATGCATAAGACCCAGGTGTTTCTGCGCCCGGAGGGCGACCACTACCGCACCCGCATGACCCATACCTTGGAGGTAGCCAGAATCGCCCGCACCATTGCCAAGGCGCTGAATCTCAATGAAGATTTGGCGGAGGCGGCAGCTATGGGCCACGATTTGGGTCATACGCCCTTCGGACACGCCGGCGAGGTAGCGCTGTCGGAGGCTATGGGACAGCCCTTCTGCCATAATGAGCAGAGCCTGCGGGTGGTGGATGTGCTGGAAAACGGCGGTGAGGGGTTGAACCTTACCTATGAAGTGCGTATGGGCATTTTGGGTCATACCGGCTCCTTTGTGCCGGAGACTATGGAGGGTCGGATCGTCCGCTGGGCAGATCGGATCGCCTATGTAAATCACGATATTGACGATGCGGTGCGGGCAGGTATCTTAAATAGCAGCGATATTCCCAAGCCTGTGGCAAAGCTGCTGGGTACAACCTATTCCGGGCGAATCAACACCCTTGTGTGCGATATGATCACCACCTCCCGGGAGGCGGGGGATATTACCCTTTCGCCCCCTGTGGAGCAGGTGTTGCAGCAGCTGCGGGAATTTATGTTTGCGCGGGTTTACCGCAATCCTGTGGCAAAGGGCGAGGAGGCCAAAGCCCGGGATATGCTCAAACGGCTGTATGAATACTACTATACCCACCCGGAGGCGCTGCCGGAGGATTTCCAGCCCCAGATGTCCCTGGAGGGAATGGAGCGCACCGTGTGCGACTATATTGCCGGTATGACCGACAATTACGCGGTGGATAAATACACCCAACTTTTTACCCCTATGGGGTGGCATGTTCGGGGATAATGTGATATAATATCAGGTAAAAAGCAGGAAAGGAGGAAGAAATATGGCATTTCCCGCGTCATTTATTGATGAATTGGTAGCCCGCAACCCCATTGAAGAAGTGGTGGGGCAATATGTAACGCTGAAACGCTCCGGCGCCAATCTGTTTGGTCTTTGCCCCTTCCACGGGGAGAAGACTGCTTCTTTCTCCGTGTCTCCCGATAAGGGAATTTGCTATTGCTTCGGCTGCCATAAGGGTGGCGGCGTTATCAACTTTATGATGGAATTGGAGGGCCTCAGTTATCCGGACGCGGTGCGCTTCCTGGCAAAGCGGGCCGGTATGGAAGTGCCGGAGGACGAGCAGTACCAAAGCCGTTACCGCCAGCAGGAGCGCCTTTGGGCGTTGCATAAGGACGCCGCCCGGTTCTTCCATTCCCAGCTCTATGCCCCCATTGGAAAGCCGGCGCTGGACTATGCCCTGGGACGGGGTATGAGCAAGGGGATTCTCACCACCTTCGGTGTGGGCTATGCCCCGGACAGCTGGGATGCTATGACCAAGGCAATGAAAGAAAAGGGGTATACCCAGCAGGAGCTGATTGCATCGGGCCTGGTAACCCAATCTCAGAAAAACGGCAATATTTTCGACCGGTTTCGGGACCGGCTGATGTTCCCTATCATTGATGTGCGGGGGAATGTGATCGGCTTTGGCGGCAGAACGCTGAAAAAAGATGAAGATACCGCCAAATACTTAAATTCTCCGGAAACGCTGATTTTTAATAAACGCAAGAATCTGTTCGGTCTGAACCTTGCCAAAAAGAGTAAGGCAGGAAGCCTGATTTTGGTGGAGGGCAACATCGATGTGGTTGCGCTACACCAGTACGGCTTTGACAATGCCATTGCGTCCTTGGGTACAAGCCTTACAGAGGAGCAGGCAGCGCTGATGGGCCGCTATGCGGAGCAGATTATTTTGCTCTACGACAGTGATAAGGCAGGTCAGAATGCCACCGCCCGTGCCATTCCTATTTTGGAGAAGGCTGGCTTGCAGGTGAAGGTGCTGCATGTAAAGGACGCCAAAGACCCGGACGAGTTTTTGAAGAAATTCGGCGCGGACAAGTTTAAGCTGCTGCTGGAAGAATCCTCCAACCGGGTGGAATATCAGTTAAATGCCATTCGCAAAAAGTATGATTTGGCTGTGGACGACCAAAAGATTCGCTATGTGCAGGAGGCTGCTGAGCTGATTTGCACCTTAGACAGCGCCATCAAGCGGGAGGTCTACGGCGGCCGTGTGGCGGAATCGGCAGGTATCAGCCAGGATGCAATGAAATTGGAGCTGAACAAGGCCTTTAAGCGTCGCGTCGCCCGGGAAAAGAAAAAGCAGGAAAAGGTGGATTTGGCACCGATGAAGGCGTTGCAGCCCAAGGACCGGTCCATTCGTTATGATAATATGCGCTCTGCCCTGGCAGAGGAGGGCGTGATTGCCCAGGCGCTCCGGGAGCCGGCGCTGCTGGATATTTGTACAAGCCTTACGGGAGAGCAGTTCTCCGTGCCGGTGTTGGGCAGAGCCTATGAACAGCTGCAAAACCGCCACAGCTGTGGTATGGAAGTGTCCCTGGCGGTGCTGGACGATTTTACGGCAGAGGAGATGTCCCACTTGGCAGGCATCAGCCAAAAGCAGACAGGCCCTGTGAATGAGACCGCTTTCCGGGACTGCGTTGCCATTATTTTGAAGGAGCAGCAGAGCCGGCAGGTTAGCTCCGACGATGATCTGCTTGCCATCAGAAATAAGTTTAAGGAAAGTAAAGGAACGAAGCTATGAGCGTAACCTTACTGGAAGAAACCCAGCCGCTTGTCAGCCACGGAGAGGACGAGGCGCAGCAGTATTTACAGCAGATTCGCACCATTCCCCGTCTGACCCCCCAGGAGGAACGCGCGCTTGCCATGCGGTGCGCCGCCGGTGATGAGGAGGCAATCCGCAGTATGGTCAGCGCCAATTTGCGGCTGGTGGTTTCGGTTGCTAAGGAGTATGCCGGCCGGGGCGTGCCGCTGCTGGATCTGATTCAGGAGGGCAGTATCGGCCTGTTGATTGCGGCGAAGAAGTTTGATTACACCTTGGATTACCGGTTTTCCACCTATGCAACCAAGTGGATTCGGCAGGGGGTAAGCCGTTGCATTTTGAACCACGGGGGTATCATTCGTGTGCCGGTACATACCGCTGAGCGGGTGCGTAAGGTGCTGACTGCCAAAACCGCATTACAGCAAACCCTTGGGCGGGAGCCGGAAGCGGAAGAAATCGCTGAAAAAACCGGTATTGGGACGAAAAAGGTCCGACAGTATCTGTCTGTGGTACCGGAGGTGTATTCTTTGGATGCCCCCGCCGGTGAAGAGGACGGCACTTTGCAGATGCTCTTGGAGGATTTGCAGGCGCCCCAGCCCCAGGAAGAACTGGTGCGCCGGGAGTTGGAGCATACAATGGATGTCTTGCTGGGTCAGCTGCCCCAGCGGCAGGAGCGGCTTTTGCGGCTGCGGTTCGGTATGGAGGACGGCATCTGCTACCCCTTGGAGGCCATTGGCGAAAAATTGGGCGTTTCCAAGGAACGCGCCCGTCAGATTGAAAAACAGGCCATGGGAAAATTGCAGCAGCTGGGCGCCGGACTGGGATTGGAGGATTTTCTGAACTGATGGAATTTGTATTTGAAGAAACACCCTGGGAACAGGCAATCAGTGCCTTGCAGCCGGGGGATACCATATCGGCTCTTCGTTGTCTGAATTTACTGGAAGAGCTGTCCCAGGACGATGCTGCCGAGGCGCTTTTAATGTTGGAGGAAAAGGGTATCGGACTGGATATTTCCGATTTGCCCAAGGGGATTTTTAGCGGTGAAGCGGCTCTGCGGTTGCGGCAGGAGCAGCAGCTGGCGGAAAAAGGACAGCTTTTGGAGGGGCTGGAGGGAAATGACCCTCTGCGGCTGTATTTGGAAGAAATTGCCGCTTTGCCGGCATTTGGCGACGCGGAAGCGCTTGCCCGGCAGTATGCCGCAGGCGACGAAACCGCAGCGCAGAAATTGGCAAATTTGAGCCTTAGTCGGGTGGTGCAGCGCGCATGCGCTCTGACCGGACGGGGTGTGCTGCTGCTGGACTTGATTCAAGAGGGCAGCGTGGGTCTGTGGCAGGGGATTCTGAATTACACAGACGGAGATTATGTAAACCATATAAACTGGTGGATTGACCAGTATTTGTGCAAAGCCGTGCTTTTGCAGGCCCTGGAAAGCGGCGTGGGACAGAGAATGCGCCAGGGTATGGAGGACTACCGGGATATGGACCAGCGGCTGCTGGCAGAGCTGGGCAGAAACCCCACCCTGGAAGAAGTGGCAGAGGCCATTCACGCAAGTGCTGATGAGGCTGCTGTCTATGCATCTATGCTCAGCCAGGCACGCGCCCGGCAGCAAATAGAGCAGCTGCGTGGGCCTCGGGAGGAGACTGCCGATGACACGCAGGCGGTGGAGAACACCGCGTATTTTCAAACCCGTCAGCGGATTTTGGAGCTGCTTTCCGGTTTGAGCCAGCAGGAGCAGAAGCTGCTGACCCTGCGGTTTGGCTTGGAGGGCGGATTGCCTAAGTCGCCCCAGGAAACCGGTGATGCGCTGGGACTGACGGCGGAAGAAGTGGTAACATTAGAAGCAAATGCCCTGTTAAAGCTGCGGCAGCAGGAGCAATAAGGAGGAAACAAAATATGGCAAAAACCTATGCAATTGCAATTGACGCCCCTGCCGGCGCAGGCAAGAGCACTGTGGCAAAGCGCCTTGCCAGGGAACTGGGCTATTACTATGTAGATACCGGTGCGATTTACCGCACCGTGGCGTATTTTTTGGATTTGCTGGGCATCAGCCCCAAGGATGCCGACGGCGTAGAGCGCTACATCGATGAGCTGACCGTTGACATTGAATACGACGGAGATGGCAAGCAGCATATGATTATGAACGGTATGGATGTAACCGATGAAATCCGTACCCAGGATATTTCCCAGAAGGCAAGCCTTGTATCCGCCCATCCGGTGGTGCGGGAGATGCTGCTGGATATGCAGCGGGATGTGGCAAAGGCCCATAATGTGATTATGGACGGCAGGGACATCGGTACTGTGGTGCTGCCCAAGGCGGATGTGAAGATTTTCCTCACCGCCACACCCGAGGTGCGGGCTCGCCGCCGTACTGACGAATTGCTGGCAAAGGGTCAGAAGGCTGTGTATGAGGTGGTGCTGAAAGAAATCATCCAGCGGGATTATCAAGACACCCACCGGCCCATCGCGCCGCTGAAAATGGCAAGAGATTCCGTGAAATTGGATACTTCGGAGCTGGACATTGAAGGCGTAATTGAGGCAATGACGCAGATTATTAAGGAGAAGATTCCCCTATGAGCATTCGCGTAGCAGAAAGCGCCGGCTTTTGCTTCGGTGTCAACCGGGCGGTGGAGCTGGTGGAGCAGGCGGCAAAGACCGGTGAACAGGTCTGTACCCTGGGTCCCATTATCCATAACCGCCACGCGGTAGACCGGTTTCAGAAAATGGGCGTGCAGGTGATTGAAACGGCCCAGGAGGCAAAGCCGGGGCAGACGGTGATTATCCGTTCCCACGGCGTGGCAAAAGCGGTACAGGAGGCACTGGAACAAACCGGCGCCCGGGTGGTGGATGCCACCTGCCCCTTCGTTAAGCGGATTCACGGCATTGTCAGCCGCGCCGAAGAAGAGGGCAGACTCCCTGTGATTATCGGCACCCGCGCCCACCCGGAGGTGGAGGGAATTGCCGGCTGGTGCAACCGTTGTGAGATTTTCGAAAATGCCGATGAGCTGGCACAGTGGGCAAATTCCGGCAAAGTTTCTCCCGATACCCCCATCAGTATGGTCTGTCAGACCACCTCCCAGGAGGCATTGTGGAAAACTTGCGAAAATTTTGCAAAAAAAGTGTTTACTAATTTGAAAATCTTTGATACAATATGCAAAGCTACTGAATCCCGGCAGAGCGAAGCGGCAAGTTTAAGTAAAATCTGTCAGGCCATGGTCGTTGTAGGTGATACTCACAGTTCCAACACAGGCCGATTAGCAATGATTTGTCGGGAACACTGCGATAGGGTCGTTCTGGTGGATAACGCATCGGAGCTGGATCCTAACTTTTTTCGCGGTGTGGCTGATGTTGGAATCACGGCCGGTGCATCGACTCCGGCGTGGATTATAAAGGAGGTCAACAAGACTATGAGCGAAATTACTAATGTTGAGGCTGTGCAGGAGGAGAACTTCGAGGAACTTCTGGAACAGTCCATCAAGACTTTAAATACAGGAGATAAGGTTATCGGCATCGTTACCGGCATTGGCGCCACCGAAGTCCAGATCGATCTGGGCACCAAGCATGCCGGCTACATTCCGTATGATGAAGTCAGCGCAGATCCCACTGTAAAGCCCGAGGATATTTTGAAGGTGGGCGACGAAATCGAAGTATTCGTTGTTCGCGTCAATGACCAGGAGGGCGTTTGCCAGCTGTCCAAGAAGAAGCTGGACGGTATGAAGGTTTGGGACGAGATGGCAACCTGGTGCGAGGAAAAGACCACTGTTGAGGGCGTTATCACCGAGGAAAACAAGGGCGGTCTGGTCTGCACCGTAAAGGGCATCCGCGTATTTATCCCTGCTTCCCAGTCCGGCGTTGCCAAGGGCGGCGATATGGCTGCTATGGTTGGCAAGACCACTGAGCTGAGAATCACCGAAGTGAACCGGGCACGCCGTCGTGTGATCGGTTCTATCCGCGCTGTTTCCTCCGAGCTGCGTAAGGCTGCTCAGGAGAAGCTGTGGGGCGAGATTGAGGTTGGCGCAAAGTACCACGGTACTGTTAAGTCTCTGACCTCTTACGGCGCATTCGTGGATATCGGCGGTGTGGACGGCATGGTTCACGTTTCCGAGCTGAGCTGGAACCGCATTAAGACTCCCGCTGACGTTGTGTCTGTGGGCGACGAGATTGATGTTTATGTCATTTCCTTCGACGCTGAAAAGCGCAAGATTTCTCTGGGCTACAAGACTGCCGAGATGAATCCCTGGAACAAGTTTATGACGAACTACAATGTTGGCGATGTGGTGGATGCCAAGATCGTAAAGCTGATGACCTTCGGCGCATTTGCTGAGATTATTCCCGGCGTGGACGGTCTGATTCACATTTCCCAGATCGCAGACAAGCGCATCGGTAAGCCCGAGGATGTGTTGTCCGAGGGTCAGGAAGTGCAGGTCAAGATCACCGATGTTGACGCTGAGAACAAGCGCATCTCCCTGTCCATCCGCGCTCTGTTGGAGCCTGTGGCTGAGGAAGAGGCTGCTGAGGAAGTCGCTGAATAAGTACCAAAACATTACATACCGGAACCGGTTTGCCGGTTCCGGTATTGTTTTATAAGGAGAAAACTATGGTAAAGCACATTGTTTTGTATACCTTCAAAGAGGGTGTCAATAAGGATGAGGCTGTGGCGATTATCAAATCCCAGCTGGAACCGCTGGTGGGTGTGATTCCCGGCCTTACTCATATGGAAATTCGCGCCGCTTATCAGGGCGGTATGGACTATGCCCTGTATTCCCAGTTCGAGAGCCGGGAAGCACTGCAAAACTATGCCGGTCATCCGGCGCACCTGGCAGCCAAGGCGCATTTCTGGGACTTTTTGGATACCCGCGTCTGCGCGGATTACGACCTGTGAGGAGAAATAGATGAAAGCAATTGTAACTGTGGTGGGTAAGGACCGGGTAGGCATTATTGCCGAGGTGTGTACGGATTTGGCTTCTTTCCGGGTGAATGTGCTGGATATCAGCCAGACCGTTATGCAGGGGTATTTTACCATGATGATGGTGGTGGACGTAGCCGCTTGCGCCATTCCTCTGGCGGAGCTGGCGCAGAAGCTGGAACAGAAGGGCAAGGAGATGGAGCTGTCCATCCGTTTGCAGCGGGAAGAGATTTTCCAGGCAATGCATAGGGTATAAGATTATGTTGGATTTTAAGGATATTTTAGCCACCCAGGATATGATCGACAAGCGCCACCTGGATATTCGCACGATAACAATGGGCATCTCTTTGCTGGACTGCGCCCACGAGGATGTGAAGGTCTGCGCTCAGCCGATCTATGACAAGATTACCCGTCGGGCAGAGAAGCTGGTGAAGGTGGGACAGGGTCTTTGTCGCGCATTCTCAAGCCATGCCGTAAAATCAAGGAGTTAGCGATTTTGCCCCATTTGTTATAATCGTTATGATACATAACATCGTATGCGCCGAGTGAATAATATTGGTTGCCGAGTGATGTTGTTGCAGCGCCGCCATTCAATATTTCTCTTGCCCATACCAATTCTGCCAATACAGTCTTATAGATTGACTCTTGAGAATCGTATTTTGGTTTTCTGTTAGCTTCTGTGTCGTACCAGATGTAACCGGCTTCTGAGTAAGGGATATCGCCGAACATATCAGTGACTTTGAAAGTCTTGTATGCTTCTAATACGATGAGCTGAGCTCTTACCTTATCATCTATTTCATTGTCGC
>JAZRBN010000072.1:0-35627 GCA_045635105.1 Faecousia sp. | reverse complement strand
CTGCTGGAACTGGTTGAGATGGAAATCCGCGAGACTCTGTCCTTCTACGAGTTCCCCGGCGACGACATCCCCGTTATCCAGGGTTCCGCTCTGAACGCTCTGATCTCCGAGTCCAACGATCCTGCTGCTCCCGAGTACGCTTGCATCAAGGCTCTGATGGACGCTGTCGACGAGTACATTCCTACTCCCGACCGTAAGGCTGATATGCCCTTCCTGATGCCCGTTGAAGACGTGTTCACCATCTCCGGCCGTGGTACTGTTGCTACCGGTCGTGTTGAGCGTGGCGTTATCAACAAGAACGACAAGGTCGAGATCGTTGGCCTGCGTGAAGAGAAGAAGGAAACCGTATGTACCGACATCGAAATGTTCCACAAGCTGCTGGATTACGCAGAAGCTGGTGATAACATCGGTGCTCTGCTGCGTGGCGTTGACAAGAAGGAAATTGAGAGAGGCCAGGTTCTCTGCAAGCCCGGCTCCATCAAGCCCCTGACCAAGTTTGCCGGCCAGGTTTACGTCCTGTCCAAGGAAGAAGGCGGCCGTCATACTCCTTTCTTCAACAACTACCGTCCTCAGTTCTACTTCCGTACCACCGACGTTACCGGTATCATCTCCCTGCCCGAGGGCGTTGAGATGTGTATGCCTGGCGACAACGTTGTTATGAATGTTGAGCTGATCACCCCCATCGCTATCGAGAAGGGCCTGCGTTTCGCTATCCGTGAAGGCGGCCGTACCGTTGGTTCCGGCGTTGTTACCGAGATCTACGAGTAATTCTTGATTGAATGAAATCAAATCCCCCGGTCCTCGGACCGGGGGATTTTTTGCGCTTTATTTCATTTAATCTGTGGACACGGTGTCGCCGCTGCCCAGCTCGGTATCAGTGAGTATGCTGCGCGGGACATAGAGGGTTCCGTTTCCGGGGTATTGATAGCTGTCCAAAATCACCAGGGAAAGGGGTTGCAGATTGCCGATTTTGGGATTTGTATATTCCGTGCCGTTATAGGTGTAGGTTGCTGCGTCTCTTTCAATCAGCAGCTTACGATCCTTATGTTCATAAGCAAAGTGCACATAAACCACAGAGTTGTTTTCAAAGGAATCAACAAAGAGCATTTCGCCGCCGTATTCGCTGGTGAACTCCGTGAGATTCTGCACACTGCCGATTTTGTTAAAGAGCATTGCAGTGGCTTCGTCAAAGGATCCCAGCTGCAAGACCTGGGCGATTGCCGGGGCAATTTTGGTGTTGTCAATGATGTAATCGTCGTTTAAGGCAGTGGAGGAATACCAGGTTAGTGAGCCGTTTTCGTTGGGTACATAGTACTCACTGCTTCCCAGCCGCACATCGCCCTTTTCTGTGGGCAGGGTCATATTGGTCAGCAGGGTCTCTTTTGCGTTGTCGGGGGCGTACAGACTGATGGGAACTGCCATATCTGTGTGGCTGCCGTGAAGCGCCATAGCCGTGGTATCTGCGCCGTTGGCGCTTAGCACTGCAACGATTTCCTTAAAGGACAGGGAACTGCTGAATTGGGTAGGTCCGATTTTGCCGCTGATAATGCTGTTAATCAGCATTTCTTCGCAATTTTCAATGCCGTAGAAGCCGCCGGAATCGTGGTCCGGAACAGCGATAACAATGGTATCGCCCCGCTGGGCAGCCCATTCCACACAGTAGCCAAAGGCCTCGTCAAAAGCCAGATATTCGCCAATTGCAGGTCGCAAATATCCGTTTTCTGCGGCATTGTCCAGAGCGCCGCCCTCAATCATCAGGAAAAAGCCCTGGGGGTTATTGATGTTGCTGCCCAGTACCGAAAGTGCGGCCTTGGTCATATCCAGCAGGGATGGCTGTTCCTGGGATAAATCAGCATCCACATCGTAGGAAATGTGGTCGGAGGGAATGCCATAGGCGCTTTCTTTTAGCAGCTTTGTGGCGTTGTCCACGCCCACAATGGGCGCCCACAGCTTTTTGGTGTCGGGGTTTTCCACTGCCGCTTCCAGCGCGGTTTTGGTTTTGGCTACGGTGTAACCCAAGGTGGAAGCGGACAGCTGGGGATGGGAGGATTCTTCGCCCTCTTTGCATACATCGCCGTATTCCGTTCCTTCGGCAATGACCACATCAATGCCGCTGAGCAGCGCCTGCCGGCTGGTGTCCTGATATTGATTTCTGTGAATGGCGTGGGCAGTCATAAAGGCCAGGGGCGTGGCGTCCACATAGGATTTGGTGGTAACCACGCCGGTGGACATACCCTTCATTCTGGCAAGCTCCACCAGGGACGCCCTGGGATTTCCGTGGGAATCCACACCTGCGTAGCAGTAGGTGGTCTTATATCCGGAGGACAGCGCCGTACCGGCGGCGGAGGAGTCGGTGATGTAGCTTTTGTATTCTGCTTCATCTCCGTGGGGGGTCAGCAGCAGGGTGTTTGCAGAGCCTACCAGGAATTCATTTAAGTACAAGCCTTCCACGGCGTTAATGCCCAACCCGGAGAGCCTGTCGGCAGTGATTTCTGTCTTGGCGCCGGATAGCTTCCTGGTGCCGTCGGCAAGCATTTTCGCCTTTACCTTGTCTGCCAATGTGAAATTATCGTAGCCGCCGCCGTCTGCAATCATAAAAATGACATTTTTGACGGTTTTATCCGATATTTCCGGCTCATTTGGACCAAAGGGGATAAAAATTGCCGCCAGAATTGCCAAAATTACAACAAGCGCAGCGCAGCCAAGTAGAATGCGATTCCGTTTGTTCATAGAAAATTCCTCGCTTTTGATAGAATTTTCTCTATTATAGCACGGCATCGATTATGTGAAAAGATGAAAAAAGGATAATTATTTTGCAAATTGCCCTTGTTCCAAGGGTGTCCTTATGGTAAAATAATAAAACAAAATTTTGCGAAAACAGGAGGGAAGCCGATTTGCAAGCGTTGAAAAATAAAATCGTGGAAGCGCTCATATCCGCCCTTCCCATCACCGTGCTTGTGTATATCATCGCTCTGACGCCTTGGGTCAGTCTGACCACCGGGGAGCTGATTACTTTTACAATCAGCGCCGTTCTGCTGATTGTGGGCATTGGCCTTTTTAATTTGGGCGCTGACCTTGCCATGACCCCTATGGGCACTCACGTGGGCGCAGGTCTGTCCCGGCAGCGGAAGCTGTGGCTGCTGCTGATTGTTTGCTTTGTGATGGGTTTGCTCATCACCATTGCCGAGCCGGATTTGCAGGTTTTGGCAAAGCAGATCGGCTCCGTGGTCAACGGTACATTGCTGATTTATACCGTAGGATTGGGCGTGGGCGGTTTTTTGGTGATTGCAGTGCTGAAAATCGTGTTCCGCAAGTCCCTTTCCTCGATTTTGCTGCTGTTTTATATGCTGCTGTTTGCCTTGGCGCTGATGCTGACTGTTAACGGCAATATGGACTTGATGCCTATGGCTTTTGACTCCGGCGGCGTTACCACCGGACCGATCACCGTGCCCTTTATTATGGCGCTGGGCGTGGGTATTTCCGCGGTGCTGGGCGACCGGCACGCAAAGGACAATTCCTTCGGCCTGGTAGCGCTTTGCTCTGTGGGACCCATTATGGCGGTGCTGATTCTGGGCATTTTCTCCCGGGGAGAGTTGTCCTATACTGTGCCGGATTACGGTGTCAGCGGCGAAATTGCGGGCGCTTTTTTCCATACCCTTGCCCATACCTGCAAGGAAGTGGCAATCGCGTTGGGGATGATTGTGGTATTCTTCCTGATTTGCCAGTTTGCCTTCCTGCGTTTGAGCAGGCGGAAACTGCTGAAAATCGGCCTGGGGGTCATTTTTACATACCTGGGCCTTGTGCTGTTCCTCACCGGTGTTAATGTGGGCTTTATGCCCATCGGTTACAAAATTGGCCACGACCTGTCAGCTTCTATCCACCCCTGGGTGATGGTGGGACTGGGTCTTGTTATCGGCGTGCTGGTGGTGCTGGCAGAGCCTGCCATTCACGTGCTGAACGAACAGGTGGAGGAGATTACCGGCGGCCTGGTAAGCAGGCGCTCTATGATTACCGGTCTGTGCGTAGGCGTAGGCGCTTCCATTGCGCTGAGCGTGGTGCGGATTGTTTTCGATTTTTCCATTGTCTACTATATCATTCCCGGTTATTTCATCTCCTTGGCTTTGTCGCTGTTTGTGCCGCCTATGTATACCGCCATCGCCTTTGACTCCGGCGGTGTGGCCAGCGGTCCAATGACCTCCGGCTTTATTCTGCCCTTTGCCACCGGTATCTGTGTGGCAATGCAGGGGGAGGCAGCGGTGCTGCGGGACGCCTTTGGCGTGGTGGCGCTGGTGGCAATGACCCCGCTGATTACCATTCAGCTGCTTGGTTTCAGAGCGCTGATTTCCAGCCATGTGAAGGAACGGCGGGCAATGCTGCGGATTCTGGATGCAGATGACCAGCAGATTATCAATTTTATGTAAACCGGAGGGATGGGCATGGCAAACTCTGTAAATGAAGCTGCTATCAAAAAATTAAAGCTGCTCATCACTGTGGTGGATCGCAGCAAGAGTGAGTTTTATTTGGATGTGCTGAGCCAGTTTGAGGTCAACTGCCAGATGGTGGTGTCGGGCCTGGGAACTGCCAGCTCGGAAATCGTGGATATGCTGGGGCTGAATCTTCATAAGGCGGTGCTGTTCAGCGTTGTGCGGGAGGACCGGACAGAGGAGATTATGAAGTGCCTGGAAACCAAGTTTGAGACCATCAAAAACGGCAAGGGCATTGCCTTTGCGGTACCGCTTTCCAGCGTGATCGGCGTGAATTTGTACCAGTTTTTGAGCAATAACCGACTGAAAAAGGGGGAATAAACCATGACCACCAATAACCACGAGGTGATTTTCGCCATCGTCAATGCGGGCTTCGCGGAGGAGGCCATGGATGTGGCGAGACAGCAGGGTGTCCGGGGCGGCACCATTCTCAGCGCCCGTGGCGTTGCCCGGGAGGAAGAGGCTGCCTTTTTCGGCATCACCATGCAGCCGGATAAGGATGTGCTGATGATGGTGGTGGAAAAGGAGATCCGCAACCGGGTTCTCAATGCCCTTTATAAGGAGATGGGTATGAGTAAGCAGGCAAAGGGAATTGTGTTTTCTCTTCCTGTAAGTGATGTGGCAGGCCTTGCCCAGAAGGCAGAGCCGAAGGCTGAGGAAACTGCCGAATAATATGGAAAAACACCGCCTTTTGGCGGTGTTTTTTACGCAACACGGGTCTGTAAGCCGGGTTCTGTCTTGACAGCCATCTATCTAGTCTTACAATCGCTCGTAAGATCAAGCCGCCTCCTTGGAGCGGTCGGGCAAACCATATGCTCCTCCACGGCGTTGCTTCGGATAGAGTTTACATCGTAAAACCCATGTTACCATGGGCCGGGTGGGCTCTTACCCCACCTTTTCACCCTTACATCGTCAATTCTCGCATACAATCTCTCACTTTACCGCCAGCGGCAAAGCTCGCACTGTATGCGGAATTTCCTCTCCCCATCGAACCCGCTGATGCTGGGCTTCGATGGGGACCCCGTTAGGGGAACGAAGCGGTATATCTCTGTTGCACTTGTCCTGGGGTCGCCCCCGGCAGGCGTTACCTGTTATCCTTGCCCTGTGAAGCCCGGACTTTCCTCACCTGCTGCCTTTCGGCATGCAGCCGCGGCTGTCCGACCCGGTTGCGGAAATATTGTAACCCAAACAGGCGTGATTGTCAAATATCTTGCAAATTCCCGGGAAAAAGGCTATACTGTATAATAGAATGATTTGAATTGAGGAATGGCTATGGCAAGCTTACTGAAAACATATTTCACCTCCCTGCAAGGGAAGCAAATTGCGGTGCTGGGACTGGGCGTCAGCAACCGACCCTTGGTGCGCCTGCTGCTAAGCTGCGGCTGTACCGTTACCGGCTGCGACCGGACACCCCGGGAGCAGCTGGACGATGGGGTGCTGGAACTGGAAAAGCTGGGTTGCCGTTTGCAGACAGGGGAGGGCTATCTTGACAATCTGTCGGCGGATTTGGTGTTCCGCACCCCAGGTATGCACCCGGACAATCCGGCGCTGACAGCTTTGCGGCAGGGTGGCGCAGAGGTCATCAGCGAGATGGAAGTGTTTTTCCGGCTGTGTCCCTGCAAAATTCTGGCGGTAACCGGCTCTGACGGAAAGACCACCACAACCACATTGATTGCCGAAATGCTGAAAGCCGCGGGAAAAACCGTGTGGCTGGGCGGCAATATCGGCACGCC
This sequence comes from Faecousia sp., assembly GCA_045635105.1. Classification (GTDB taxonomy): domain Bacteria; phylum Bacillota; class Clostridia; order Oscillospirales; family Oscillospiraceae; genus Faecousia. The sequence goes on along the minus strand of JAZRBN010000072.1, from coordinate 29,410 downwards.
GCTGCTATCCAAAGTAGACGATATGAAAAAAACGGATTTTGCGGTGGTGGAGCTGAGCTCTTTCCAGCTGATGGATATGACCCGCAGTCCTTCCGTAGCGGTGGTTACGAACCTGGCGCCCAACCACTTGGATGTGCATAAGGATATGGATGAATATGTGCAGGCGAAGAAGAATTTGTTCCGCTTCCAAAAGGAGACGGATTTATTGGTGCTCAATGCTGACAATGCCATCACCGATGGCTTTACCGGTAACGGCATCACGGAAAAATTCTCCCGTCAGGGCAGCGCAGATTGCTGTATCCAAGAGGGCGTTATCGTCTGCAAAGGCCGGAAAGTGCTGGATACCAAGGACATTCTGCTGCCGGGTGTGCACAATATTGAAAATTATATGGCGGCCATTTTGGCAGTGCAGGGATTGGTGTCCGATGATGTGATTCGTCGTGTTGCCACCACCTTTGGCGGTGTTGAGCACCGGATTGAGCTGGTGCGGGTAAAAGACGGCGTGCGGTTTTATAACGATTCCATCGCATCCTCTCCCAGTCGTACCATCGCAGGTCTGCGCAGCTTTTCGGAAAAGGTGCTGCTGATTGCCGGTGGCTACGATAAGCACATACCTTACGATGTGCTAGGACCTGAAATCTGCGCTCACGTGAAGAAGTTGTATGTAAACGGCGCAACTGCGGGTCAGATACGCGCCGCTGTGGAAAATGCGCCGGCATACACCCCCGGAAACCCGGAAATCATAGATTGCGGCGACTTTACCACCGCGGTTTACCGGGCGGCATCAGATGCAGAAAGCGGCGATGTGGTGCTGATGAGTCCTGCCTCTGCGGCATTTGACCAGTTCAAGAATTTTATGGTCAGAGGCGATTACTTTAAGAAGCTGATTAAGGAGCTGTAATATGGCGATTTCCAAGTTTACCAACACATTGCGGAAAATACTGCCGCTGAAATACTGCGGCGCGGTGATCGTGGCGGCAGGCAACGCCTCCCGTATGGGGGGAATTGATAAGGTTATGGCGCCGCTGGGGGGTGAGCCCATGATTGTCCGTACTGTCCGGGCGTTCCAGTCCTGCGACGCGGTGCGGGAGATTGTGGTGGTTACCCGGGAGGATTTGCTGGTAACCGTTACCAATCTGTGCGCCGGTTTTGATAAAGTAAAGGCAGTGGTGGTGGGCGGCGCTGACCGTCCGGCATCGGTGCGAAACGGACTATCCGCGCTGTCGAACAAGGTGCGCCTGGTGGCGGTGCAGGACGGGGCAAGACCGCTGATTACCACTGCGGTCATTGACAGAACTGTCCGGGCAGCCCATACCTACGGCGCAGCCGCCCCGGGAATCCCTGTAAAGGATACGGTTAAGCTGGTGCAGGGTGGGGTGGTTACCCAAACCCCGGACAGAAGCGCCTTGCAGGCCATTCAGACTCCCCAGGTCTTTGACCGGGATTTGCTGAAAGCCGCGCTCCAAAAAGCCCAGAAAGAAAACGCAGCCATCACCGACGACTGCTCTGCTGTGGAGCGGCTGGGTATGTCGGTGCGGATTGTAGAGGGGGACGAGGGGAACATCAAGATTACCACGCCCATGGACCTGAAAATCGCAGAGCTGCTGTTGGAGGAAACACAATGAGAATCGGACACGGATACGATGTACACCGGCTGGTGGAATGCCGGGATTTGATACTGGGCGGCGTGAAAATCCCTTTTGAAAAGGGACTTTTGGGTCATTCTGATGCGGATGTGCTGCTCCACGCAGTTTCTGATGCCCTTTTGGGCGCAGCGGGATTGGGGGATATCGGCAGGCATTTTCCCGATACCGACCCTGCCTATAAGGGAGCGGATTCTTTGAAGCTGTTGGCTTGCGTAGTGGAAAAAATCACGGAAGCCGGCTACCGGGTGGGTAATGTGGATGTAACCATGATTGCCCAAAAACCCAAGCTGAAAAACTACATTCCCCAAATGCAGCGCAACATTGCTGCGACGCTCGGTATCGAAGAGAGCCGGGTGAATGTAAAGGCCACCACCGAGGAGCAGCTGGGCTTTACCGGCGACGGCAGCGGTATGTCCTGCCACGCGGTTTGCCTGTTGGAAGAGTACGAAAAATGACACACAGTAACCCTCCCGCACATAAATTGGTGCGGGAGGGTTTTTTATGAGGAATTGTATTATAACCTTCCGCTCTGTAACACCTGCCCAGCGGGCAGAGGAAGTGTTACGCAGGGCGGGAGTGGAATGTAGAGTACAGCGCACACCCAAGTGGATGGAGGAGCGGGGCTGCGGGTACAGCCTGCGGCTGAATTGCGGAGATCTGATGGTATCGGCGGCGCTGCTGCGTCAGTCGGGGATTTCCTTCCGCAAGGCCTATTCCCTTGGAGAGGGAGGCGTGCCGGAGGAGCTGCGCCTATGACCTATCTTGACCACGGCGCAACCTCCTTTCACAAGCCGGAGGCGGTATACCGGGCGGTGCGGTGCGCGATGGAAAATTGCGCCAATCCCGGCCGTGGCGGCTATACTGCTGCCATGGCCGCGGCCAAAACGGTACTGCGCTGCCGTCAGCGGGCGGCACAGCTGTTTTCCTGCCAGCCGGAGCAGGTGGTGATGACCGCCAGTTGCACCCACGGACTGAACATTGCCATTGAAACTCTGGTAAAGCCCGGCTCCCGGGTGGTGATTTCCGGTTTTGAGCACAATGCGGTAACCCGCCCCCTCTATGCCCGGCAGGCGAAAACGATTGTTGCCGGTCGAAAGCTGTTTGATTGGGCGGATACCTTGGCTGATTTTGAAAACGCCCTGCGCAAAGGCGCGGACGCGGCAGTATTCACCCACGTATCCAATGTCTTTGGCTATATTCTGCCGGTTGAGGAGATGGCAGCGCTGTGCCGGCAGTATGGCGTCCCGTTTATTTTGGACGCTGCCCAATCTGCGGGTATGCTGCCGGTGAATATGGAAAAATTGGGCGCGGATTTCATCGCTATGCCCGGTCATAAGGGGTTGTTAGGCCCTCAGGGAACGGGACTTTTGCTGTGCGCAAGAGAGCCGGTCTCCCTTTTGCAAGGAGGAACGGGAAGCCTGTCAAGACAGCAAGGTATGCCGGACTTTCTGCCGGATATGGCAGAAGCAGGCACCTTAAATGTGCCGGGGATCGCAGGACTTTCCGCAGGTATGTCCTATGTAATGCAGCAAACACCGGAAAAGCTCCTTGCCCGGCAGCAGCGGGAGGTCCGTCGCTGCGGAAATGCACTGAAAGATATGGGGTTTCGCGTATTCACCGGAGAACACCAGAGCGGCACATTGTCCTTTATCCCCCATATGGACTGCGAGGAGGCGGCTGATTTTTTGGGACAGCGTGGAATTGCGGTGCGGGCGGGACTGCATTGCGCGCCCCTTGCTCACGAAAGCGCTGGGACGCTGGAAACCGGCACGGTGCGCATTAGCTTTGGCCACGATGCCTGCTCTGCCCAGACAGGAAATCTGTTGCTGGAAGCGGAGAAGCTGGTTTCTCGCCGGTAAAAAAATTATGAATAACTATTGCTATCGGCAGCCAAATCCGCTATAATAGGATAGATAATAGGCTAGTTATGCCATTGGCACGAAAGTACCGGTGCTGGAATAGAGAAAATGCAGAGAAAGAGGGGCGCTTATGGATTTTTTAGAATTGTTTTGGTTGCAAATTCAAGGCATGGGATGGAAGGATTATCTGGACATTCTCTTGGTTGCTTTCCTGATTTATAAGTTGATACCCCTGTTCCGTTCTACGGGAATGGTTCGAATTGCCTGGATTGTGGGTGTGATTATTGCGCTGTTTTGGCTGACGGGTGCGCTGGAATTGCACACGCTGAATTATTTGATTTCTCAGGTGCTGACAGTAGGTCTTTTGGCGCTGGTGGTGCTGTTTCAGCCGGAGCTGCGCCGTATGATTGACCATTTGAGCAATGTAAAGCTGAAACAGCTGTGGGGTATGGAGCGTCCCCAGCAGGAAATGGTGGCTGTGGTGGCGCAGACCGTCCACGCCTGCGAAATGATGAGCAAGGAACGGGTAGGCGCGTTGATCGTGTTTGCCCGGGATAACCGGCTGGATGAGTATTTCAAGACCGGTACAATGATTGACGGCAAGGTTTCCGAACAGCTGATCCGGAACATTTTCTTCCCCAAGGCATCTCTGCACGACGGCGCGATGATTATCCGCGACGGTATGATCACCGCAGCCGGCTGCGTGCTGCCCCTGTCAGAGAGCAACCGGCTGAGCTTGGATTTGGGTACCCGGCACCGGGCGGCTGTGGGTATGAGTGAGGTGTCCGATGCGGTGGTCGTGGTGGTCTCCGAGGAGACCGGTGTGATTTCCGTGGCGGTGGGCGGTATGCTGAAACGCCACCTGGCGCCTCAGACCTTGGAGCGCCTGCTGCGCAATGAGCTGTGCCAGGAGGATGATGACAAGCAGAAAAATCTTGCCGTAAAGCTTTATCAAAAGCTGCAAAAGAAGGACAAGGGGGGCTCTGCAAATGAAAAGTAAACTGTTGGCGATTCTTATTTCCGCAGCTGTTGCCATTGGTTTATGGGCATATGTGATTACCGTGGTAAACCCGGAGTCGGAAAAGACCTACTATGATATCCCTGTTGTGCTGCAAAATAAGAATGTGCTTACGGAACGGGGCTTGATGCTGGTTAGTGAAGAACCCAAGGTTACCCTGGTATTGAAGAGTACCCGTACCATTTTGAACGATTTGAATGAAGCCAATATCAATGTGATTGCCAATGTTGCCAATATTGAAAATCCCGGCGTTCACAACCTGACCTATACGGTATCTTATCCCGGTAATATCCCTCCCTACGAGGTTGCCGTTCAGAGCAGCAGTACGGATTTGATTACCCTGAAAGTGGAAAACAGAATCCGCAAGCTGATTCCTGTGGAGATTGATTACGGCGGAACGTCCGTTCCGGAGGATTATATTGCGGACTTTAAGAACCTGCAGCTGGATTCTCCCAGCGTGGAGGTGGTAGGACCCGAGTCTGTTATGGATCAGATTGATAAAGCGGTGATCCGTGTGGACCTGTCCGGTCAGACCAAGTTTATGGCAGGGGAATATGAGTATGCCCTGTGCAACGAAGCCGGTGAGCCGGTAGACGCGGCAAAGGTAACCACCAATGTGGAGATAATCAATTTGTCCCTGCCTATTCTTCGGGTGAAGGAAGTCGCCTTGAAGGTGGAGATTATAGCCGGCGGCGGCGCCACCGAGCAGACCAGTACCATCACCATTGATCCCCAGACGATCCAGATTTCCGGTAACGATGCCATGCTGGAAAATCTGAATGAGATTGTTCTTGATACCATCAATTTGGGCGAAATTTTGGAGAACGAGGTGCGGAGCTATTCCCTGACCAATTTCCTGCCGGAGGGCGTGGACAACCTGACCGGTGTGGATATGGTAACGGTAGAAGTACAGTTCCCGCAGCTGTTGATGCAGACCTTCAATGTAACCAATATTACCGCCACCAATGTGCCTGACAATTTGGATATGGAGTTGATTACCAAGGCGTTGCAGGTAACCGTTCGCGGTCCCATTGAATTGGTAAGCAATATGACAGAAGCGGATATTTCCGTGGTAGTGGACTTCTCTGAGGCTCAGCCGGGTACTGCGAAAATGAAGGCGGAAGTGGTAATCGGCGAGGCTTTTGCCGGCGTAGGCGCGGTGGATACCTATCAGGTGTCGGCAACATTGCGTGAGCGTGAAAAATAAGCCCCCATCTTAATACGGATACAGAAAAGAGGAAACAATTTGATTAAGAGTATGACCGGCTATGGCCGGGCCGTAGAAACGGTAAACGGACGGGAATTTACGGTGGAGGTTCGCTCCGTAAATAACCGGTATTTGGATTGTTCCGTGCGTCTGCCCAGAATCCTTACCTTTGGTGAGGAGGCGGTGAAGCAGGCGGTGAAAAATGCCATTTCCCGTGGCAAGGTGGATGTGTTTATTTCCGTCCGCAGCGAGAGTGGCGACGAGGTTCAGGTAACGCTGAACAAGGCTGTTTTGGAGAGCTATCTGGAAGCTATGCGTCAGATGGTGGAGCAGTATCAGGTTGCCGATGATATCAGTGTGTCGGCAGTGTCCCGGCTGCCGGAGGTCTTCTCTTTGGAAAGACCCCAGGTTGACGAGGAGCAGCTACTTGCCGACTTAATGGCAGTGGTGGCAAAGGCGCTGGAAGGCTACAATGCTATGCGCCAAACCGAGGGTGAGGCGCTGGATCGGGATTTGCGCAGCCGGGGCAATACCATTTTGGAGCTGGTTTCCAAGGTGGAGCAGGGCAACGGTCAGACGGTAATTGATTACCGTACCCGCCTTGAAAATAAGCTCAAAGAGGTGCTTGTCAATACTGCGCTGGACGAAAGCCGGATTCTCACCGAGGCTGCCATTTTCGCGGACAAGGTGGCGGTGGACGAGGAAACTGTCCGTCTGCGCAGCCATTTGCAGCAGATGAACGCTATGCTGGACGGCGGTGGCGCTGTGGGTCGGAAGCTGGACTTCTTGTTGCAGGAGATGAACCGGGAGGCCAACACCATCGGCTCTAAATGCACCGATGTGAATTTGGCGCGGATTGTGGTGGATATTAAGGCTGAGCTGGAAAAAATCCGGGAGCAGACCCAGAATATTGAGTGAGGACAAAATGAAGCTGTTAGGAATTGGATTTGGCAGTATGATTGCCGCTCAGCGGGTGCTGGCCATTGTGGAGCCGGACTCTGCTCCCATTAAGCGGGTGGTCCAGGAGGCCCGGGACAGAGGCATGCTTATTGACGCCTCTTACGGCCGCAAGACCAAGGCGGTGATTCTGATGGACACAGACCATGTGATTCTGTCTGCCTTGACCACGGAGGTTCTGGCTGCCCGGTGGGAGAACAAACAGGAGGAAAAGGACAATGGGTAAGCTGTTTGTAATCTCCGGCGCTTCCGGTGTGGGCAAAAGCACTGTGCTGTCTAAGGTGATGGCGGAAAGACCGGATTTGCGGTTTTCAGTGTCGGCAACTACCCGCCAACCCCGGGCGGGGGAAGTGGACGGGCAGCATTATTACTTTATTACCAAAGACAAGTTTTTGGATATGATTGATAAGAACGAGTTTTTGGAATACGATGCCCATATGGACAATTATTACGGCACACCCAAGGGCCAGTTGGAGGAAAAGCTGTGCCTGGGCAGTGTAATACTGGACATCGAGCCCAACGGCGCATTCAATGTGCGTCGGGAGAGAGAGGATGCGGTGCTGATTTTCATTGCCCCTCCCTCGTTGGAGGAATTGGAAAACCGCCTGCGTGGCCGGGGAGATACCTCGGAGGAGCAGATTGCGGTGCGCCAGGCCAGGGTGGCCTGGGAAATGGAACAAAGCAAGCGCTACGATTATGTGGTGCTCAATGACCAGGTGGATGCCTGCGCGAAAAAAATACTGGAAATCATTGCCCGTGAAGCGGGTTGAGAAATTGGAGGAAATGTGTATGTTGTACCCCCCCGTAGCAGATTTGTTGAAGAATGTGGATAGCCGTTATTTGCTGGTAAATGTGGTTGCCCAGCGAGCCCGTGAGATTGCGTCCCACGCTGAGGCTATGCAGGAAGAGCTGACCGAAAAGCCCGTTACCCTGGCAATCCGGGAAGTGGCAAAAGGCGCTTTGAGCGCAACCTTGAAGGAAGAATACAAGAACTGATACCTATGGAGGAATGCAATAAGGAGGGGTTGAAATGATAGCAAAAATTGCCGTAGAAGCGGCTAATTTTGCCATTGATAAGCCCTATTCCTATGCTTTTTCCGAAAATATGAGCCTGATGCCCGGTATGCGGGTTATGGTACCCTTCGGTCGCAGCAACCGCCACACAGAGGGTGTGGTGCTGGCTGTGGAGGAAGGGGACAGCGCTACCTTGAAGCCGGTGCTGCGCTGCCTGGACGATACGCCTGTTTTGTCCGCTACAATGCTGCGTTTGGCAGCATTTATGCGGGAGCGGTATTTTTGCACCTTTTACGATGCGGTTCGCGTTATGCTGCCGGCAGGCCTGTGGTTTCAGAGCAAGGATACCTTTGCCCTTACCGAAGACCGGTCCTGGCAGGAGAAGAATATCCGGCAGGCAGAGGGAAAGCTGCTTTTGCAGCTGCTGCTGGACGGCGGTGGAGAACTGAGCGGCTCTGCGCTGCGGCAGGCAGTGCCTGACAGCGAAAAATTTGAGAAAGCGGTAGCGTATCTTTTGGGAAAGAAATGGATTACCGCTCAGCGGGACTTCCTGCGCCGGACCGGTGATAAGCAGCAGACTATGGCTGCTCTTGCCGTTTCCGCGGAGGAAGCGATGGCATTCGCCGCTACCCGGGGCAAGTCCTCTGTGTTGCAGCGCAGCGTGTTGGAGCTGCTGTGCGGCATCGGCTCTGCGCCGGTGAAGGAGATTTGCTACTTTACAGGCGCGAAAAGCACCACAGTCCGCAGGCTGGCAGAGCTGGGCTATGTGAAGCTGTGGGAGGAAGAGGTGCTGCGCTGTCGGGAGATTCGCCCTGCCGAGATCGCAGGACCGCTGACCTTAAATGAAGAACAGCAGGCAGCTTTTGAAGGCTTGTCCTCTCAAATGGAGGCGGACAGCCCCGGTACGGCGCTGCTTTACGGCGTTACCGGCTCCGGAAAAACTGCCGTGTATATCAAACTCATTGAGCGGTGCATACAGCGGGGCAGACAGGCAATGCTCCTAGTGCCGGAGATTGCGCTGACACCCCAGCTTTTGGGTCTGATGGCGGCATATTTCGGCGATACGGTGGCGGTGCTGCACAGCAGCCTGCCCGCCGGCGAGCGTTATGACCAGTGGAAACGGGTGCGTTCCGGTGAGGCAAAGCTGGTGGTGGGTACTCGCTCTGCGGTGTTTGCCCCCTGCGAGAATTTAGGGCTGCTGATTTTGGACGAGGAGCAGGAGCATTCCTATAAATCGGAAAATGCCCCCCGTTACCACGCCCGGGAGGTGGCTCTCTGGCGGGGATTGAAAGAAAAGGCGCTGGTGCTCCTTGGCTCTGCCACCCCCAGTGTGGAGAGTATGTATTACGCCAAATCCGGCATTTATAAGCTCTACCGGCTTCGTGGGCGCTATGGCGGCCGTCCCCTGCCCAAGGTGGAGATTGTGGATATGCGCCGGGAGTTGGAGCTGGGAAATGACCTTTCTTTGAGCAATTCCCTGCAAAATGCCATTCGGGAAACCCAGTTGGCTGGTAAGCAGACGATTTTGTTTTTGAACCGGCGGGGTAACAGCCGGGCGCTGGTGTGCGTGGAATGCCGGCAGTCGCCGGAATGTCCCCGGTGCAGCGCAAGGCTTACCTATCACAGCGCCAATGAGCGGCTGATGTGCCACTATTGCGGCCATTCTATGCCTGCCCCCAACCGCTGTCCCCAGTGCGGCGGACCGGTAAAGCGGGTTGGCACCGGCACCCAACGGGTGCAGCAGGAGCTGCAAGAGCGTTTCTCCGATATTCCCGTGGAGCGAATGGATGCAGATACCGTTTCTGCCGCCAATACCCACGAGATGATTTTGGACAGATTCCAAAAGGAACACATTCCCGTGCTGATTGGCACCCAGATGGTAGCAAAGGGACTGAATTTGCCGGATGTTACCTTGGTGGGCGTGCTGGACGGGGATTTGAGCCTGTATAATGACAGCTACCGCTCTGCGGAAACCACCTTTAATATGCTCACCCAGGTGGTAGGTCGCGCCGGTCGGGGCGATACCGCCGGCAAGGCGATGATTCAGACTTTGGTGCCCAATCACAGCGTGATTGCCCTGGCTGCCAAGCAGGATTACGATGGCTTTTACGCCTTGGAAATCGGTTTGCGGCAGCAGCTGCAAAGTCCGCCTTTTGGAGATTTGGCGGTGATTACCCTCACCGGACAAGAGGAGGCCCGTGTGCTTCACGGCGCAGCCAAGTTGAAGGATAATTTGCGGAGCTTACTGCAAAGACCGGAGTACTTAGACCAGTATTGCACAGTGCTGGGCCCTGCGCCCTGCACTGTGCCGAAAATAAATTATAATTACCGTTACCGTCTGTCCCTGCGGTGCAAAATGAGCAAAAAGCTGCGGCTTTTGCTGGCGCACCTGCTGCGGCAGTTCTCCCAGGATAAGGAGAATCGGGGGGTATCTGCCTTTATCGACGTAAACGGCTTTGATTAGAGAGGATAAAATACCATGGCTCTGCGTAGAATTTTAAGTGATAAGAATCCGGCGCTGCATATGAAGTGCAAGCCGGTGGTGAATTTTGACGGTCGGCTGCACAAGCTGCTGGACGATATGCATGAGACGCTGATCGAGTCCGGCGGTGTGGGTCTGGCTGCGCCCCAGGTGGGAATCTTGCGGCGGGTGGTGCTGGTGGACAACGGGGAGGAAATTCTCGAACTGGTGAATCCCACCATTATCGCCACCGATGGCGAACAGGAAGGACCTGAGGGCTGCCTGAGCGTGGAGGGAAAGTACGGTCTGGTGAAGCGCCCCTTTTATGCCAAGGTTCGCGCGCAGGACCGGCTTGGCAACTGGTTTGAAGCGGAGGGTGAGGAGCTGACTGCCCGTTGCTTCTGCCACGAGCTGGATCACTTGGAGGGTATTGTGTACACCCAGGTGATGGAGCGCCTGCTGACAGAGGAAGAGCTGGAAGAGCTGGCATCGGAGTAAACTTTGGGAGGAATCCTATGCGCGTTGTGTTTATGGGCACGCCGGATATTGCGGCAACTTGTCTGAAAAAAATAATAGCCGATGGCTTCCAAGTGGTCGGTGTCTATACCCAGCCGGACCGGCCCAAGGGTCGGGGTATGAAGCTGGTATGCTCTCCTGTAAAGGAAGTGGCGACGCAGAACGGCATTGCGGTGTTCCAGCCGGAAAACTTCCGGGAAGAGGCGTCTGTGGAGCAGCTGCGGGCCTTGCAGCCCGATGTGGTGGCGGTGGTTGCCTATGGCAGAATCCTGCCCCAAAAGGTACTGGATATTGCCCCCAAGGGCTTCATCAATATCCACGCCAGCCTGCTGCCTGCCTACCGGGGCTCTGCCCCTTATCAGTGGGCGGTGCTGGACGGATGCGAAGAGACCGGCGTTACGGCTATGTATCTGTGCCGGGAGATGGACGCGGGGGATATGATTGCCTGCGCCAAAACAGCCATTGACCCGGACGAAACTGCCGGCGAGCTGCTGGACAGGCTGGCCGTGCTGGGCGCTGATTTGCTGTCGGATACCCTGCACAAAGTAGAGCAGGGCTGCGCTGCCGCTACGGCGCAGGACGAATCAAAAGTGAGCTACGCGCCTATGCTGGAAAAATGTATGTGTCCCATTGATTTTCATAAGACTGCTCAGCAGGTGCATAACCAGGTGCGGGGCTTAAACCCCTGGCCGGTGGCTACTGCCAAAATCGGCAGCACCTGCTTCAAGGTATACAAAACTGCGGTTGTAGATAATCCCAATAATGCCCCTGCCGGTACAATTCTGGGTCTGACCAAAACGGGCCTGCAAATCGCCTGTGGCGAGGGCGCGGTGGAAATCCGCATTTTGCAGGCAGAGGGCGGCAAGCGAATGGCGGCGCCGGATTACTTCCGGGGACACCCCTTGGAGGCGTAATATGGGCGCCAGAGAAACCGCCTTAAATGCGCTGATTGCCTGCCGTAAGCAGGGTGGCTGGTCCAACGGCGTGCTGAAAGAGTATGTTGTTCGCGACCGGCTGGACAGCCGGGACAGCGCCCTGGCAACCCGGCTGTGCTACGGCGTGATTCAGAACCGGAATTGCCTGGATTTTTATTTGCAGCAGCTGCTCACCGGCCGTATCAAGGATTTGCACCCCGTGCTGCGGGACATTCTCCATATGGGACTGTATCAGCTGTATTTTATGGATAAAATTCCGGAATCTGCGGCTGTGAACGAATCGGTGGAGCTGGCAAAGAAGTACTGCCGGAAGCAGCGCAGCGGCGCAAGCCTTGTGAATGCCGTGCTGCGCAGCGCAGTTCGCGCCAAGGGCAGCTTACAAGAGCCGGTGTCCTGGGAGGACAAGTACAGCCATCCCGGAGAGTTGATTAACCTTTTGAAAGCCTATGTGGGCAAGGAACGCATCGAGCCTATGCTCCGGGCGAATAATACGGTTGCGCCTATGTGCGTGCAGGTAAATACCATAAAAATTACTGTGGATGCCTTGCTGGAACGGCTGAAAACAGAGGGTGTGCACGGCGAAAAGCACCCCTACATTGAAGACTGTCTTGTGCTTTCCGGCACAGGCAATATAGAGCAGCTTCCCAGCTTTCGGGAGGGATTGTTCTATGTGCAGGATGCAGCGGCAAAGCTGAGTGTTTTGTGCGCTGAAATAAGACCGAATCAGAGGATACTGGATTGCTGCGCAGCCCCCGGCGGCAAGAGCTTTGCCGCGGCTATGGCCTTGCAGGGGCAGGGGCGTATTGTCTCCTGCGATATCCACGAACATAAAATAGGTTTGATTGAGAAGGGAGCCCAGCGTCTGGGACTGACTTGTGTGAATGCCCTGCAACAGGATGCCACAATAATTTGTCCCCAATGGGAAGACCTCTTCGATACGGTGATTGCGGATGTGCCTTGCTCGGGTCTTGGCATTATCCGGAAAAAGCCGGATATTCGCTATAAGGATCTGTCTGGGTTGGCGGAGCTGCCAGCCTTGCAGAAACGGATTTTGGAAAACGCAGCCCGTTATGTAAAAAAAGGCGGCTTGCTGCTGTATTCCACCTGCACATTGGTGCAGGCAGAGAATGAGGATGTGGTGGCGGATTTTCTCCGCAGCCACCCCAATTTTACAAAAGAACCCCTGCCCCTGCCGGAAGCCTTTCCAAAAAATGAAACGGGTATGCTGGCGCTGGTGCCGGGAGAATATGACACAGACGGCTTCTTTATCTGCCGTCTGCGGAGAACAGTATGAAGCATTTGAAGTCTATGACCCTTCCGGAAATGGGCGCAATGTTTAAGGAAATGGGCCAGCCTGCCTTTCGGGCAAAGCAGGTCTATTCCTGGCTGCATAAGGGAGTCCGCAGCTATGAGGAGATGACCAATCTTCCCAAGTCCTTGCGGGATACCTTGGAAGAAAATTATCCCATATGCCCTCCGGAAGTGGTGCGCAAGCAGGTGTCCCAAAAGGACGGCACAATCAAATATCTTTGGCGTCTGTCCGACGGCAACTGCGTGGAAACGGTGCTGATGCGCTATCATCACGGCAACAGCGTATGCATTTCCACAGAGGTGGGCTGCAAGATGGGCTGCGCCTTCTGCGCCTCCACCTTAGGTGGTATGGTGCGGCCGTTGGAGCCATTCGAGATGCTGGATCAGGTGCTGTTTACCCAGGTGGATTCCGGTATTCCGGTCTCCCACATTGTACTTATGGGCATTGGTGAGCCGCTGGACAATATGGAAAATGTGCTGCGCTTTCTGGAACTGGTGAACAGCCCCGAGGGCATGAATATTTCCATGCGCCATATCAGCCTTTCTACCTGCGGTTTGGTGCCGAAAATTGACAAGCTTGGGGATCACAAGCTGCAAATCAGCCTTGCCATCTCCCTACACGGCCCGAACAATGAAATCCGCAACCGGATTATGCCGGTGAATAAGGCATACCCCATTGAGGTGCTGATCCCCGCCTGTCGGCGGTATTATGAAAAAACCTCCCGCAGAATCCATTTTGAGTACGCTATGATTGATGGGGTGAATGACAGCCCCCGGCAGGCAAAGGAACTGCTGGAACTATTGAAGGGTCTGCCGTCCCATGTGAATCTGATTCCCTTGAATCACGTGGAGGAAAGTCCCTTAAAACCCAGCACCAAGGCCGCGGTAGCGGAATTTCAGAGGATACTCAATGACGGCGGCATTACCGCCACAGTGCGCCGCACCTTAGGCAGCGATATAGATGCCTCCTGCGGCCAGCTGCGCCGGAAGTACACCCGGCAGGCAGAAGAAAAATAAAAAACCGGGAAAGGAGTGAAGTCTTATGCAGTATTGGGCATTGACAGACCCGGGCGTTGCACGCGCGCAGAACCAGGATGCCTATCAAATTGAATATTTGGATAAAAATACCCTTTTGTGCGTGGTGTGCGACGGTATGGGCGGCGCAAAATCCGGCAATGTGGCAAGTACACTGGCAGCAGATGTCTTCACCCAGGAAGTGAAAAGAAGCTGGAAATCGGATATGGATCCGGAAGCTCTGGATCAGATGCTGGACGGAGCGGTGAAGCTGGCAAACTTCACAGTCTATGACCAGGCCCAGCAATTTGAGGACTTTAACGGTATGGGCACCACTCTGGTGGCGCTGATTATCCGGGGCAAAAAGGCCACAGTGGTGAATGTGGGCGACAGCCGGGCGTACCTTGTGGACAGCAACGGCATCTCGCAGATTACCACCGACCATTCTGTGGTGCAGATGATGATTGCCCGCAGGGAGCTGTCCCCGGAGAAAGCCAAAAATTATCCCGGCAAGAACCTGATAACCCGCGCCATCGGCACGGAGGCGCAGGTGGTCTGCGATATTTTCCACAAAACCGTGGAGCGAAACGCTTGCTTCCTGCTTTGCACTGACGGTCTGTCCAATCTGATGGACGATCAGGAGATTCTTTTTGAGGTTGCCCACGGTGGGGATAAGGCTCAGTGCTGTGAGCGGCTTTTGGATATTGCCAAACGGCGGGGAGCACCGGACAATGTTACAAGCGTTTTGGTTGCGCTGTAACAAAAAGCCGGAAAGGAGTTGATTTGAATGGATAAGGATAAATACATAGGTCGTCTGCTGGATAACCGGTACGAGATTTTGGAAGTCATCGGAACCGGCGGTATGGCCGTGGTATATAAGGCCCGTTGCCACCGGCTGAACCGGATGGTGGCAGTGAAGATTTTGAAGGACGACAATCTGGACGATGAGGATTTCCGCAGCCGTTTCCACGCGGAAAGCCAGGCGGTCGCTATGCTCAGCCATCCCAACATCGTGTCTGTTTACGATGTGTCCACCTCTGTAATGGCGGATTACATCGTTATGGAGCTGATCGAGGGCATCACCTTGAAGCAGTATATGGAGAAGAAGGGTACGCTGAACTGGAAGGAAACCCTGCACTTTGCCATACAGATTGCCAAGGCGCTGGAACACGCCCACAGCAAAGGCATTGTCCATCGGGATATTAAGCCCCATAATATAATGGTGCTGAAAAACGGCTCGGTAAAGGTGATGGATTTTGGTATTGCCCGTATGATTTCCAGCGGCAACACCCTGACCAAAGAGGCCCTCGGTTCTGTGCATTACATCTCCCCGGAGCAGGCCCGTGGCGGCCGTGTGGACGACCGGTCTGATATTTATTCTCTGGGCGTTGTGATGTATGAGATGATGGCAGGCAGACCTCCCTATGACGGAGAATCTCCCGTGGCAGTGGCCATTCAGCATATTAACGGCGGCGCGTCTTTGCCCTCTGTTTACAATCCCAATATCCCCGGAGGCTTGGAGCAGATCATTATGAAGGCTATGGCCCATAATGTCTCTGACCGGTATCCCTCTGCCACCCGTATGCTGGCAGATATGGATGAATTCCGGAAAGACCCCACAATGCTGTTTGATTATGCGCTTATTGGTTTGGATGCAGCTACCAGGATTCAAAAACCGCCTTTGGTACTGCCGCCCCAGTCCCCTGCAACGCCTCCCAGGACAGCCAATCCCCGAACAGCTGCCGAAGTGAGCGCTCGTCGGCAGGAAGCCCAGCGCCGCCGGCAACAGCAGGAGGCCAAGCGCAGCCGGATTGCCACCATTGCCATTGTTGTTTGCTCGTTGGTGGCGGTAATTGCCATTGGCATCTTTATGGGTGTCCTGTTTGGCGAAGGTGTTATGCCCAAGGAGCAGCTGGTGGAAGTGCCGCTTCTTGAAGGTAAGGAGTATGCTACGCTGCCGGACTACCCCGGACTGATTATCAAAAAAGAGGAGCATTACGATGAATCTGTGCCGGCTGGTGTGATTATCAGCCAGGAGCCTGCTGCCGGTAAGGCGGTTGTAAAGGACTCCTGGGTGGTGGTCAATGTGAGCCTGGGCGCTATGCCCCATAAGGTTGCTATGGGCAATCTGACGGAGCGCTCCAAGGATTGGGCAATTTCCTTCCTGGACGGACAGGATATGAATTTGCAGTATGTCATTCGGGAGGAGTACCACGACGAAATCGCCGAGGGCAATGTGATTCGTACCAGTCCCGAGGCAGGTGTGGAGCTGACCAACGGTCAGACCATTACCCTCTGGATCAGCAAGGGCAAAATGGTGCAGATTTCCTCTATGCCCAATGTGGTGGGTGAGGAGAAGGACAAGGCGCTGAATATCCTCAATTTGCAGGAGCTGGATCTGGATATTATCATTGAAGATGTTTATCACGCCACAGTGAAGGAAGGCGTTGTGATCGAGACCACCCCCAGCCGGGGTGAAAAGCTGAAAACCGGACAGACCGTAACACTGGTGGTCAGCAAGGGCGTGGAGAAGAAGGTGATGCCCCAGCTGGTGGGTTTGGATATGACCGAGGCGGCAACACAATTGGCTTCTGCCGGCTTTAAGGCGCCGGAAATTAAGTACATCGACAGCGATGCGCCCAAGGATACAGTTCTGACCCAATCCCACATTAAGGATATGGAGTACGAAACCTCCGTAACTGTGGTGTTGGAGGTCTCCAACGGTAAGCTTTCCCCCAAGGAAGTGAAAAAGGACGTGGTGATTGACCTGCGTAACAGCGCCTGGGAAAATTCCTGCCAGGTAACTGTCCAGCGGGATAATACGGTGGTTTTCTCTGAAAGGGTGGAAAAGGGTACAGAAGCTGTAACACTGCCCGATCAGACCGGCTCCGGTGTGGTAATCTATACCGTCATTATCAATGATCACGACGGTTGGGAAGTGCAGGAGGAATTCACTGCCAATGGGTGATCGGATAACCGGACGGATTATCAGCTCTGTCAGCGGCTTTTACTATGTGCAGACCGATGGCGGCATCATTACCTGCCGGGGCAGGGGAAGCCTGCGCAAGGGACAGGAATCGCCCCTTACCGGCGACTTGGTGGAGATTACAGTGCAGCAGGGCAAGGGTATGGTGGAAAAAATTCTGCCCCGCCGCAACCGGTTTATCCGGCCAGCGGTGGCAAATGTGGACGCGCTTGTGGTATTTGCCTCCAATGTCAATCCGGTAACAGAGCCCTTTCTCATTGACCGGGTGGCAGCTATCGCCGGCGACCAGGAGGTGGCGGTGCATATCTGCGTGAATAAATGCGATATGGACCCGGCAACGGACCTGGTGAAAATCTACCGCAATGCAGGCTTTTCTGTGGTGCAGGCCAGCGCCATTACCGGCGAGGGTGTGGAACAGCTGCGGCAGCTGATTGCAGGCAAATTTACAGCCTTTACCGGCAATACCGGTGTGGGCAAGAGCAGTATGCTCAATGCGTTGCAGCCGGAATTGCATTTGGCTACCGGCCAGGTGTCGGAAAAGCTGGGCCGCGGCCGGCATACCACCCGCCACGTGGAGGTGTATCCTCTGGGAAATGACACCTATGTGGCAGACACGCCCGGCTTTGCCTCCTTTGACACAGAGCAGATGGATGTGATTCTCAAAGAAAATCTGCAATACGCTTTCCCGGATTTTGCTCCCTATCTTGGCGCTTGTCAGTTTCACGACTGCTCCCATCGGGCAGAACCGGGCTGCGCCGTGCGCCAGGCGGTGGAATCCGGAGAACTTGAAAAGACCCGATACGAAAGCTACCTGCGACTGTATGAAAAATCCAGTCAAATTAAACTTTGGGAAATAAAATAAGAGGTCTGCATAAGAGCCGTACTCTAAAGGACAGTAAAAGAGCTGTGTAGAAATTTTCTACACAGCTCTTAATTTTTTGTCTCATACCGTAACAAGCAGGGAAAATGTACGGCACATTTTCCAAACTTTAGGAGAACCTAAAACCCTTTCAACCTTGCTAAGTGAACAGCGGGTTAAATCACAATTCTATTTTACAAGCATATTCTTCAAGCAAACGATTAATTTCTTCCTCGTTTTCATAGAACACATCATCACACTGTTCTAATGTTTCTTCCGCCTTTTCATCGTCCTCTTTTTCTTCCAAAACAAGATATGCCTTGTGTGCTTTCTTTAAGTTCGCTTTTAACTTTGCAGATAAAATTGTTTCTAAAGTAGATAGTTCTTTTTGTAAGTCACCTGTATTTTCAACATTGGAGAAATACTGGTCATGTCCACCATTGTTGATTTCACTTTGATATGTCATAAGTTCTGCATACGGGGAAGCCACTTTTTCCTCAGTCCACAGCTCCCACATTTTATTCCATTTTAACTGTTCTTCTGTTAATTCAACCTTCTTTTTCTTAAAGAAATCAAACAAACTCATAAAATCACCTCTGCGCTTATTATATAAAATTTTAATTTAATTTTCAAGTGATATTGTGAGACGGGTCTCACAGTGGTATTTTTGATAAATCAAAAGTGATATTGAAACCTTACGGTTTCAGTGATATTTTATTCGCCAATAAACTGCCGAAGGCAATATCACTCGGCGGTAGCCGAATATAACTGCAAAGCAATATAACTCGCCAAAGGCGAATAAAACTGGGGTTGTATCCTTACGGATACAACCCCTAGGCAGACCTCTTTTTATGCTTTATAATAGTACACCCGGCGGTTTTCTTCTTGCAGGGGCGGCTCGCTTTGTTCTGCGAACAGGCTGTACAGCCTGCCACAGCGATATTCGATGTCCTGATAGGGGTGATTGACCTGCTCTCCTGCGTTGGGGAAGAAACCGGTTTTCCGGGCGGCTTTTAAGATTTCCCGTCCCTTGTCATTGAAGGCAAGCACCCGTGCATAGGGCGCAGGGGCGGCAATGTCCTCAGCGGTAAGACCCAAAAATGCGCACAGCGCCATTCTGTCCAGCCGTGTGCGGGTGTAGCGCTTGGATTTGGTGGCGGTGAGGATCTCCTCTAAGGTGGTAAGGGTTCGGGCGTTTTGCATCAGCTTGCGCCAAAGTCCCTCGCTGCCGTAGGGAAGCGCCTCATATTCTGCTTCTGTCATAGTGCGTAGCCGGTAGAGAATCGCCTGTTCGCCGAATGCCAGGGTGTGCAGGGTTGCGCCGGTAAAAATGCTTGCCGCTTGCTCCGGCACATATGCCTGCCACGGCTTGCGGTTTAGCATTTGCTCCCGTACAGAGGTGGCGGAGGGGTTGGCGGAATCTGTCTGCTTTTGGTGGTAGCTGCCTTGACGCAGAATGGGCAGTGGCTGCATAGCAGTGTCCAGCTCCAAAATTGCCTTGCAGTATTCGGTGGCAAGAATGTCATTGGGGTGGGTGAGGGTGCTTGTATGCAAACCCATTGCCTCCAACGCCGCCTGTCGGGCAGCAGGGAAGGACAGCCCCTTATCCAGCTGTATGTGCAGCTGCTCCGGAAAATCCGGATGGAGCAATGCCCTGGCTGTGGCAAAAATAGCGTCTTTGTACTGGGTCTCCGCGCCGAAGCAAAGCCTGTGGCAGAATCCGCCTAAGATTCGAACACCCTCCCGGGCAAAGCCCTCGGCAGAGGAGAGCGTCGCGGTGATGGGCAGTTCCAGCACCAGATCCGCGCCGCTGTTTATTGCCGCCTGCGCCCGCAGGGACTTGTCCAAAATGGCAGGATAGCCCCGCTGCACATAATTGCCGCTCATCAGACATACAATACCCTCATCGGGGTAGAGCGCCCGAATGGTGTCAAGCTGCTTTTTGTGGCCCAGATGCAGGGGGTTGTATTCACATATAATGCCGGTAATGCCCATAATTTCCCTCAGATTACAAAAAATTTTCATTTCAGGACTTGTGAAATTCCGGAAAGTATTATAGAATAGTTGTATCTATGGTTATATTACCACATATTGCAAGAAAAGAAAATATTTTTATTTTAGGAGGCAATTTCCAATGAATGTTCTGATTATTAACGCCGGCAGCTCTTCTCTTAAATACCAGCTGATGAATCCCGAAACCGGCGAAGTATCTGCCAAGGGTCTGTGCGAGCGTATCGGCATCGACGGCCGCCTGAACCATAAGGTGGGCGATAACAAGGTGGTTAAGGATATTCCTATGCCCACCCATTCCGAAGCCATTGCAGCTACTTTGGACATTTTGGTTGATCCTGTTGATGGCGTTATCAAGTCCGTTAAGGAAATTGATGCTGTGGGCCACCGGGTTCTCCACGGCGGTATGGAATTCTTTGATTCCTGCATTATTAACGATGAGGTCATCAAGGCCATCGAGAAGTGCATCCCTCTGGGCCCTCTACACAACCCCGCTAACCTGATGGGTATCCGCGCCTGCCAGGCAGTTATGCCCACTACGCCCCAGGTTGCCGTGTTTGATACCGCATTCCATATGACCATGCCCGCTAAGGCTTACCGCTACGCCATTCCCACTGAGTACTACGAGAATGACTCCATCCGCCGTTACGGCTTCCACGGCACTTCCCATAAGTATGTTGCCCGCCGTACCGCTGAGCTGGTAGGCAAGAAGGAATTCAAGATGGTCAACTGCCATCTGGGTAACGGCTCTTCCATGTCCGCTGTGAAGGACGGCAAGTGCCAGGATACCACCATGGGTCTGACCCCCCTGGCAGGTGTGCCTATGGGTACCCGCTCCGGTGATATTGATGCCGCTGTGGTGCAGTTCATCTGCAATAAGTACGGCATGAGCGTAGATGAGTGCCTGAATATGCTGAACAAGAAGTCCGGCATGCTGGCGATCTCCGGTGTTTCCTCCGACTTCCGCGATCTGGAAGACGGTGCCAAGCACGGTAATGAAGACTGCGCTTTGGCACGGGACAAGTTCTGCTACGAGGTTGCCAAGTATGTGGGCGCTTACGCCGCAGCCCTCAACGGCATTGATGTTCTGACCTTCACCGCCGGTGTGGGTGAGAATGACTGCGCTGTCCGCGCCGCTGTGTGTGAGTACCTGGGCTTTATGGGTGTGAAGCTGGATGCGGAGAAGAACAACTCCCGCGGCAAGGAAATCTGCATCTCTGCCCCTGATTCCAAGGTGCAGGTGTGGGTTGTTCCCACCAATGAGGAACTGATGATTGCCCAGGATACTGCCGAGCTGGTCAACGCTGCAAAATAAATTTATAAATGAAAAGAGGCGGAGCAACTCCGCCTCTTTTTTGGAGGAATTATGACAAGTGTATCGGAACGCTTTTTGCGTTATGTAGGGTATCATACCGCCCCGGACGAGTTCTCGGAAACCTGCCCTTCCACCGAGCGGCAGAAGGTGCTGGGCGCAGCGCTGGTGGAGGAAATGCTGGCAATGGGCATTGCCGATGCCCATATGGATGAAAACGGTTATGTGTACGGCACTGTACCGGGAGACCCCAGCCTGCCCACTATCGGTCTTATTGCCCATATGGATACCGCGCCGGACGCCTGCGGTGAGAATATCAAGGCCAAAATTGTGGAGTACAATGGCGGCGATATCTGCCTCAACGAGGAGCAGGGGATTTATCTGCGGGAGTCGGAATTTGAGAGCCTGAAAAATCATTACGGTAAGCATTTAATTGTTACCGACGGCACAACCCTGCTGGGCGCTGACGATAAGGCCGGCATTGCCGAGATTATGACGGCTGCGGAATTTTTGCTTACCACCAAAATGAATCACGCCACCTTGAAAATCGGCTTCACCCCCGATGAGGAAATCGGCAGAGGCGCAGACCGGTTTGATGTGAAGAAATTCGGCGCGGATTATGCATATACTGTGGACGGCGGTCCGGTGGGGGAAATGGAGTACGAGAATTTCAATGCCGCCGGCGCGAAAGCTGTGTTCCGCGGACGGAATATCCATCCCGGCGCTGCCAAGGACAAAATGGTCAATTCTCAGCAGATTGCTATGGAGTTTCACAGCCTGCTGCCGGCTTCTCAGCGACCGGAGCACACCAGCCATTACGAGGGCTTTATCCACCTGACGGATATGGAGGGCGTGGTTGAAAAGTCCACCCTGCGCTATATTATCCGGGATCACAGTATGGAAAAATTCCTGGAAAAGAAAGCGCTGATGGAGACTGCTGCCGCCTTTATCAATGCCAAATACGGCGACGGTACTGTGGAGCTGACCCTGCGGGACAGCTATTACAATATGCGGGAGAAAATTGAGCCCTGTATGTATATTGTAGACAGGGCCAAAAGGGCAATGGAAAATGTGGGAATGAAGGCTGAAACCGTACCCATTCGTGGTGGCACAGACGGCGCCCGGCTGTCCTTTGAGGGCTTGCCCTGTCCCAATCTTTGCACCGGCGGTCATAATTACCACGGCAGGTTTGAATATATCCCTGTGGAGGATATGGAACTTTGCACCAAGCTGTTGGTGGAGATTCTCACAGGCTTATAAAAAATGCAGAAAATAAGACCCTTGCTTGACAGGGTTTGACTTAATCGGTATAATAAGAGAAAAAACGGTAGGGTTATGACTGCCGGAATTGTATGATTAAAGGAGCGGATTCATATGAGTAAGATCAGCGTCATCGGCGCAGGCAGTGTGGGCGCAACCGTTGCAAATGACTTGATGGTTCAAGGCGTTGCCTCTGAAATTGTTCTGATTGATATCAATACCCAAAAGGCTTTCGGCGAAGCGCTGGATATTTACCAGGGCGCTCCGTTCCATTCTCCCGCTATTGTTCGTTCCGGTGATTACGCCGATGCAGCAGGTTCTGACATCGTGGTGATTACCTGCGGTGTGGCCAGAAAGCCCGGTATGAGCCGCCTGGACCTGGCGCAGATCAATGTAAATATTTTGAAAGATGTGGCAAAGAGCGTTGTGCAGTACGCACCCAATGCTGTTTATGTGATTGTTTCCAATCCCGTTGATGTGCTGACCTATGTGTTCCATAAGGTTTCCGGCCTGCCCGAACGGCAGATTATCGGTTCCGGC
Organism: Faecousia sp.; assembly: GCA_045635105.1. Taxonomy (GTDB): domain Bacteria; phylum Bacillota; class Clostridia; order Oscillospirales; family Oscillospiraceae; genus Faecousia. The sequence continues at coordinate 6,505 of JAZRBN010000072.1, read as the reverse complement.
ACGATCCTGGATACCAGCCGTTTGCAGTCCGAGCTGGCAAAGCGGTTCTGCATCAGCCCCAAGAATGTTCACGCCCACGTCTACGGCGAGCACGGCGACAGCTCTTTCGTGCCTTGGTCCTTGGCAACCATTGCCAATAACCACGTGGATGTTTATAAGGAAAATTCCCCGGATAAGGACCGGATTGATTGGAATCGGGACTATGAAGAGGTGGAAACCTTCGTAAAGAAATCCGGTGGCATTATCATTGAGAATAAGGGCGCAACCTTCTATGCGGTTGCTATGTCCGTGTGCCATATCTGCAAGTGCATTTATAACGGCGCCGGCACTGCGCTGACGGTTTCCACTATGATGAACGGTGAGTACGGCGTCAGCGATGTGTGCCTGTCCACCCTTGCGCTGGTTGACCGGAACGGTGTTCGCGGTAAGATTCTTAATAAGCTGACGGATGAAGAAATTCAAAAGCTGCAAAACAGCGCCAATAAGCTGAAAGAAGTTATCGCGCAGATTCAGCTGTAACAGAAACTGAAAAATCCCTCCGCTTGAGCGGAGGGATTTTTGCATTTATTCTTCCCAGTTGTGCCAAACGTTCTGCACGTCATCGTCATCTTCCATGGCATCAATGAGCTTTTGCATCATTGTGGCCTGCTCTTCACTTTCCAGTTTTTGATAGTTCTGGGGAACCATCTCAATCTGGGCGGAAACGAAGGTGTACTTGTCCAGCTTGGAAACCACGGCGTTGAAGTCGTCGGGAGTGGTGTAAATGGTGAAGCAATCGTCCTCAGCTTCGAAATCGTCTGCGCCGGCATCCATCGCGTCCATCATCACTTCTTCTTCATCATAGTCGCCGTCTTCGTTGTCGATGACCAGCACGCCCTTTTTGTCAAAGCTCCAGGCCACGCAGCCGGAGGCGCCCAGGTTGCCGCCGAACTTATCAAAGTGGTGGCGCATAGAGCCTGCGGTGCGGTTGCGGTTGTCGGTCATGGTCTCCACGATCACGGCAACGCCACCGGGGCCGTAGCCTTCGTAGGTGATGGAATCGTAGCTGTCGCCGCTGCCGCCGCCTGCGGCCTTTTCAAGGCAGCGCTTGATGTTATCGTTGGGCATATTGGCAGCCTTGGCCTTGGTGATGACGGTAGCCAGACGGGAGTTGTTGGCAGGGTCAGTAATGCCGCCGCCCTCCTTTACCGCAACGATCAGTTCCTTTGCGATTTTGGTAAATGCGGCAGCACGCTTTGCGTCCTGCGCGCCTTTGGTTTTTTGAATATTATGCCATTTGGAATGTCCGGACATAAGTATCTTCCTTCCTGTTTTCTCAAATTATCCCGTATATTTTAGCAAAGAGCCGGGAGAAAATCAATAGTATTTGATACAATCATCGTGAGAGGCAGAAATTTTTACTTCTGTGTCGGGGAACTGGGCCTGCAATTTGGCAGCCAGCACGGGGATTACGGGATTTTCCGTTTGGAAATGTCCTGCGTCAATGAGATTCAGACCCTGCTCCTTTGCGTCCCAAAAGCCGTTGTATTTTACATCGGCAGTAATAAAGGTATCGCAGCCGGCGCAAATCACATCGTACAACCCATCGGCGCAGCCACCACCGCCGACAGCTACCTTGCGGACGGGTTTTCCGCCGTCGCAGTAGCGCAGACCGTGGCATTGGAGGGATTCTTTCACAAATTGCAGGAAGTTTTCGAGGGATTGTTCCTGCACCTGTCCGCAGCGGAGCATACCGCCGTAAGCGTCAATGGTGGAGATATCTGTAAGACCCAGCTTTTTCGCTAATACATCGTTCACACCGCCCTGGGCGCAGTCCAAATTGGTGTGGGCGCAGATGTGGCTGATATTGCTGCGAATTAGGGTCATAAGGCCTCTGGTGATGGCAGCGTCGTCGGTAACCATAGGCAGCGGACGGAAAATTAATGGGTGATGGGTTACCAGCAGGTCAGCGCCCCAGGCTGCCGCCTCCTGGCAAACGTGTTCAAAAGGATCTAGCGCCACAAGAATTTTCTTTACCGGAGCGGCTTTGCTGCCGCAGTTGAGCCCCACATTGTCCCATTCCATTTTCAGTTCCGGAGGCGCAAGGGTCTCGATAAACTGCAATACATCTGCAACGGTGATCATTGGGTTTCCTCCTTTGCCATAAGTTCTTTCAGCGCCTGCACCGCAAAGGGGTCGGCGTTTTCTTTCTGGTTGTTTACGATGATTTTAAGCCCCTCTACTACCCAGCGGTAGTAATCAGATGACACTTCGTTTTCCACCAGCGCAGGGGGGAAGTAGCACTGACCCGGGGTGAGTACTTCACCCGGCTGCCAAAGCACTTCCATCACCGTGTAGAGAAATTTTCCGTCTTTCAGCGCCTGCTCCTGCTGAATGTGCCAGCCGTTTTCCGACAAATACCGCCGCAGCACAGGGGTTTTGGACTGGCATTGGAGAATCAGCCGGTAGCGGCTGTCTTTCAGCCACGGGGCAGCAGACAGAATAGAAACAATCGTGTCGCCCCCCATACCGGCGCATACCAGCGCATCAAAATCCCGGGGGATGTTCTGCACACCGTTGGACAGATAAAAGGACATTTTGTCCCGGACACCAAATTTCTCACTGTTGCGCAGAGCGCTCTGCAACGGCCCTTCGTTGATATCTGCTGCAAGGATACTGCTGGCAATGCCTTGGGTCAGCAGATAAATCCCCAAATATCCGTGGTCGCAGCCGATGTCCGCTACCCGGTTGCCGGGGATTATGTAGTTGCAGCAGGCTGCCAGCCGGGGAGAAAGGGGAACTTTCATATAACACCTCATAAAAATATGCCATCCCGGCGGAACGGGATGGCATAGCCGGTTTTACTGGTTCTTCTCTGCCTGGTCGGCCTCGTATGCTTCCAGGAAGTGATTCAGCTGAGCCAGGAAGGGCTCGCAGTCGATGCCGTGGACGGCGCAGGCTTCTTCCACAGTCTCACCCCGGGAAGAGGGGCAACCCAGACAGTGCATACCGATGGCAAAGAACAAAGGCGCAGCCTGGGGCGCGATGTCCAGAACATCACCGATAATGGTTTCTTTTTCAATTTTAACAGCCATATTATGACCTCCTAATCTGTTTCTTGGCATATTATAACCCCACGCAGAGAAAAAAACAAGAGGAAAAATGGATATTGCGTATCAGCAATGTGATAATTCACGCAGTTCCTCAATTAAACGAATACCAACACAAATGCCGTCTAAAAATGCCTGCCGTTCGTGGGCAATGCACAAATCACAGGTTAATGAAAAAACAGCATCATTCTCTGCTAATGACAATCGACATAAAATGTCATTTAATTCCTTGTATTGGCAGCGAATAGCAGCATTGTCTATGGGATTGGCAGATGCATAGTAGTAATAAAGCATTTCCAAAATAGAGTTTGCGTCGTCAAATTCAAAAGAGGGCGTTTGTTCGGCAAGAAAGGATTTGAGCTTTTTAATATAGCGATTCATTATGTTACTCCTAAAATATATTTGGCACATATATGTGTCAAATATATAATGACACAAATTTGTGCCATTGCCAACAAAAAATTATAATATCTGTTATTATAATGTTGGTGATGATATGGAAACTTACGAAATTTTAAAAAATTTAAGGGAAGAAAAAGATCTTACACAGCAAAATATTGCAGATTTGTTGAAAATAGGGAGAACTATGTATCGTAGATATGAGACCGGGGAAACGGATATCCCCGTTCGCCATTTGAAGGTGCTGTGTTCTTTTTACGGTGTTACATCAGATTATATTTTAGGTCTAACTGTAAAAACAAAGAAGTAAGGGGTTGCTGCCGCCAAATGGACGGCGTACGCCGAAAGGAACTCGATCTGCATTTTTGCTCCGTGGGAGCAAAAATTAAGGTAGCCACCAGTGTTTGCACTGGTGTCAGCAATATGCCACCGGCATATTGCACTGCGATTGGTTCGAGTCCCTCAGCGAATAAAAATATGGGATAGGCAAAAGCCTATCCCATATTTTTGGTACGCCGAAAGGGACTCGTTTGCATCTGCTCCCAAAGGGCGCAGATAAAGGTTCGCCTCCGTCAAGCCGTCGGCGGCAACAGTCCACCGGACTGTTGCATTTAACTGTTCGAGTCCCTTCCTTACATAAAAATTAAACAGGTTATCCCGGATGGGATAACCTGTTTAATGGTACGATTGTTCTTATAGGACTTGGGAGAAAATCAAGTAATATCAAGGATTTTTCATGGTTGCTCACGATATTTTGCTTCAAATTCCAAAACTTCTTTTTCCAAAGCGCGGAACCTTTCTGTATCACGGATGGGGTCGAAAACTTTCTTTTTCGTAACCTCACTTATATCGCCCCGTGCAGTATAATGGTCGTGGCTATATTTCAGTGTGAGACCGTAAAAATAAGGGATTTGGGATTCGGTAATTATATTGTAGGTTTTAGCTGTGACTTTCTCAAGACGTAGATATCTTTCTAGATGCTCTATTGCTTCGTCCTGCCGTCCCAATTTCATACACACCATAGCAAGCTGATCATAGGACTGCATACGGTAAAATGGGATATCGTCCTCTCTGCCTTTCATGATAAGATCATAAATGTCCGGAAACAGAGCAAAACAGCTGTATGCTTCTTCCAATTTTCCCGCTCTATTGTATACAGCACCTAAAAAGTGTAGTTTGTCTGCTAAAAGCTGCAAGGCGTCATATATGACATTCGATGTAAGCTTCATACATTCTTCGTGATTACCCTGGTGTCGCATTACATAAGAAAGTACACTACACCCGTTATTGAAACGGAAATCGCAGGGAAGACGGCGCGCGTGTTCTTCTGCTTTCTGCATGTCATTGATATCTAAATAAAAAAATACAAACCAGCGATTAGCTTTATTTAGATATTCCACATCTGTGCAGTGAGATAGAATTACATTTCCGTGGTGGATAAATTCGTTTGTCCACATCTTTGCTTCGTTATGTCTGCCGGCATTATCCAATGTACCAATTAAGCCATAGAGATTGCCCATAGCGTAAGCAAGAAGACGATAATTTGAGGGATGATCTTTTAACTTTTTCTGTACTGCCTTGGCGCAATCTAACTGGCACTCTAATTCCTCTTCATCAGAACAATTACACAGCTTGCGTTCTATCTCTTTAATAAAGCCTTCAATATCATCTTTTGTTTCAGCCGAATCTGTGCCAAACAGCATATCAGTGGTGACACCAAAAACATTTGCAAGTGGTACTACTTGAGAAATATCAGGCAGTCCTGTTTCATTCTCCCATTTAGATACAGCCTGAAATGTTACACCAAGAATTTCTGCGAGTTCTTCTTGGGTTAGACCACGTTCTTTTCGAAGTCGGCGGATAATACTTCCCATAGATTCTCTCATATTGCGTCCTCCAAAATATAAGTTTCGGTACTGTGGCATAATTATCTCATTGGTTGAACAAAAAGTAAAGCGACTTAAAAGCGAGGTTCTTTCAACGGAGCGTTGAATTGTGATGATATATGCTTGATTGCAGCAAAAATAAGGCTCCCTTGTGTAAAGGGAGCTGTCAGCGAAGCTGACCGAGGGATTGTTGCCGCCCACAGGGCGGCGTACGCCGAAAGGGACTCGTTTGCATCTGCTCCCAAAGGGCGCAGATAAAGGTTCGCCTCCGTCAAGCCGTCGGCGGGAACAGTCCACCCGACTGGTGCATTTTACTGTTCGAGGCCCCTCCTTACATAAAAATTAAACAGGTTATCCCGGATGGGATAACCTGTTTAATGGTACGCCGAAAGGGACTCGAACCCCCGACCTACTGGTTCGTAGCCAGTCACTCTATCCAACTGAGCTATCGGCGCATACCGCTTTTCTCAAGCGCTTGGATATGATAGCACAGAACTTTCCAAAATGCAAGTACTTTTATTGTAAATTCTTAAAATTTTTTTAGAAAATCTCCAGATCAGTATTTTCCCTCTTGTTTTTTACTTATTATGCGGTTATAATAGCGAGGATAATTGTTACAGGAGGTCATTTTATGGCTGTTAAGATTGAAAAAGATACTATCATCGGTGATGTGCTGGATGTAGCACCTCAGGCCGCTCCCCTCTTCTTCGCTATCGGCATGCACTGCTTGGGCTGCCCCTCTTCCCGCGGCGAGACTGTGGAAGAAGCTTGCATGGTTCACGGCATCGAGTGCGAGCCTTTCCTTGCCCAGCTCAACCATTTCCTGGAAGCTTATGAAGCGGATCAGGCTGCAAAGGGTCAGAACTAAAACCGGCTGTGCCATCCCGTTTGCCGGGATGGCACTTTTTTAAGTTTAAAGGTAATATTGAAAAAGTTATGGATATAAAACTGTCTCCCCGATTGCTGGCCTGTGCCGGATTTGTTATTCCCGGTGCCCGTGTTGCGGATGTGGGCTGCGATCACGGGTATTTGGGTATTTATCTGCTAAAAAAGAATATTGCTTCCCATGTCTATGCTTCGGACATTAACCCCGGACCACTGGCAAGCGCCGTGCGAAACGGTGAAAAATAC
>JAZRBN010000071.1:0-10596 GCA_045635105.1 Faecousia sp. | reverse complement strand
AGATTGAACATCTTGCAAACTTGTAGGATGTATCTTAGGGACTCGAACCATATAAATCACAACAGTCCGGTGGACTGTTGGTCGCGACGGCTGGACGGAGCGACACCTTGATTGATGAGTCCCTCCTGGCGTGCCAGGCCTGCTTGCAGCAGGCAGTTAAGAAGTAATAAGTAATAGTGAAAAAGTACGGTGTGCCCTCGGCACGATTTAAATAGTCGGCTTCGCCGACACCTTACTTATTACCTATTACCTCTTACTTATTCCTTCAAATATGGTGGGTGTAGTTCAATTGGCAGAGCACTGGATTGTGGTTCCAGGCGTTGTGGGTTCGAGTCCCATTACCCACCCCATAAAAATATCCCTCCGCTTTTGCGGAGGGATATTTTTATGGGGTGGATGGGACTCGAAGAGGCCGGCCGAGCGTATGCGAGGTAAAAAACATACCGGAGGTATGTTTTTTAGGCCGGGGGAGAGTCCATAGGCAGCAGAGCGCAGTCCGAAAGGACTGTGAAATGCTGCCTATCTTTTATTTTGGGCGGTAATGGGACTCGAACCATTCAAATGCAATATGCCGATGGCATATTGCTGCCACCAGTGCAAACACTGGTGGCTACCTTAATTTTTGCCAACGGCAAAAATGCAAACGAGTCCCTTACCCACCCACAGACCAAACGGTCTGTCTTTTTTTATAGGGTAGATAATTTGGGACTCGAAAGAGCGGCACCGGTATTTACTCTGGTGCCACCCTTAAATTCTACCTCCTAGGGAGTTACTATTTTGCCTAAGTATGTTTCATCCGAAACATACTTTTTTAGCGCGGATTTTGCCAAAACAGAGGGGAGCGAAAAAGAGAAAACAGAAATTTTTTCCTCCCGGAATTGCTCTATTCTTTTTTGTAAAACCGCTTCAATGGCCTGCTTTAACTGGGGATTCTTTTCTACTTCCTCTGCGGTTGCCAACCGCACCAAGGACGGAATAGCAGAATCACCCAACTCTTCCATGGCTTCCACATCCACGTTTGCCAAGCTGCCGGACAAATATCTGTCCGCATTGTACCGGGCGCACAGAACATTGGTATTGCACACAGACAGTCCGGCAAACATCACAACGGCAACGGTAAGGCACATCGCCACCACCTTTATCTTCCGCCAGTACTGTCCTAAGGCAATCAGCAAAAACACAATGCCGATCAGCGCCATCAGCCACATGGCATAGATTCGTTTTTGGGTCAAGCCGTAACAATCGATGTACATAACCAGCTTGGCAACCGCTGTGCTAATCAAAACCAAAGTGCACAGGCAGAAGACGGTAGCAACAATTTTCAAAGCCACAGATGCGCCATTTTTGCCCCGCTTTATGAAGAAAGCAATGGCAATCATCATAATTAAATTGATTACCGACACCGAACAAAGCTCAAAGAAGCCATGACGGGCATATTGCGCATAACTGAAATTTTCGGGTAATACACCAGTAAACCCGGAGACATAAAACTTCCACTGAGAGATAAAGAAAACCACATACAGGAAAAGAACGGGCGCAACCGCCACCACTGCAGTCAGCTGAGGCAGAATCTTTGTCTTCTGCAAGCCGTTTTGGCAATGCCGAACGGTCATTGCGCTGTGCAGAACCTTCCTTTCGGAGGAGGCATACAGACCAAAGCCATACATAGCCAAAGGCAGGGTGAACAACAGACTTCGAATGACACGCCCCACATTCTCACCGTCAAAGGAGAAAATATCCTCCATAATTTTCACAAAATCCTTGTCATAAGCCAGCAGGACCAGAACCAACACGGTGGGAATAATGGCCATACCAATGCCAATGAGGATCCGCAACAGGAAACGAAAGCCCTTTTCCGAGGACTTATTAGAAAGCGCCCCAAAAATATCGCGGATGGAGTAAAAGGGAAGAATAATAAGAACTTTAATAAAATCTATATAGATATAATTCGAAAAGCCCTGCTCAATCCGGTTGCCAAAGGCGGCGTAAATAAAAAAGCAGTAGCTTGCCAGACTGTAAGCAAAAGACAGCTTTATCAAAATTTTCGTTTCACTCAATAGCAAGGCTGCGCCGATGACTAACGCAGACAGGGCGCTAAGAATGCAAACCCAATCCAATTTCCGCTTTTTCAGCCGCAGGATCACAAACCCCGAAGCAAACAGTGCCAGAATCAGAAGAAATCCGCCCAAGGGATACACCGCCACAGGCAGCGTCTGGCAGAACAAAAATGCGAAAACCAGGCTCAGCCACGCATAGACCGTATCTGTTACCGTATAAACCGGTTTCGGCCGTATTTGAGGCGCGGGTACAGCCTGCCCTTCATAGATGGGATAGTTTTCTCCCGGATGCATATCCTTCCCTCCTTGTTAGTTGTCTGGAACAAACTCAATAATGTCTGCCACAGCGCAGTCCAACGCCTGGCAAATGGCTTCCAGTGTAGAGAACCGGATGGCCTTAGCCTTGTTATTTTTGAGGATAGAGAGATTCGCCAGGGTAATGCCAACCTTGTCGGAGAGTTCATTAAGCGACATTTTCCGCTTGGCCATCATAACATCTAAGTGAATAACAATCATCTTTCTCTCCTCACTTTACACGGTAAGGTCATTCTCCCGCTTGATCTCCGTGGCTACCTCAAAGGCATTCTTGCACACCCGCAAACAGATGCCCAGAAACACTGCCAGCAGACAGACGATCCAAGCAAGCTGAAAATAAATGCCCAAAAACCCAAAAGGAACGCACAGACCCAAGCAGCACCAGGAGACACCCCGGATCAGGGAAACCGAGCATTGGGTAAAGACCTCTCCACTCCGCACACGCAGCAGCAGCGCAAAAAGAAGGACATCCGCCAGCATCATATCCAGCACAACGCAGTAGGCACTGACCAGAGAAAGTGTGCGGCCTAATTGGGTGATGTTTCCCCGGTTACCGATATTATCGGGGATGTTAATCAGCATTTCCGTCAAATCGGGAAGTACAAACAATCCGGCAATACAGCAAAGGAAGAAAAACACCGCCAGGGATAAAGAAAGGGTTGTGGACAGCTTTTGAGATATTTTCAGCATAATAACCACCTGCATAACCATGTATTCTAAGTTTACAATAGCATAGCCTGTTTCGTTTGTCAATAAAAAATTATCGAATTTCGATAAAACGCTCTCCGTTACCTTGGGCCAGCACGAAAAAATGGTGTCGGAATATCGATTTACATAAATTATTTTCGCCGGGTTTTTTCCAACTTTTTCGCAAGGGGAGTTATCCACATTGTCCACAGAGTTCTCCACAGAAAAAGCGAAAATCCCCTGCAAACCCAAGGCTCACAGGGGCGTTTTCCGTATGTGGACAACTTTTTTCACAACTATGTTTCGACCGCTTTCGGTTTACAGAACAACATTACAACAACACCTGGGCGGAGAAGATTCTTGCCCCATTCCGCTGGGCATCTACTGTCAGCACCGGCCCGTCCGTCAGCTCATAGTGAAGGGCGATTTTGTCCCCCTCCCGGGCCTCATTTAAGTAGCACACCGTAAAATCCCGGACCGGATGCTGCCGGTGAAAGGCGCTGGGCAGCAAATCGTCCACCCAGTCCATATAATGGGTGTTGTTCATATGCCCGTTCCGGTCCAGCAAAGTGTAACCCACAAACCGGCTGACAGTATGCTCCATCGGCCGCACTGCGATAGCGTGGGGCGGCGCCAGCTCTGTGCCGGTGAGGGTTCCGTCCACCACCACACCGCTCTTGCCGGGCAAAACCATTGTCCGGTTTTCCGTATCCATCAGCACCCACAGGCTGATGGACCGGAACAGCTCGTTGCCCTTTGCATCATAAGCCACCACCGACCGGGGGTACGCCACCCGGGTGGTGGGCATAGGCCAGGTTTCCACCGTGATGGTTTCGCCCCGCCGGGGCAGCCGGGTGATCTCCACCCGATTCCGGCTCACCGCCCAGAACAGATGCTTTCCTGCAAGGGCATCGTGGTCCAGCGCCATAAGGCTGCACTGCTGCCCCGCCGACTCCTGCACAAAGTACAACAGCGCCGAGGGCTTTGCCCGTCCGAAGCAGTCCACCTGATTGTCAAAAACCGTAAATTCCTGTCTGTATATCCGTTCCATAGCCGCTCCTATTCTCCCAGCGAAAGGGTGCAGGTTCTCTGCTGACCGTCCCGACACAGGGTCAAAACCGCAGTTTCTCCCCCCGATGCCAATACTTCTTCTAATTTTTCCAGCTGCTCGATTGCCACGCCGTTTGCCATCATCAGCACATCACCGGGGGCAATTCCTGCTTTTTCTGCCCCGCTGCCCTCCGCCACCTGGGAAACATACAGCCCCTGGGGCAAATGGTACATCTGCCGGTACAAAAGGGGCAGCTCGGCTACGGTAATGCCCGCATACTCCCGGAACGCCGTCCCTTCCGCTGTGCCGGTGGGCAACAGACCATCCCCCTGGGCAAAGGACACAAATGCCTCCTTCTCCCGGGTCAGCTGTTCCAATTTTCCCAACAGGCGAACATTCAGCACCCCCAAAGCGCTGACCACACCGGAGAGAAAAATCACGCACATCAGCAGCACCGCCACCAAACCGTTGCGGTTCTTCCGGGGCTGGGTGTTTCCCGTGCGGTATTCGTGAATAAAAAACTGTTCGTCCATAAAAACCTCAATTCAAAAAGGGCAGGGTGAAGGTAAATTCCGTTCTGCCATCGTGGCTGGTAACGGAGATGTCCTCTCCGTGCCGGCAAATCAGGGTCTTTACAATATAAAGACCCAAGCCCCAGCCGTCTTTGTTCCGGGCGCGGCTCTTATCCAGCTTGTGGAACCGGTCAAAGACCAGGGGCAGCTCCTCCGGGGGAATGGTATCGCCGTCATTGCCCACGGTTACATAGACCTTTCCGCCGGACTCCCGAATGGCAAGCCCCAGCGTCCCCCCCTGAGGGCAGAATTTCACCGCGTTGTCCACCAGATTGTAAACCACCTGGGTAATGGCATCCTGGCTTGCCCAGGTATACACCGGATGCTCCGGGAAGGACACATCCACATTCAGCTGCTTATCGGTAATCTTCTGCTCAAAGGTGATCAGCACCTGCCCCACGCACTCGCAAACATCGAACCGGGACAGCTTCTCCGGGGGGATTCTCTCCTGATCCTGCATCTGGGAGATGTCCAGCATACTCCGTACCAGCCGGCTCAGCCGCTTGGTCTCCCCGGACACAAGGCCCATATAATGGCTGTGCTTTTCCGGAGGAATCGTGCCGTCCAGCATTCCGTCTATGTAGCCGGAAATGGTGGTCATAGGGGTTTTCAGCTCGTGGGACACATTTGCCACAAACTCCTGCCGGCGGTATTCACTCTTTTGCAGACTGTCTGCCATATTGTTAAAAGCCAGCGCCAGCTCCTGCACCTCCCGGGGGCCGCTGCCCTCCACGGAAACCCTGGCGTCCAGATGCCCGTGTCCGAAATCGCTGGCAGCCTTGGCCATCTCCCGCAGGGGGCTACTCTGCTTACGGGCCATCAAAGTAATGGCCACCACCGCAATCAGCACCACCAGCACCGACACCAGCATATAGCTGTCCGCCAGTTTGTCCATCAGCGCCAGGGCGCTGCTCACCGGGGTGGACACAATCACCAGCCCCACCGGCGCAACAGCGCCGGGAATGGCCATACCCACCACATACCGGGACTCCGGATACAGGCCGTGTACCATACCCATATCCGTAACCGTACCCTGACTGAACACCTTTTTCAGATATTCCTGCCGGATAACCATACCCTGATGCTCGCAGCCCATAGGGGAATCGGAGCATAGCACCAGCCGCCCCCGGCTGTCGCAAATCACCGCGTCCGCATCGCTGACGCGGGTTGCCACCGACAGATTCACAAAGAAATCCGGCGTGGACAGAGAGCCCTCCGTATAGTAGGCGGTGGCAAGGTCTGTGATGGTGGCGCAGTCGGTTTTCAGCGCCTCCACGGTCTGCCGGGTCATTAAGTTCCGCACCAGCACCTGAAAGGACGCGCCCACCAGCAGCAGCGCCGCCAGCAGAACAATGGCCGCAGGAAAAAATGTGCGGCTGAATGTGGATTTCATAAAGCTCTACCTCTCACGGGCGGTCAATGACCGCCCCTACATTGTCCATTGTCAATTGTCCATTATTACAATGCTTCGAATTTATACCCCACGCCCCACACGGTCTTGACGCTCCATTTTTCCGAAACGCCCTCCAATTTCTCCCGCAGCCGCTTCACGTGGACATCCACTGTGCGGGAATCGCCGAAATAATCAAAGCCCCACACCTCGTCCAGCAGCTGATTGCGGGTGTACACCCGGTTGGGGGAGGACGCAAGGAAGAACAGCAGCTCCATCTCCTTCGGGGGCGTATCCACCTTTTTGCCGTCCACGGTCAGCTCGAAGGCATCCATATCAATGACCAGCTTGTCGAACACCAGCCGTCTTGCCTTGTTTTCCTCGCTGCCCCGGTCGGTACGGCGGAGCACCGCCTCAATCCGCGCCAGCAGCTCCTTCATCTCAAAGGGCTTGGTAACATAGTCGTCAGCGCCGGCTTTCAGACCCATCACCTTGTCGTCGGTCTCGCCCTTGGCAGTGAGCATAATCACAGGGGTGTTGCCCTCGGCGCGAATGGCCTTGCACACTGCCCAGCCGTCCATTACCGGCATCATCACATCCAGCAGCACCAGATCCGGCTTAATGGCGCGGAACTTGTCCAGGCCCTGTCCGCCGTCAGATGCCAGGGTAACGGCATAGCCGTCCTTTTCCAGATACATTTGCAGCAGCTCCCGGATATTGGCATCGTCTTCCACAATCAAAACAGAAATTGCCATAACCAAAACCTCCCATTGTTTCTTTTTCTCCTATTATACCGCAAAAATCCGTTTTGCGGTGAACATTTTGTGAATAGTTTCACCCCAAAATGTGAACAGGGAAAATCTTATTGCAAGATAGCTCGTTAAATGATATGATACAAGTGCAAAGTGTAAAATGCAAAGTGCAAAATGAAGGTGTCGCTCCGCGACTTATTAAATGATCTTCATTTACAGCAATTTTGCATTTTGAATTTTGCATTTTGCATTCTTTTATTATCGGGAGGCAATTATGACTACTTTTATCGAACTGTTAAAGTCGGTGCTGTTTGGCATCGTGGAGGGCATTACCGAGTGGCTACCCATCTCCTCCACCGGACATATGATTCTGCTGGACGAATTTATCAAATTGAAGGTCTCCCCGGACTTTTACGAGATGTTCCAGGTGGTGATTCAGTTGGGCGCCATCGCCGCAGTGCTGGTGCTGTTCTTCCATAAGCTCAATCCCTTCTCCCCAAAAAAGGATGCCGCTCAGAAAAAGGGCACCTGGCAGCTGTGGTTGAAGGTGATTGTGGCGGTGCTACCGTCAGCGGCCATCGGCCTGGTGCTGGACGACTGGATGGACGAACACCTTTATAATTATATTGTGGTGGCAATCGCGCTGATTGTCTACGGCGTGGCGTTCCTGTTTTTGGAAAAGGGCAACGCCGCCCGGGGTAAGCAAATTGAGAGCGTGGACGCCCTGGACTACAAAACCGCCCTGCTCATCGGCGCGTTCCAGTGTTTGGCTCTGATTCCCGGCACTTCACGCAGCGGCTCTACCATTTTGGGCGCAATCCTCTTGGGCGTAGGCCGGGCTGCCGGCGCAGAATTCTCCTTCTTCCTTGCCATTCCCACAATGCTGGGCGCCAGCGCCTTGAAGGTGCTGAAATACGGCCTGGACATTGCCGACGGCGTTGCCGCCGTTCCCAACGGCACAGAGCTGGGGGTGCTGGCTGTGGGCTGCGTAGTCAGCTTTGTGGTAAGCCTTTTGGTGATCAAGGGTCTGATGGAATATGTGAGAAAGCACAGCTTCCAGGCCTTCGGCATCTACCGCATCATTCTGGGCATCCTGGTGCTGGGCTATTTCGTGATTACTACATTATAAATGGAAAACAGTCTCCCAAAAAGAAAGCATCCCCGGTTAGACGATTATGATTACAGCCAAACCGGAGCATATTTTGTTACAATCTGTACCCACAACAAAAGGTGTCTATTATCCCGTATTGTAGGGCGGGGGCTTGCTCCCGCCGAAGTGGAATATACACCGTTCGGGCAAATTGCCGAACAACAGCTTTTGCTGTTAGAAAACAGATACCAGGGCGTAAGGATTGATCAGTATGTTATTATGCCAAACCATATCCATATTCTTTTTCTTTTTGAAAAGATTGCGGCGGGAGCAAGCCCCCGCCCTACGCTTATGGATATTATCTGTGCATATAAATCTCTGACTACCAGAGAATGCAAAAAACAATTTCCGATAGAAAAGTTGTTCCAAACCTCCTTCTACGAGCATGTGATACGCGGACGCAATGACTACAACGAAATTGCAAAATACATCTGCGAAAATCCCGCCAAGTGGCAGCTGGACAAATTATATACAACCGAATATTCGTAGGGCGGGGGCTTGCTCCCGCCGCAAAAGAGAGGGTCTTGCGACCCTCTCTTTTTTATACAATATCCTGTCCCAGCAAGTATTTTTTTGCCGGGGTTTTCAGCAGCAGGATACCCGCTGCCAGTACCAGCAACAAATCCGGCAGCATATACGCGCCATTATACAGAGCAGAGTACAGCCACGGGGTGGTCATAGTAAGTCCAAAGAATTCCTCGGGCATATATTCCGCCCAAATGGTAGCGCCCACCACATAGTGCACCAAAAACCGCAGCACACAGGAAACCACCGCCGCAATGGCAAATTTGCCCCGGAACAGGCCTGCCACGCCCAGCACAGTGTATGCCAACAGAAAATCTCCCACAATGCTCTGCCAGCCGAGGGCGATGCCCCCCTCAAACAGCGTCTGCAAAAGGGCGTGGGCAACCGCCATCAGCATACCCGGGCCAAAACCCCACCGGACACATCCAAAGATAATCGGCAGCATTGCCAAATCAATGGAGCCGCCCCAGGGGAGCTTGTAAAAGGGCAGAAAGCTGAGGATTTCCGCCAGCGCAATAAGAATCGCACCCTCGCACAGTGCCCGCAGCCGATAATGCCAGCTAATAACGCTCTTTGTTTTTCTTTCCATATAAGATACCTCCTTGCCGATTTGAACGGCTTTGGGCAAAACGGGATTTGCCCAAAAATAAAATTATCGCATTGCAACCCGTCTAGGTGCAATGCGATACAAAGGCATCTCATTTATGCATCTTTTCCTACGACGGTACTGACCGTATCAGGTTCACGGGTCAAGGCCACAAAGCCTTATCTCAGCCGGATGCGTCCGGCCCCCCGAAGACTACGTTACTATGCGATTGACTTTATTATAGCCGGCTTGCAGAATTTGTCAAGCCATTTCCAAGGACAATTCCTTACCGCCCAAAATATGGAAGTGCAGGTGATGCACCGTCTGACCGGCGTCAGCGCCGCAGTTCGATACCACCCGGTAGCCGTTTACCAAATTCTCTGCCGCGGCAATTTGGGGAATCACTTCAAAAATATGCCCCACCACTGCGCTGTTTTCCGGCGCTACATCGTTCACGCTGCCCAAATGGGTCTTGGGAATCACCAGAATGTGGGTAGGCGCCTGGGGGTTAATGTCCCGGAAAGCATAGCAAAGGTCATCCTCATAGACCTTGGTGGAGGGAATCTCTCCCGCGATGATTTTACAAAACAGACAGTCCATACGTTTCCTCCTTATGAAAGACCAATAGCAGCAAACACGCCTGTGCTTGCCAGCGCCATAATAACACCTGCCAAAATCACACCTAAGGATACCGACAGCACCGTGGACTTAAAGCCCATATCCAAAAAGCTGGCGCCCAGCGTTCCGGTCCACGCGCCGGTACCGGGCAGGGGAATGCCCACAAACAGCAGCAGCGCGATAAACAAGCCGCCCCGACCGGTGGTCTTCACCAGCTTTTTGCCGGCGCGCTCGCCCTTTTCCAGGCAGAAAGTAAAAATTTTACCGATGTACTTTTTCTTGCTGCCCCAAACCAACACCTTTCTTGCGAAAAAGTAAATGAACGGCACAGGCAGCATATTGCCGATGACGCAAATCAGCAGCGCCTGAAAGAAAGGAATATCCATTCCCAAGGCGATGGGCATGGCGCCCCGCAGCTCGATGATCGGTATCATCGAAACAAAAAAAACAGTCAAATACTTAGCCATTTGTATGCTCCTTTTATAAATTCGGTGCTATTCTAGCACAACAACGTAATAAATGCAAGAAACAGGCTTCTTGCTTTTCGTACCAATTATCTGTCCAGCAGCTGCGCAGAAAGGCTTAACATTTCTGCCGTTCCCAGGCTGTTTTCAAAGATAACGCTGCCCCGGCCGTCATTGAGAAGCCCTGCCTGTTCCAGGCATCGCTTTGTCTGCCGGGCAGTTCCCTCGCCGCCGTCGAGCAGGGCGGTGTCCTCTCCCATAATCGCCGCAATGGTATCCTTTACCAGAGGATAGTGGGTGCAACCCAGCACCAGCGCGTCCAGCTTGCCGGCATAGGGAGCAAGAATCTGACGCAAAAGCCTTTCCGTTTCCGGCGCGTCTGCCTTGCCGCTCTCAATCAGCTCCACCAGTCCCGGGGCGGGAATCCGC
>JAZRBN010000070.1:0-5556 GCA_045635105.1 Faecousia sp. | reverse complement strand
TGCGAGAGTGTTGGAATGGTAGACAAGCACGTTTGAGGTGCGTGTGGTTTCGCCGTGTGGGTTCGAGTCCCATCTCTCGCACCAGAAAACGACAAGTTTCGACAGAAACTTGTCGTTTTCTATTATATTCGCCTTACAGCGAGTTATATGCCTGCAAAGATTAACGAGATTTACCGCAAAATCTTTTACTTTATCCAGCATAATACTTTCTGCCATTATCGATCAGCTCCTTTTGAATAAGGATAGCATAAATCGGTTGGTTTGTCATTAGCTAAATTGCTACGCAGCGAAATTGCTTGCTTCGCCCGCAGCTAAATTATTGCTTCGCAATAGCTAAATTATATTCGCCCCAGCTGCCCGCAGGCAATTTAGCTGGCGAAAGCCAATTTAGCTTGCGGAGCAAATTTAGCTCGCCGAAGGCGAATATAGCTGAAAAGAACGGTAATCGTATCACGATTACCGTTCTTTTCTGGCAGAGGATGAGGGATTCGAACCCCCGCGAACGGAGTCAGAGTCCGGTGTGCTACCGTTACACTAATCCTCTATGACACGGACGAGATTTATTATACGCAAATACCAGAAAAAGTCAAGTGCTTTTTTCCTTTTCCGGCTTATTTTTCTTCCCGGCCCAATCTATCTTTCCCCGGATTGATCAGGTTATTCAGGATTGCTCCCAGGGAAAGGGTTTTTCTTTCAAAACACAGCTCTTAATATAAGAAAATGTCTCCTTTTCCCCTTTCTGGCTGAGCATTTCCAGTAGGTAATCCAACTCCTGCCGGGTCTTTTCGTGCATCCGGTTTCGCTCTAAGCTTTTGCGAAAGTATTCCAGCGCCGCCCCGTCAGTATACGCCTTTCCCTGATAGGTCATACAAGCCGCCCGCCGGTCCATCACCATCTCCACAAGGTACTTACGGGGCATGGGCAGCACCTCATACTGCTTGGTCTGCAAATTCATATCCGTCCAGTACTCGTAATGATGCCGGTTGCGCCCCTTATGGTGCATCCACGCCTCACTGTATCCCTTCTGCTCCCGTTCCGCGTTGTTGGGACTGCGGGTGCCCTGATAAAACCTTGCGCCGTTCCAAAACTCCGTGGGGCAGTACTTGGACAGGTCGTGGGTCAAACCCTGCCAATATAAGCCCACCCGGAAGCAGCCGTCCAGCACCAAAAGGCGGTGCTTGGTTATGGTCTTAAAATGCTGCCACGCCTTCATACGCTGACCTCCTCATAAATCAAGGGTGCATTTCGCACCCTTGAAACATTATCTTGCCAAAAATCCAATCTTCTTATAGACCTTCCGCAGGGTCCTTTCCGCCTCGTAGCTTGCCCGTTCCGCGCCGTTGCGGTACACGCTCTCCAAGTAGGCCTTGTCTTTCAGCAGGCGGGTTGCCTCCTCGCGGATGGGACGCAGGGTCTCGATGACCGCTTCGCCCACACGGGGCTTGAATGCGCCGTAGCCCTGTCCTGCGAACTCTGCGGTAATCTCGTCATAGCTCAGGCCGGTAACGGCAGAGTAAATGCTCATCAGATTGGCAACGCCCGGCTTATGCTCCGGATCATACCGGACGCAGTTTTCCGTGTCGGAATCGGTGATAGCCCGCTTAAACTTCCGCTGAATGTCCTCGGGGCGTTCCATCAGGAACACGCAGCCCTCGGGCATAGACTTGCTCATTTTGCTCTCCGGGGCGTTCAGGCTCATGACCCGTGCGCCGGTCTCCGGAATGTAAGGCTCGGGAATCTTAAACACATCGCCGTAAATGCTGTTAAACCGCTGGGCAACGTCCCGGGTCAGCTCGCAGTGCTGCTTCTGATCGTGTCCCACAGGCACCAGATCCGGCTGGTACAGCAAAATATCCGCCGCCATCAGCGCAGGATAAGTAAACAGGCCGCCGTTGATATTCTCCGCATTCTTGGCGGATTTATCCTTAAACTGGGTCATACGGGAGAGTTCCCCGAACATAGTATAACAATTCAGCACCCAGCCCAGCTCCGCGTGCTGATGCACATGGCTCTGGACAAACAGGGTGTTCTTCTCCGGATCCAAGCCGCAGGCGATATACTGCGCCAGCTGCTCCAAGGTACGGCGGCGCAGATCCGCCGGGGTCTGCCGCACAGTTATGGTATGCATATCCGCCATGAAATAGAAGCACTCGTACTGCTCCGCGCGGCTGCTCCAATTTTTGATAGCGCCCAGGTAATTGCCCAGATGCAAATCGCCGCTGGGCTGAATGCCGGATAACATTCTCTTCTTTGCTGCTTCTTCCATTTTTCACGCCTCGTTTTTCATAATTTCCTTGATTTTACCACACTCCCGAGAAAAACGCAACGGGAAATTGACTTTCCATATGCATCTATGCTACAATATTGAAAGAATTTCAAAAAGAGGTAAAAGTTATGGACTATCAAGCACTTGCCCAGTTGCTGTTTCCCGACGTAACCGACACGCCGGAAGCACTGGAAGAAAAATTTCCGCCCCGGAATCATCCGGAGGGCGCAGTCATCACCCGTATGGCCCCCTCCCCCACCGGCTTTGTCCACCTGGGCAATCTGGTGCAGGGTCTGACCAGTGAGCGTATGGCCCACCAGAGCGGTGGTGTGCTGTTTCTGCGGGTGGAGGACACCGATGCCAAGCGGGAAGTTCCCGGCGCCGTGGAGGTGCTGATCAACACCTTGAAGCACTACGGCATCGCTTTTGACGAGGGCGCTACCATTGACGGCGACAGCGGCAATTACGGCCCCTACCGTCAGCGGCAGAGAGCGGCTATCTATCACGTATACGCCAAGAAGCTGGTGAGCCAGGGTATGGCTTATCCCTGCTTCTGTACCGAGGAGGAGCTGGGCGCTATGCGCCAGCAACAGGAGGCCAACAAGGAGACCACCGGCTACTACGGCAAGTATGCCATGTGGCGGGACCGTTCGTTAGAAGAGATTCAGGCCCAGCTTGCCGCAGGCAACCCCTGGGTGCTCCGCTTCCGCTCCACCGGCAGCATTGAAAATCAGTTCAAATTTGACGATCTGGTCAAAGGCAAGCTAACTATCACCGAAAATGACATTGACCACGTGCTGCTGAAATCCGACGGCATTCCCACCTATCACTTTGCCCATGCAGTGGACGATCACCTGATGCGCACCACCCACGTGGTCCGCGGCGACGAGTGGCTGCCCACCCTGCCGTTCCACATTCAGCTGTTTAACGCTTTGGGCTTCAAGCTGCCCAAGTATGTGCACATTGGCCCTTTGATGAAGATGGACGGTTCTTCCAAGCGCAAACTCTCCAAGCGGAAAGACCCGGAGCTGGCGCTGACCTTCTACAAAGCAGAGGGCTTCCCGGTGGAGGCGGTTTATGAGTACATTATGACGCTACTCAACTCCAATTACGAGGACTGGCGCAGAGCCAACCCCACCGCGCCTGCTACCGAGTTTAAGTTCAGCCCCAAGAAGCTGAATCCCGCCGGCAACCTCTTTGACTACGCCAAGCTCACCGATGTTTCCAAAAATGTCATCGCCACTATGGACGCCGATAAGGTCTACACCCTGCTGACCCAATGGGCGCAGGAATTTGACGCAGATTTTGGCGAAAAGCTGAGCGCAGACCCTGCCTACACCAAGGCAATTCTCGCCATCGGCCGGGGCGGCAAAAAGCCCCGCAAGGACATTGCCGTATGGAAAGAGGCCAAGGCCTATATGGGCTTCTTCTTTGACGAATATCTGGAAAAGCCGGTATTTGACGGCAAATTTGCCCCGGAGACTGTCAAGTCTGCCCTTGCCAAGTTCCTGGAACGGTTCGATATTGCCGACGATTCTGCCGCCTGGTTTGACAAGGTCAAGGCAATCACCGAAGAGCTGGGCTTTACCACCGATATGAAGACCTACAAAGCTGACCCCGATGCCTTCCCCGGCACAGTGGCAGATGTATCCACCTTCATCCGGCAGGCAGTAACGGGTAAGACCAACTCCCCCGACCTGTACACGGTGATGCAGATTCTGGGCTATGACAGAACTGTCGCCAGAATCCAAGCTGTTATAGAATCCCTGTAACGAAAAATCCGTCTGTGAAAAATCACAGACGGATTTTTATTTAGTTTTTCAGACTTTGCATAGGCGCGGGAATTCTGCCGCCACGGGCAATAAATTCCTCTGCCGATTCCGGATGCACCGGCATTACCGGCGCGCTGCCCAGCAGGCCGCCCAGCTCCACCCGGTCGCCCACAGTCTTGCCGGGGGCAGGAATAATCCGCACCGCAGTGGTTTTGGAGTTGACCATACCGATTGCCGCCTCGTCGGCAATAATGGCGGAAATGGTCGCTGCGCTGGTATCTCCGGGCACGGCAATCATATCCAGTCCCACAGAGCAGACGCAGGTCATCGCCTCCAACTTGGAAAGGGTCAGCACACCGGATTCGGCCGCAGCTATCATACCCTCGTCCTCGGACACGGGGATAAATGCGCCGCTGAGACCACCCACGTGATTGGATGCCATCACACCGCCCTTTTTCACGGCGTCGTTTAATAGCGCCAACGCAGCGGTGGTGCCGTGGGTGCCGCACACCTCCAAGCCCATTTCTTCCAAAATCCGGGCAACGGAATCCCCCACCGCAGGGGTCGGCGCCAGGCTCAGATCCACGATTCCAAAAGGAACGCCCAGCCGACTACCTGCCTCCACGCCCACCATCTGACCCATACGGGTAATCCGGAAGGCAGTCTTTTTAATGGTCTCCGCCACCACATCAAAGGGCTGACCCTTGACACTTTGCAGGGCGTGATACACCACACCCGGTCCGGAGACGCCCACATTCAGTTCTACTTCCGGCTCGCCTACGCCGTGGAACGCCCCTGCCATAAAGGGGTTATCCTCCACAGCATTGGCAAATACCACCAACTTTGCGCAGCCTAAACCGCCGTTATCTGCGGTAAGATTAGCAGTTTTCTTAATAATTTCGCCCATTTTTGCCACGGCATCCATATTGATACCGGCCTTGGTAGAGCCAACATTGACACTGGAACAAACCAAATTGGTCTGCCGCATCGCCTCGGGAATGGAGTCCATCAAAATCCAGTCGCCCTTCGTACAGCCCTTCTGCACCAGGGCAGAAAAGCCGCCAATAAAGTTCACGCCGCACTCCTGGGCCGCCTTGTCCATAGCAATGGCAAGCGGCACATAGGAATCGGTGTTACAGGCACTGCCCACCAGCGCGATGGGGGTAACGGAAATCCGCTTATTCACAATGGGAATGCCAAACTCCCACTCAATATCCTGTCCCACCTTCACCAGGTTTTCAGCCCGGTGCGTGATCTTGTCATAGATCTTTTGGGCACACACATTGACATCCTCGTGGCAGCAATCCAACAGGCTGATGCCCATGGTAATGGTTCGGATATCCAGGTGGCGCTTATCGATCATGTCCTGTGTATAGAGTATATCTTTCAGATTCAGCATATTTTACACCCTGTGCATTGCATTAAAAATATCTTCTCTCTGCAGGCGAATGGACAGGCCCATTTCCTTGCCCTTAT
The DNA here is from genome assembly GCA_045635105.1 of Faecousia sp. Taxonomy (GTDB): domain Bacteria; phylum Bacillota; class Clostridia; order Oscillospirales; family Oscillospiraceae; genus Faecousia. The sequence continues at coordinate 42 of JAZRBN010000070.1, read as the reverse complement.
CCTCCATGCCCTTGGCAAGCTCTGCCAGCGGGATATTGCAGT
>JAZRBN010000069.1:0-48151 GCA_045635105.1 Faecousia sp. | reverse complement strand
TCGTGATAGTCGCCCATGGGATAATCTCCTTTTCAGAAATACAGCGCGGCCCGAAGCGGGCGGGGATGTGCGGTTTGTATTTTAGCGCTTGAAGATACTCAGAACGGCATCGATATCGTCGATGTTCTCCTGGGGAGCGGGCTTCTTGACGGGAGCAGCCTCTTCCTCGGCCTTCTCCTCCACGACCTCAGCCTTGGGCTCTTCCTTCTTGGCAGCAAACACACTGCCTCCCATGGTCTGGTCAAAGCCGGTGGCAATGACGGTAACCCGCAGCTCATCGGTGAAGCTGGCATCGATGGTAGCACCAAAGATGATGTTGGCCTCGGGGTTGGCAGCCTCCTGCACGATGCCGGCAGCGGTCTCCACCTCGTCCAGAGTCATCTCGGCAGAGCCGGTGATGTTGATCAGAACACCGGTAGCGCCGTTGATGGCGGTCTCCAGCAGCGGGCTGGAAATAGCGGCAGCGGCAGGAGCCTCGGCAGGTGCGGCGGTCTCCACGGGGGCAGCCACAGGTGCAGCAACAGCGGCAGCAGCCTCAGCCTGGTCGAAGCCGGTGGCGATGACGGTGACCCGGATGGAGTCATCGAAGCCGGCAGCGGAAGTTGCACCGAAGATGATGTTGGCATCGGGGCTTGCAGCCTCCTGAACGGTGCCGGCAGCGATCTCCACGTCGTCCAGAGTCAGATCCTCGCGACCGGTCACGTTGACCAGAACGCCGGTAGCGCCGTTGATGGAGGTCTCCAGCAGGGGGCTGGAAACGGCGGCCAGAGCAGCCTGCTCAGCCTTCTCACGGCCGGTGGCGATGCCGACACCCATGTGGGCGTGACCGGCGTCCTTCATGACGGCGGAAACGTCGGCGAAGTCCAGGTTGATGATGACGCGATCGGAGAAACCGACCAGCTCGGAGATGGAGGTTACAGCCTGCTTCAACACATCGTCAGCAATGCCGAATGCATTGGCAAAGGTAATCTTCTGATCGGTAACATATTTCAGACGGTCGTTGGGGATGATCACCAGAGAGTCAACCTTCTCGTGGAGCGCCTCGATGCCGGCCTCTGCCTGACGCATACGGTTAGCGCCCTCAAACTTGAAGGGCTTGGTTACGATACCAACGGTCAGACAGCCAGCCTCACGGGCCAGGTCAGCCACGATGGGAGCTGCGCCGGTACCGGTACCGCCACCCATACCTGCGGTGATAAAGACCATATCGGTATTTTCCAGAATCTTAGCGATCTGCGCTCTGGATTCCTCAGCGGACTTCTGACCGATTTCGGGCTTGGAGCCGGCACCCATACCGCCGGTGAGCTTTTCACCGATCTGCACCTTATTTTTGCAGTTGGACTTATTTAAGTCCTGCTTATCGGTATTGATAACCACGAAGTCAACGCCGCCAACACCGGCTTCGATCATACGGTTAATAACATTGTTGCCGGCGCCGCCGACACCGATTACCTTGATTTTAACTACGCGTTCCTGGAACATTTCTGCCATTATGCTTTCCTCCTATGTATCGATTTGCAGACCGGATACCCATATCTGCTGTAATTACAATAGTACTCATATATTCTATCGCGAAAAGTGGATTTGGTCAATAGAAATTCTCATTTTTCGTCAAAGATTTTCAATTTTTTGTTCCGGAATTGTCCTCAAACGGCTGAAAACCCACCTCATTGGGCCAAATTGTAAAGCTAACATCCAAATAACCGCTTTGATATTCGCCCATTTTCTCAATTGCCGCCTTCATAGCGGCGATTTTGTAATCCAGCTTACCGGTATCCCCCAGGGAGACCTGGTAACGGTCTTCATACCACAGCTTCAATTCCGACACTTCCGACACATCCACGGAAACCACATTTCCCATTACGCCGTTTTGCTCCAAAGCGGTAAGAACCCGCACCGCCGCGGCCAGTAACTGCCGGGCAGGCGTAACGGCAACGGTAGGCACCGTGGGAACAGCTTCACTTTCAACAGTTTGGCTGCTTTCCTCTGACTCCGGCTCATAAGCAGCTGCCTGCTGGCCGATTGCAGCATTTTGGATTTTCACCCCGTCGATTCTGGTGTAATTCTTCGCGTCAGCGGCATCGGTGCTGTCCACAATTCTTCCGGTTGCATCCATCAGCCACCAGGCGGAATTGCTGTCCTCCACCGCGTAGACCACTTCCAACTCCGTTATTTCAATCATAACCGTATCCGGCAATTTTATTCCCACGCGCACATCCCCCACATAGGGCAGTGCGGTGCGGATTCTGGCGGTGATTTTTGCCTCACTCAGGCTGAGTAACGCCTCACCGTCGCCGATACCGGCAGCCTGTCTGATCTCCCAGGCGGTATACTTTTCCGCGCCGGAAACCGTTACCTGCCGGGCCTTAAAGAAAATGGACATACCAAATACCAGCGCCAGCACCACCGCCGCTACCGTTGCCAAATGCAGCAAAAAACGGTTGCGATTAAAAGGCTTTGCCGGCGTATAAATGATTTGCGTACCCGCCTTTTGCGGACGGCTGGGCGCAGATACTTTCCGCCGGGGTCTGTTTCTATCCTTGGTTTCCATTCTATTTCTCCTTTTTCTTTGCCAGCTGCTCCATAGCTGCGCACAGCCGTTCCGCGCTGTCCGGCACTGCCACAGTATACAGCGCCTTTTCCATTTGGTTGTAGCGCAATTGATCGGAAAGCAGCGCGGTAATCTCCTCAAACAGCCGCTGAGGGGTGCATTCTCTCTCGGTGATGACCACCGCAGCGCCCTGTTTTTCCAAGGCTCTTGCGTTCTTTTCCTGATGGTTATCCGTAACATTGGGCGAGGGAATCAGCACGCAGGGCGTACCGGATGCAGCAATCTCGCTGCAACTGGAAGCGCCGGCGCGGCTGATAACCACATCGGCTGCCGCCATCACGGTAGGCATATTATAAATATATTCCTGCATAGTAATGGCAGGAGTTTCCTCCAAATTTACGCCCTGCCGGCGGACATAATCCGGCATCCAGCCCCAGCCGTAGCTGCCCACCGCGTGAATGTGCCGGAAAGGAAAACCCCCATCCTGCTCGATGGCAAAGAGCTTTCCCATCATCTCATTCATAGCCTTAGCGCCCTGACTGCCAAAAGCAGACACCACCACCGGCCGGTCATCCAAGCCCAGTTCCTTTCGGGCATCGGTCTTTTTGGTGTAGATAAACTCTCGGCGGACGGGCATACCCACAACCTCCACCTTTTCCGGGTGGCGGTAATGCTCCGCGCTTTCCGGAAAGCAAACCAGCACCTTATCCACCCAGCCGGCAACCATCCTCGTGGTCAGACCCGGCATGGCATTGGCTTCGTGAACGCAGGTAGGTACACCCAGCTGTTTTGCGGCAAGCAGTGCCGGAAAGCTGGCATAGCCGCCTGTTCCCACCACCACATCCGCGTGGAATTCCTTAATGATTTTCTTGCATTTGGCAGTCGCGGTCAACACGCTTTTGACCGCCCGCAGATTGTTCCGGACAGCGGAAAAAGACAGACTTCTCTCTAAGCCAAAGGCCGGCATAACCACCAGCTCATAGCCTGCCTTGGGGACCAGCTCCTCTTCCATATTGCCCCTACCGCCAATGAAGAGGATCTTACTGTCCGGATGGCGTTCTTTCCATATATTGGCAACTGCGATGGCGGGGTTGATATGACCGCCCGTGCCGCCGCAGGTAAAAATCACATTCATAAAGCTTCCTCCTGTTGTGCCGGTTTGTTCCGGTAACGGGAAATGCTCAGCACAATCCCCATCTCCCCCAAATTCACCGCCAGCGCTGTCCCGCCGTAGGAAAAGAACGGCAGCGCAATGCCGGTAGAGGGCAGCAAATTGGTTACAACACCTAGATTCAAAACGGTCTGCACCGCAATCAATGTAATAAGTCCCGCTGCCAGCACCGTCTGAAACCGGCTGGCGCCGTGGAGGGCAATCCAGTATCCCCGCAAAATCAGCAGGGCAAACAGCGCCATAATCAGCACCGCGCCTACAAGCCCCAATTCTTCGCAAATCACCGCGAAAATATAATCGTTGTACTGAAAGGGCAGATACAGATACTTCTGCTTACTTTTGCCCAGCCCCAGTCCAAACAAGCCGCCGGAGCCAATGGCGTACAAAGACTGCAAAATCTGATAGCCCGTATCCGACGGGTCCTGCTCCGGGTGCCGCCAGGCGGTAATCCGGTCGCCGGCATAGCCCATAAGGCTCACATACACCACTACAAACACCACTGCCGCCCCTGCCCCTGCCAACAGCCATTTGGGGTGGGTACCGGCAACATACATCATCACCACCGCCACCATACCCATCAGCATAATGGCAGACAGGTGCTTTTCCAGCGCCAGGGGCACCAAAATTCCCAAAAGCGCTGCGCCGAATCCCAACACGCCACGACGAAACTGCCGCGCCTGCTTACCAAAATCCCGGGTCAGCTTGGCAAACAAAACAATCAGCGTAAACTTTGCGATTTCCGACGGCTGGAATTGGATTCCCGCAATATTAATCCACCGCCTTGCGCCGTTGACCGACTCGCCAAACAGCAGCACCGATAACAGCAGCACAATGCTGATGCCGTACAAAACCCACGCCCAGCGCAGCCAAAACTCCGGCGGGATCCGGCTCATCACCACCATAGCGCCCAAGCCTATTAAGGCGCACAGGCCCTGCTTCTGCAAGTAGCGGGTGGACTGGGTGTAGCCGGTATCGTAATGACTTTGGGCATAGCTTGCCGAGTACAGCATAGCAAGTCCGATCCCCAAAAGCACCAGTAACAAAAACAAAAAAGGCAGGTCAACACCTTCGCCTGTCCGCATTCTTAACGGACGGCGGTTCTCTTTGGCATACAGAAATTTCTGCAATGCCATACTCCTTTCTTACCCCAGTCGTCCGGCTATGCTAAACCACGCAACCAGGCACATCAGCGCAGAAACTGCGGTAAATACCAGCACTATCTTCTCTTCCTTCCACCCGCACATCTCAAAATGATGGTGAATGGGAGACATTTTGAACAACCGCTTGCCGTGGGTCAGCTTGAAATAGCCCACCTGCAAAATCACGGAGAGGGTCTCTGCAATATAGACAATACCCACCAGAATCAGCACCAAGGGCATATCCAGGGCAAAGGCCAAACCGCATACGATGCCGCCCAAAAACAGCGAGCCGGTATCCCCCATAAACACCTTGGCAGGATGCCAGTTGTAGAACAAATACGCCACAAGACCTCCGGTCAAGGCAGCGGGAAGCAGCGCCAAATCGAATTTTTTTGTTGCCACAGCCACCGCCGTAAAGAATACCATCACCGGAATGGTTACGCTGCCGCACAGGCCGTCTACGCCGTCGGTCAGATTCACCGCATTCACACAGCCCACCATCACAAACATAGCAAAGAAAATATAAGCCATCGGGTGAATGGAGAAGGTCTGATCCAAAAACGGGATGTACAGTTCGTTGGTAAGACTGCCCTCAATATACAAAAGGTACAGATACAGCGCCGAAACCGCCATTTGCAGCATAGCCTTCTGCAAGGAGGTCAGACCCAGGTTCCGCTTGAATTTCAGCTTGAAGAAATCATCCAAAAAGCCCACCAGGCCAAAGCAAAGACCCAGCGCCAGCACATAAAATACCGTCCTTTTTTCCATAGAGGGAATGCTCACCACCAGGCAAAGCACTGCCGACAGAATGAACATAAGGCCACCCATCATAGGCGTTCCCGCCTTGCTGTTGTGCCAGGTAGGACCAATTTCCCGAATGGACTGTCCCGCCTTCAATGCCCGCAGCACCGGCAGCAAAAAATGTCCGATCACACCGGTCAGCACCGCGCCTACCAGCGCCGTAATACAAACTCTGAGCATAGTTATCCTCCGTAATTACTTCTCATCCTGCAAAAATGCTTCCAGCACCTGCTCCATACGCATACCCCGGCTTCCCTTGAACAGCAGCACATCTCCGGGCTTTGCCAGCCGTTTCAGCGCCTGCACCAGGCTGTCCTTGTCGGTAAAGGCCCTAGCCTTGGCCTGAGACATACCGCCGGTAATTGCCCCGTGGAGCGTGCGCAGGCTGTTGGGTCCGTAAGTAAGAAGCACATCTACCTTTCCCGCGGCAATCCTGCCCACCTTGTAATGCTCCGCATCGGTGCACACGCCCAGTTCCAGCATATCCCCCAGCACCGCCACGTGGCGTCCGGGACGGTTATGCAGCACCGTCAGCGCCGCTGCCATAGACTCAGGACCTGCATTGTAGCAGTCCTCAATAATGGTATAGCCATTCTTTTCGTAAATCTCCTGCCGGCCTGCCATATTCCGGAAGCGGCTGAGGCTTTGCTGCAACTGCTGAGGAGAAATACCAAATTCCAAGCCCACAGCAATGGCTGCCAGCGCATCGTGAACATAATGCTCCCCTTCCAGCGCCAGCGTTACCGGCAGCTCTGTTTCCCCCGCTTTGGCAATAAAGGACAGGCTGTTCCCCTGCTGGGAAACCTCACAGCCACGCACATAGCTTTCGCCGTTGCGGACGCCGAAATAAACGGTCTTTTTCTCCAAGGTTTTCCGCTGATTCCACAAAAGAGAATCGTCGCCGTTGAGAATAATCGTACCCTCAGCCGCCATACCCTCCAAAATTTCCAACTTTGCCTGCAAGATGCCCTCCATAGAGCCAAGATGCTCAATGTGCATCGTGCCAATGTTCACAATCACCGCAACATCGGGCTTTCCGATGGAGGCAAGGTAGGCAATCTCCCGGAAATGGTTCATACCCATTTCCAGCACCGCCACCTGGGTATCCTCGGGCATAGAGAGAATTGCCATAGGCATACCGATATCATTGTTGTGATTGGCGGGGGTCTTTTCCACCCGGTAGGCGGTTTCCAGCACCGCTGCGACCATCTCCTTGGTGGTGCTCTTACCCACAGAGCCGGTGATGCCCACCACCTTCATACCGATGCGCTCCCGCTCACCACGGGCAATCTGCCCCAGAGCAACGCGGGTATCATCTACTACTATGGCAGGATATTCCCCATCGCAATGGGTGCAAAGCACCGCCGCAGCGCCATTTTGCAGCGCCGCAGAAATAAAATCGTGTCCGTCCCGCTGCCCCTGCAAGGCAACGAACAGCTGCTCTTTTTCCACCTTCCGGCTGTCATTGTTGGCACCCAGAAAGGTAACATCTTTATATTTTGGGTCAATACGGCCGCCGCACCACTGTGCCGCCTGCTGTAAGGTTATTCTGCCCATTCTTTGCTCCTCATTTCATTCAGGTATGCCGCAACCACCTCTCGCTCGTCTAAGTGGTGCTTCACGCCGCAAATCTCCTGATAGGTTTCATGCCCTTTTCCGGCAAGTATAATTATATCATTTTTTTGGGCAATGTCCATAGCGTGTTCAATGGCTTTTACGCGATTTTCCAAAACTTCATAGTTGTTTTTTGCCGAATCCACCCCTTTTAGGATATCTTCGATAATTTTCATCGGTTCTTCTGTGCGGGGGTTGTCGGAGGTAATGATGGCATAATCCGCAATTTCCACGCCGATTCTGCCCATAATGGGACGCTTTACAGGGTCCCGGTCGCCGCCGCAGCCAAAGACTGCAATCAGCCGACCCTTGCAGTAGCCTTTCACCGACGAGAGTACATTTTCAAGGCCGTCGGGAGTGTGGGCGTAGTCAATCAGAACGGTGTACTCCTTGCCGGGGGTGGGAACTACCTCCACCCTGCCCTTAACGCCCTTGGCGCTTGCCAGGGCGGCAGCGGCATCGGACAAAGAGATACCCAACTGCAAGGCGCAGCCCAGTACTGTCAAGGCGTTGTAAACAGTGAATTTACCGGGAATGGGCAGCTTCACCTCCACGGTTTCGTCCCCATAGACGGCAGTAAAGGAAATGCCATCAGACAACAAATGCAAATCCTCTGCTTTCAGTTCAGCCTCGCCCTTTACCGACGCAGTCAGCACCGGGCAGGCGGCATTTTCCGTAATGCGGTCAAACCAGGCGTCATCCTTGTTTGCCACCGCTGCCCGGCAGCGGCGGAACAGCTCTGCCTTGGTATCGCAATATTCCTCCATTGTCTTATGAAAATCCAAGTGGTCTTCTGTCAGATTGGTAAAGGCCGCCACATCGTAGTACAGTCCTGCCACCCGATCCAGCGCAATGGCGTGAGACGACACCTCCATAATGGCATAGCTGCAACCGGCAGAGCGCATCTGCGCCAGCAGTGCCTGCAAATCAAAGCTTTCAGGGGTGGTGCGCTCTGTGGGAATGGACAGATCGCCGATCATATTCTCCATAGTGCCCATAAGGCCCACTTTTGCCCCCAGCACCTGCTCCAAAACGTGTTTCAGCAGCAGTGTGGAGGAGGTTTTTCCGTTGGTGCCGGTGATGCCGATGAGCTTCATAGCTTTGCCCGGGTGATCATAGAAATTGGCACCCAGCTGCGCCAGCGCCAGCCGGTCGGACGCCACCTGCACATGGGGTATATCATCGCTTTGTTCCCTGGCAGTGAGAACCACCCCGGCGCCTTTTTCCAGCGCCATAGGAATAAACCGGTTGCCGTCAGCGGCAAAGCCTGCCACCGCCACAAACATACAGCCCTTGGTAACCTTCCGGGAGTCATAGACCACGGACGGCACTTCCATATCCATAGGCACATTGACGCTGCGCACCTCGATTCCTGCAAGAAGCTGGCTTAATTTCATACTATTTTCTCCTTTGTAACACCGCCTCAATCGGCGGCGTTGGTATGGGTAAATTCCAATTTTATAGTCGTTCCCACGGAAACCTGGGTTTCCTTGGGGACAGACTGGGCGGTTACCACCGCGTCCAGGGCATTGTTTCCGGTAATCAGAATATACAATCCCAAAAGGCCTGCCGCGTCGCTGGCCTGCTGCCGGGTCATACCGGCAAAGTCCGGCACGGCAACCAGCCGCTCCTGCGGCGTTTCTCCCAAGTACAAAAGCACCTGGCTGTTTCCGGGCACGGTGCTGCCGGCTGTGGGAATCTGGGCGGTTACAGTATCTCCGTTGCCCACTGTCTGCGCTGTAAGACCCAATTCCTTCAACTGCTTTTGGGCATCGTCCAAGAGAAGTCCCGTAAAATCCTCCACGGTTACTTCCTGTCCTGCCGCGTCCTCAGGACCGTAGCTACGCTTCACTTCCAAATAGGGCAGAATATCCGCCATCACCGCCCCCACCGTGGGAGCCGCCATCACACCGCCGGAAATATAAATACCGGTGCTGCGGGACGGGGTATCCAGCGCCACAAGTACAATATACTCCGGATCGTCCATAGGCGCAACCCCCACAAAGGACACGATTTTATCCTGCACCCGCTGGCCGTTTTCATCGAAAATGTCGATTTTCTCGCTGGTTCCGGTCTTTCCCCCAATGGAAAAGCCGGCTACATTGGCATTTTTGGCAGTACCTTCATCTACTACGGACTGCAAAAGCTGGCACATAATTTCCGAGGTTTCCTGCTGAATCACCTGCCGGATTACGGTGGGCTCCTGCTCCAAAACCACATTTCCATCAGCATCCATCACCTGGGAAACGATATACGGCTCCAAAAGATATCCGCCGTTTACCACCGCGGCAATTCCCCGCACCAGCTGCAAGGGTGTGAGCTTAAAGGTCTGCCCGAAAGAGCCGGAGGTCAGGGAGGCTGTACCCCATTTATCCGTATCCGTTACCAGCTCCTTGGAAAAGAAAACGCCCTTGCTCTCCCCTGCCAAATCAATGCCGGTTTTTTCCAAAATGCCAAAATTTTTCACATACTCGTAAAACCGCTCCCCGCCCAGCTTCAAGGCAATATGGGCAAAGGCAAGGTTGCAGGAGTTTTGCAGCGCCTGTGGGGTTTTTTGAGCGCCGTGTCCGGTGGAACGCCAGCAGTGCAGCCGTTGCGCCCGTCCTGGAATCTGCTCCGCCCCGGCGCAATGAAAGTTGGTTTCCAAATCAATAGCGCCGCAGTCCAGCGCTGCTGCCATAGTCATCACCTTAAAGGTGGACCCCGGCTCATAGCCGTCAGAAATACAGCGGTTGCGCCACTGCTTCAAAAGCGCCGCATTCAGCGCCTGCTGATAGGTCTTTTTGCCCTCCGCATAGCTTTCCGAGTTCTCCGGATTCATAAGGTATTCCAGCCGGAGCTGTTCCAGTTCCAGCGCCGTTTTACTGTCCTGTACTTCCAGATAATTGTTAGGGTCATAGCCACCAAGCGTCGCCATTGCCAAAATTTCCCCGGTGTTTACATTCATCACCATACCGAATGCGCCGTTTTGCACATCGTATCGGGCCATGGCAAGCTCCATCTGCTTCTCTAAACACGCCTGCACCGTCATATCCAATGTCAGCACCACGCTGTCGCCCTGCCGGGAGGCAACGTAGTTTTCATAGGAAAAGGGCATATCCATCTCGTTATTGCCCTTGGTGGTAATGACACTGCCCACCGAGCCTTCCAGATAGCTGTTATAGGCAGCCTCCACCCCCTCCGAGCCGGTATTGGAGGCGTTGGTAAAGCCAATCACCTGGGAAGCCAAAGAGCCATAGGGATAGTACCGCTGAGAATTGGGCTCTAAGTGGATACCGGAGATTCCCTGTTCATTGATAAAGGCGCGAATCTCGGCGGCGGTCTCCTCATCAATCCGGGATGCCACCTGCTTATAGCGCATTTTAATATCTTCTGCCTGCTGGCAGATCCACTGGGGGTCTAAATCCAGAATCTCCCCCAATTTTTCACCGATGGCGTTGATATCCGCCTTGGACTGCTTCAATTCGTGAGGGTCAAGATAGACATTCTCCACACTTTGGCTACAAGCCAAAATATTCATATTCCGGTCGTAGATAACCCCTCTGTCGGCGGTTACCCGGGTGGTCCGGGTCTGATTCCGCAGAGCAAGATCAGCATAATAATTATAATCCCTAACCATCAGCGTGTAAAGCTGAACGATGATGGGAATAAACGCCAAAATCCCCAGAAAAACGGCAGTAACGGTAATGCGTCTGTGCTGACCGGTATCCTTGCGAATGCGGTTGTACTCCCGTTTTTTAGCGCCCTTTGCCATTACACTCCAACCTTTCCTAAAAATGGGCAGCAAGGGAATCCCTCGCCGCCCATTGCAGCTTATTCAAGTGTATTGGCCGGGGCAGGCATTATGCAAACAAGCCCGTTAAAAATGTTCCGATTCGCTGCCAGATGCTAAGCACCTGCTCCTGCTGGGCAGGAAGCTCCACCTGAATGGAAATGTGGTCTGCCTCCTCCATAGGAATCATACCCAGCGCCAGGGCAGTCTTTTCAATGGCCTCTAAGTCGCATTCCTGCGCATACTGGGCCCGCAGACTGGCATTTTCCTGTTGCAGCTGCTCCACATACGCTACTATAGCGGCAGTCTTCTGCTGTTCTGCCTGCAGCCGGGATACGCCCACTGCCATCATAATCAGCATACATACCGCCACCACAATACCCAAGGTGGCAACCGGGTCTACATAAACGCAAACACGCTTACGCTTTTTCACCCGGGGCAACGCGCCGGTGTGCAGAGGGATCGCAGGCATAACACGCTTTGCAGCGCTGCCCCGTGTGTAAAATTTTACATACTGAATGTCAACGCGCTGTGCCATTTCACCTGCTCCTTTCTGCATTTATACTTTCTCGCAAACCCGCAGCTTTGCGCTCCGGGAACGGGGATTTGCCTCTAATTCCTCTTCCGTGGCTACGATGGGCTTCCGGCTGATCAGCTTCACCTGGGGCTTTTTCCCGCAGACGCATACCGGAAAGCTAGGCGGGCAGGTACAGCCCTTGGCTGCCTCTGCCATAGCGTTTTTTACGATTCTGTCTTCCAGTGAGTGGAAAGTGATCACTGCCAGCCTGCCGCCGGGGTTCAGCAGTGGGACGGCGTCTTTCATAGCCTTTTCCACAGAGCCAAGCTCATCATTTACCGCAATGCGGATCGCCTGGAAGCTGCGCTTTGCCGGGTGCTGCTTTTCCCGCAACGCCTGCGGCGGCATCGCCGAGCGAATCACATCCACCAGCTCCAAGGTGGTTTCAATGGGAGCAGCTTCCCGTCTGCGGCAGATTGCCGCTGCAATCCGGGGCGCATACCGCTCCTCGCCGTAGTCAAACAGAATCCGCTTTAATTCCTCCTGGGGCCAGGTGTTCACCACTGTGTAAGCAGTGAGTGTATCCTCACTGTTCATTCGCATATCCAGGGGGGCGTCTGCCATATAGGAAAAGCCCCGCTCACCGTCGTCCAGTTGGGGGGACGACACGCCCAAATCCAGCAAAATGCCGTCCACGCCGGTAAGCCCCAAATCCTTTACAATCTGCGCCATTTCGCAGAAATTGGAATGAACCAGCGTAACATTGTCCTTATACGGCGCTAACCGCTGAGTAGCTGCCTGCAAGGCAACCGGGTCCCGGTCAATACCGACGAGTCTGCCGGTGGTCAGATGCTTTACGATTTGACTGGAATGGCCGGCACCGCCCAGGGTGCCGTCAATATAAATGCCGTCCGGCTTAATATGCAATCCGTCCAGGCACTCCTGCAAAAGCACCGAAATATGGTGGAACTGGCTCATAGTCCAATTGCCTCCAAGGATGCCAGCAGCTTTTCGGGGGTCAGGTTCTCTGCCTCGAACTGCTTAAATTCCTCTGCATCCCAAATTTCTGCCTGTCCTGCCCGACCGACGATCATCACTTCTTTGGAAACGCCGGCATAGTCCAGCAAAAACTGGGTCAGTCCAAACCGGAACTGCTTGTCGGGACTGCACTGGGTGGCGTTCATAAAAATCAGACTGGTGGCTGCGGATCGCTGGGAGATGGGCAGGGTGTTGTAATTCTGATTCAAAGTGTTCCAATCCTCGGCAGTATAAACCGTAAGACACCGGTGGCCGCAATTGACGCCCAAGGTTACATAGAAATCCTCGCCCAGCTCTGCGCGCAGCTTTGCAGGCACAAACAGACGGTTCTTTTCATCCAGCTTGGCAGGGTATTTTCCTATCATTTGCGATCACCTCCACTCCATTTTGCTCCACTTTACTACCCTTTTACTCCATTTACTGCTAGTATAATAGATGATTTTTCAAAAAGCAACACTTTTTTCGCAGTTTTTTCAAAAAATTTCTACATTTTTACCGTGTTTTTACAATTTTAGAACGCTTGTTCTACAAAAATAGAACAAGCGCTCATTTTACGACTGGAATATCAGTTTTCCATCTTCCAGTTTTGCTTTTATTTTGGTTGGTTTTTTGGCGCATTTCAGCAGGTGTACCGCCAGAGGGCCTTCCACCCTCTGCTGTACCCTGTGCCGGATTTGCCGGGCGCCACTTTGCTGCTTGGTATTTGCCGCCAGCTCCCTTGCCAGCTCCTCCGGAAAGGACAGCTGAATTCCAACAGCGGCTGCGCGATTTTGAAGTTGCCGCAAATATTTTCGAACAATCCCCTCCATCGCATCGGGAAGTAGTGGCGAAAAAGGTACGATCGCATCCAACCTCCCCAAAAACTCCGGCGTAAAATGCTGCCGCAACGCCTCTATGCTTTGCCCTTCCCGACCGGCAGGCTGAAAGCCCAAGCCGTCGCTGCGCAGATTGCCGCCTAAATTGGAGGTCATCACCACCAGGGCATTGCGAAAGCTGACCCGGCGGCCGGTGGAATCGGTGAGTACACCCTCCTCCATAATCTGCAACAGAATCCCCGTTACATCCGGATGAGCCTTTTCGATTTCATCCAGCAGCACCAGGCAATAGGGGCGGCGGCGAACTGCCTCCGTCAGCTTGCCCCCCTCCTCATAGCCCACATAGCCGGGCGGCGCGCCGATCAGCCGCGTCACTGCGTGTTTTTCCATAAATTCCGACATATCCAGCCGGATAAGCGCTTCCTTGCTGCCGTACAGCTCCCTTGCCAGGGTTCTGCACAGCTCGGTTTTTCCCACGCCTGTCGGACCGGTGAGCAGAATACTTGCCGCCGGTCGGTCCTCCTCCCGGATACCGCCAAGACCCCGCCGTACACAGTCCGCCACCTGATGCACTGCCTTACTCTGACCGATTACCTGTTTTTCCAGAATGGTTTCCAATTCCAGCAGGCGCTCCCTGCGGTTTGCGGTTAACCTGCCCACCGGGATTCCCGTCCGGGCAGATACCGCCCAAGCCACATCCGCCCCCGTAACGGTCTTACTCCGCCGACCTTCACTATTGCGGGATGCCAACCGTTGCATTCTGTCCCGCAGCTGGGCAGCCTTTTCATACCGGCTCTCCCGCACCGCCTCTTGCAGTTCCTCCTCCAATTCCTGCCGCTGGCTGGTATTGACCGAATACAGCTCCTCCATACGGGCGTGGGCTGCGCCCTCGTCCAGCAGATCAATGGCCTTATCCGGTAAATACAAATCCGGCAGATCCCGCACCGACAGCCGCACCGCCTCCTGCACCGCCTCCTGGGAGATACGGATATGGTGATGCCGTTCCAGTCCCGGTTTCAATCCGTGGAGGATGGCAAGCGTAGCCTCTTTGTCCGGCTCCTCCACCGTAACGGGACGAAAACGCCGCTCCAAAGCCGGATCTTTTTCAATAAATTTCCGGTACTCCTCCAAGGTGGTAGCGCCCAGCATTTGCAGCTCTCCCCTGCCCAGAGCAGGCTTAAAAATATTGGCTGCATCAATAGCGCCCTCTGCTGCGCCGGCGCCCACAATGGTGTGCATTTCGTCCACAAATAAAATCACATCCCCGCTGCGCCGGATCTCCGTCAGCACATCCCGGAGTCTCTCCTCAAATTCGCCACGGTACTTGGTGCCTGCCACCAGGTTTGCCATATTCAAGCTAAACAGCCGCTTATTTTTTAGCTGAGGCGGCACAGAGCCGGCTGCCATTCGCTGGGCAAGGCCCTCGGCAATGGCGGTTTTTCCCACCCCCGGCTCACCGATAAGCGCCGGGTTATTTTTGTTCTTTCGGCTTAATATGCCGATCACCGTATCAATTTCTTTTTCCCGTCCAATCACCGGCTCCATAGTGGATGCTTTCAAGAGCAAATCCTCTCCAAACTGTTCCAGTAGCTTCGTTTTAACCGCCTCCTTAACCGTCGTCCGTTCCCGATTCCACCGCAGTGTCTCCACTACATGGGTGAATAGCATTTCCGTATCCACGCTGCACAAAGTTAAAATCTCCCGGGCAGCGGTTTTCTCCTGCCGCAGCAGCGACAGCAAAATGTGCACAGGCTCCACCCGGGCGCTGCGCTGAAAGCCTGCCTCCCGTCCGGCAGAGGACAAAATCCGCCGCATCTGATTGGAAAAGCCCTGAGGCAGCGGCAGACCCGGTGTCCCTACCCCGTACAAAACCGTTGACAGCTGCTGCGCCAGCACTGCTTCCACACCGGCGTTGTGCAATAAATTGCCCACTGTATCCGTTTCCTTTGCCATCGCAATCAGCAAATGGGCGCTGCCCACATAGCCGTGTCCTGCCTCTCTTGCCAGCCGCGCCGCTGACAGCAACAGCTTCTGCGTTTGTTCACTGTATCGCATAAGTACCTCCTGCCTCCGGAAATTCTCTCCTGCGGCAGGGAAAAATATACCCCTATTTTGAAAAAAGGGATTGCATTTTGAAAAATAAGTGTTAGAATAAAGATGCATTCCCCGTGGAATGGACATAACAAACATAATGGAGGGAAAATCATGGCTTACAAAATCACTGATGCTTGCGTTAAGTGCGGCGCCTGCGCTGATAACTGCCCCGTAGAGGCTATTTCCGAGGGCGACGAAATGTACGTTATTGACGCTGACGTTTGCGTCGATTGCGGCACCTGCGCCGATAACTGCCCCACTGAAGCAATCGTAGAAGGCTGATTCTCCGATTCCGCTGTCAGCCTGCGTTGCTGGGTGTCCCCAGTACGCAGGCTGATTTTTTCTTAGGCCTTTAAGGAGGGTGTATGGAATATCTCCATAACGGATTTACATTGGAATTATGCCAGGGCGCATTTCCCCTCAGCACCGATTCCATCGCGCTGAGCGGCTTTGTGCGCCTGCCCAAAAATGCCAACGTGCTGGATTTAGGCTCCGGCTGTGGTACACTGGGGCTGCTGCTATGCGCCGGCGATACAGGCTGCGCTGTTACCGGCATTGAGCTGGACGAGAATGCCCACCGTATGGCCCTGCGCAACAGCCAAGCCAACGGCATCACCTCCCGTCTTACCAGTGTATGCGCGGATTTGCGAACAATCCCCTCTTTCATTGCCCCCGGTTCTTTCCACTGCTGCGTATCCAATCCCCCCTACTTCTGTGCCGGACCTTGCAGTAAAGCAAATCCCCAGGCACGCCACGAGCAGATGTGTTCGCTGAACGAAATATTTGAAGCGGCGGCGTGGTCCTTGCGCTTTGGGGGCGATTTCTTTCTGGTCCACAAGCCAGAGAGGCTTGCAGAGCTTTGCGCCTGCGGCGCAACACATAAATTAGAGCCGAAACGGCTGCTGCTGTTACGCCACCGACCGAATGACCCCATTTCCCTTGTGCTGCTGCAATGCCGCAAGGGCGCAAAGCCCGGTCTTATTATAGAAGAAGAATGTCTGCAAGATGCCGACGGACAACCCTCGGCCTATTACCGCAGGCTATACCACATTTAGGAGGTATTCCCATGCCCGGAATGCTTTATCTGGTCCCCACCCCCATTGGAAACCTCTCCGACATTTCAGCAAGATGCCGGGAAACCCTGGAACAGGCGGATTTTATTGCCGCGGAGGATACCCGGGTCAGCCTGAAACTGCTCAATCACCTGGGAATCAAAAAGAGCCTTGTCAGCTACTTTGAGCATAACAAGGCCCAAAAGGGCGAATGGATTGTGCAGCGGATTTTGTCCGGCGAGACCTGCGCGCTGGTATCCGACGCCGGCAGTCCTGCCATTTCTGACCCCGGCGAGGAGCTGGTACGGCAGTGCGCCGATGCCGGCATTACTGTCTGCGCCATTCCCGGCCCCTGCGCCGCCATTACCGCCATCAGCATTTCGGGACTTCCCACCGGCAGATTCTGCTTTGAAGGCTTCCTCTCCACCGCCAAGAAAAGCCGCAAAGAGCATTTGGAATCCTTGGCAGATGAACAGCGGACGATGATTTTCTACGAAGCGCCCCATAAGCTGCTGGCAACGCTGGAAGATATGGCTGCCGCCTTCGGCGCTGACCGGTCTATCAGCCTGTGCCGGGAGCTGACCAAGCTCCACGAGGAAGTGATCCGCACCACATTGGGCGGCGCTGTGGAATATTATTCTCAGCAAGCGCCAAAGGGAGAATTCGTGCTGATTGTCGCCGGCGCTGCGCCCAAGCAGGAAGCTACCCCCACCGCCGCCGATGCCGCCGCCCGGGTGGCAGCGCTGATGGCAGAGGGACTCAGCCGCAAGGATGCCATCAAGCAGACCGCCACGGAACTGAATTTACCCAAAAACGCGGTGTACGATGCCGCGCTGGAAATATGAAATAACCCTCCCGAAAGCCGCATAGGCTTACCCGGGAGGGATTTTTTATGGTTATGAGCTGGATTTGGACAGGACTGGTAGCAATTTCTCTCATCGCCGCCGCTTTTCTCGGCAATGGCGCTGCGCTGGCATCGGCTGTCCCGAAAGGCGCGCAGGCAGGTATTACGCTGGCTATCTCCCTGGCAGGCTCTATCTGCCTGTGGACAGGTGTTGGGAAACTGATGGAAACAGCAGGACTTACTGGGATGCTTTCCAAACTCCTGCGGCCACTGCTGGGACGCATCTTCCCCTCAACCAAAACCGATGCCCATTTGGAAAACTGTCTGTCCGCCAATGTATGCGCCAATTTTTTAGGCTTGGGCAACGCCGCTACGCCTATGGGAATCCAGGCCGCCCAGCGTATGGCGCAGGGGTGTAACGGCATCGCAAACGGAGAGTTATGTAAACTAATCGTTCTCAATACCGCGTCCATTCAGCTGATTCCGGCAAATGTGGCTGCCGTGCGATCCTCTCTGGGGTGCATGACACCCTTTGATATCCTGCCGGCGGTATGGCTTACCAGCCTTTGTTCCGCCGGCTTGGGCGTAACTGCCGCGGTAATGCTGGAAAGGATTTGGAAAAAATGACCGACTACATTGTACCAATCCTGCTTTTAATTCCCTCATTGATCGCCCTGCGCAAGCAGGAAAACAGCTATGATCTGCTCCTGTCCGGCGCAGCTGAGGGACTGAAATTACTCATTACCCTTATCCCTACTCTGGTGCTGCTTTTAACCGCCGTAACTATGCTCCGGGAATCCGGCGCTATGGAGGCTATCAGCAGGTTTCTTGCCCCTGCCTTTCGCTTTGTGGGAATCCCGCCGGAGACGGCTATGCTGGTGCTGATTCGTCCCATCAGCGGCAGCGCGGCGCTGGCAGTAGGGGCGGATTTAATGGCGCAGTACGGAGTCAATTCCCAAATCGGCAGGACTGCCGCGGTAATGTTGGGTTCAACGGAGACAACCTTCTACACAGTAAGCGTCTACTTTGGCGCTGCCGGTATCAAAAAGACCCGCTACACCCTGCCGGCAGCGCTGATTGCCGACTTTGTAGGTTTTTTTATGGCATCGCTGACTGTTCGTTTGTTTATGTAAAAAGCCCACTGCCAAAGCAGTGGCCTTTCATTTTGAAATTATTCTTCGTCTTCCTCGTCCTCAAAAGAGAATTCCAGGGTCTCGCCGCAGTTGTCGCAGATGATGCTGCCCTCTTCCAAGGTATCCTCATCAAAATTGATCACATTGCCGCAGGCGCACTTCACTTCATAAATGGTGGTGTCCTCGTCCCCGTAGTCGAAGCCTTCGTCGTCGAAATCGTCCTCGTCATAATCGTCGAAGTCGTCTTCGTAATCGTCGTAGTCCTCGTCCTCTTCGTCCAGCAGGAAGTCCTCAATGGCGTCCAAATCGTCTTCAATTTCATCCAGCTCGTCAGAAATTGCGATGGTGGTGTTCTCCACATCAGTCAGCTTCTTGGTAACATCACCCAGCAGATCCACAATAGCGGAAATCAGCTTGCCTTCGGCCTTTTCTGTATCCAGTTCCAGGCCGTCCATCAAGCCCTTCAAGTAGGCGGACTTTTCAGAAATTGTCATAATGATTCTCCTTACTTGGTAAGAATTAAGCCTTGGAACGACCCAGATACTCACCGGTACGGGTGTCAATCTGAATCTTGTCGCCCTCGTTGATGAACAGGGGCACCTTCACCTCAGCGCCGGTCTCCAAGGTAGCAGGCTTCAAGGTGTTGGTGGCGGTGTTGCCGGCGAAGCCAGGCTCGGTTGCAGTAACAACCAGGTCAGCAAAGTTGGGAACTTCCACGCCGAAAACGCTTCCCTTGTAGCTCATAATGGTGCAGACATCATTTTCCTTGACAAATGCGAAGGAATCGTCCAGAGCGGACTTGTCGATGGGAACCAGCTCGTAGGTTTCGCCGTCCATAAAGTAGTACAGCTCGCCATCGTTGTAGGAGTACTCCATCTTCTTTCTCTCAACAAAAGCGGTGGGGTACTTGGCAGAGGGGTTGAAGCTGGTTTCGGTTACGCCGCCGGTGATGACGTTCTTCATCTTCACACGAACGAAAGCAGCGCCCTTACCGGGCTTCACATGCTGGAACTCAATAACCTGCATTACCTTGCCGTCCATATCAAAGGTAACACCGTTTCTAAATTCACCTGCAGAAATCATTTGTAAATCCTCCTAAATGTATGCCCTTACGGGCTATTTTTTATAGAATATGTTATCTGAAATATTCTAACCTAATATTCCCCATTTTGCAAGGGGGAAATGGATTTTTTTAGACAATAATCAGATTTTTAGGACTGTGGGTGATATTTTCGCAGCCATCTGCCGTGAAAATCACCACATCTTCGATTCTCACGCCGAATTTTCCGGGCAGATAGATGCCGGGTTCGGCAGAGGCCACCGCACCCAAGGGCATAGGCTGGTCATTGGCGGCATTGGGGCTGGGGCTTTCGTGGACCTCCAAGCCAAGGCTGTGGCCGTAGCCATGGCCGAAGTATTCTCCGTAACCGGCATCGGCAATTACCTTACGGGCAGCGCCGTCAATATCCTTACCGGCTACGCCGGCCCGGGTAGCGGCAATGCCAGCCAGCTGCGCCTGCAAGACGGTATTATAAACCTTTTCCATCTCCCGGGTAACATACCCCACCGCCACGGTGCGGGTCATATCGGAGCAGTAGCCGTTATAGAGAACGCCGAAGTCCATAGTGATGAAATCGCCTTCCTGAATCACCCGGTCGGTGGCAACGCCGTGGGGCAGACTGGTATTGGGACCGGACACCACGATGGGGTCAAAGGACAGACCATCACCGCCGTTTTTATACAAGCAGTAAATCAGCTCCGCCTGCAATTCCTTTTCGGTCATACCGGCTTTGATACGAGTACAGATTTCCGCAAATGCCTTGTCGGCAATGGCTTGCGCCTTGCGCATATTTTCCAGTTCCCAGTCCTCTTTCACCGCCCGGAAACCGCTGATTTGGGCGTGATAGGGCATAAGCTTTGCATTGAGCTTCGCTTCATAGGCATTCAGCTCCGCAACGGTCAGATAATTCTCCTCAAAGCCAAGGGCGGTGATGCCGAAATCCGCAATGGCTTCGTTCAACAGCTTGGTGTAAGGATGGTTTCTGTCCACCATCAGCACCTCAAAGCCCTTGATACCTTTCTCGGCAGCTTCAATGTAACGGCTATCCGTAAAATAACGGCAGCCATTTTTGCTGACAATGGCAACGCCCTCGGCAATATCGTACTCCGCGCCGTAATGACGGCTGTACCGGCTGGTCAGCAGCAGACCATTTACCTCTCCATTCAGCAGTGATAAGTATTTATCAAGATTCTTCATATTCGATTCTCCTTTTTCCTGCAATAAAAATCCAAGGCAGTTCCAGCACATGCCGCGCTTTCAGCCAGAAATTATGATTGTGGATGGCCTTTACCAGTATGGACTGCACACCGGCGCCGTTGGCGCCCAGCACATCCGTATAGATCTGATCTCCTGCCAGGGCGCAGTTTTCTGCGGGCAAATCATACTTGGCAAGACATTCTTTAATTCCTTTTGAGAAGGGTTTATTGGCGTGGGTAATGCAGTCGATGCCATATTTCTTGCAAAATACCTTTACCCGGTCCTTATGGCTGTTGGACACCACGCACAGGGTAACAGACGATGCCATTTTTTGCAGCCAGGCATCCATTTCCTCTGTGGGTGTACTGGTAGTATACGGCACAATGGTATTATCAAAATCCAGCATCAGCAGCTCAATTCCCCGCTGCTGCAAAAATGTGGGGGTCAGGTCTGTAATGCTATCAGCAATCGCCGTAGGCAGCAAGGAAAAACGCATATTCAAATCCCCCCTATCATAGAATACAGCAGTATTGTACCACGCCGGGAGGGATTTGTCTATGTTTTCTGATGTGTTTCTTGCTATGACAGCCCAGGAAATGATGACCGCCTCTCCGAAAAGCTGCGCCTATATGGCATGTCGTTTTTCCCCCTACGGCGCAGGGCTTTCCGGTATGCCGGAAACCTTACCGGAAGGCAGCATTTTGCTGCTGGACGACAGTATGCCGGTACAAAACCACGACCCGGTATTGGTTGCCGGACAGATGCAGGAATTGGTGGAACGGTTTTCTGTCAGAGCGGTGGTTTTGGATTTTCAAGGAGAAACCACCGAATCTGCCCACCATATGGCAGATGCCCTTTTGCAGGCGCTGCCCTGTCCGGTTGCGGCAACCAAGGACTATGCGGTCAAATTGCGTTGCCCTGTCTTCCTGCCGCCGGTGCCAGTAACCGTCCGGTTGCAGGGCTATCTTGCACCCTGGCTTTCCCAAGGAGTTTACCTGGAAATCGCGCCGGAAAGTATGCAAATCACCGTAACGGCAGCCGGCAGCAGATGCGCCCCCGCTCCCCTGTCCTGCGATTTGCCGCTGGAAGACACAAACCTGCGTTGCCACTACAAAACCCAGGTTTTTCCGGATAAAGCAGTGTTTACTTTGCAGCGCACCAAAGAGGATTTGGCGCAGCTTTCCCAAGACGCCTACAAATTTGGCGTACAGGCAATTATCGGCTTATACCAGGAACTAAACTGCATATAAAAACCCCCGCAGGAAAATCCTGCGGGGGTGATTTGCGCATAGCAAGAGGGAATTAATAGAACTTTCTCTTGTTCTTACGGGCAGCTTCGGACTTCTGCTTACGCTTCAGACTGGGGCTGACGTAATGCTCACGCTTCTTAACTTCGGCGATAACGCCCTCCTTGGCACAGCTGCGCTTGAAACGACGCAGAGCGCTCTCCAAGGACTCGTTTTCCTTCACGCGAATTTCAGACATTGTTTTCCCTCCCTCCGATGGTGTCCGGCTCAATCCTGGACACTTTCAGGGCCATATCGGCTCGACTATTATATGCTGTTTTTCTTAGTTTGTCAAGGAGGTTTTCTCCCTTTTTGACACATTTTTAGAATCTACGGCTCATTTCACGATCAAATTGACCAATTTATTCTTAACCACAATGGTCTTTATGATATTGCCGCCGTTCTTTTGCAGGAATGCCGCAATCTTTTGATCCGCAAGCACATTGGCAACAACCGTATCGTTGTCCAAATCCGCATCCATCACCACAGTGCCCCGCATTTTGCCGTTGACCTGCACAGCGATGGTAACTTCCGAATCCTTGCACTTATCCTCACTGTAAACAGGCCAGCTTTCATAAGCGATGGTCTCGCTATGACCCAGCGCCTGCCAGATTTCCTCGCCCACGTGGGGAATGATGCAGGAAATCATCTTGATAAAGCCCTCGGCATACGCTCTGGGACAGGTGCCGTTCTTATAGACATCATTCACAAAGACCATCATCTGCGCAATAGCGGTATTGAAGCCCAGCTGTTCAAAGTCAGCGGTAACCTTCTTCACCGTCTGATGGTAAACCTTGGTCAGCTTGCCGTCATCGGTATCGGTGATGTTGGCAGGCTCGGTGAAGAAGTTCCACACCCGGTTGATGAACTTTCTGGCGCCGGCAACTGCCGTGGTGCTCCAAGGCTTGGAAACTTCCAGGGGACCCATAAACATCTCGTAAAGACGCAGAGTATCCGCGCCGTACTCCCGGACAATATCACTGGGATTGACCACAAATTCCGGGAAGCGCTTGCCCATCTTAATGCCGTTTTCGCCCAGAATCATACCCTGATGCACCAGCTTTTTGAAGGGCTCTTTTACCGGGGACAGGCCGTTATCGTACAGGAAACGGTTCCAAATACGGGAGTAAATCAAATGTCCCACCGCATGCTCCGGACCGCCAATGTACAGGTCAACAGGCATCCAGTGCTTCAACAGCTCCGGATCGCAGAAGGCATTTTCATTCTTGGGGTCGATGTAGCGCATATAGTACCAGGAAGAACCGGCAGAGCCGGGCATAGTGGAGGTCTCCCGCAGGCCCTTTACGCCGTTACAGTCGTACTGCTTCCACTCGGTGGCGTTTTCCAGCGGGGCTTTACCGCCTCTACCCTTATAGTCTTCCAGCACCGGCAGCACCAAAGGCAGCTCTTCGTCCGGCAGGAATACAGTTTCGCCATCCTCGGTATATACGCAGGGAACAGGCTCGCCCCAGTAACGCTGACGGGCAAAAATCCACTCACGGAAGTGATAATTGACCTTTCTTCTGGCAACGCCGGCATTTTCCAGCTTAACGGTAATGGCCTCCTTGGCCTCCTCCACAGTCATACCGGTAAACTCCTGGGAATTGATGAGCTTACAGCCCTTGCCTAAGTAATCCTGCTTTTCAAAGGCGCATTGGCTGACATCTCTGCCTTCAATAACCTGCACCATAGGAATATTGTGGGCAACGGCATACTCAAAGTCCCGCTGGTCGTGGCTGGGAACAGCCATAACCGCACCGGTGCCGTAATTGCCCAACACGAAATCACCGATAAACACCGGCACTTCCTTGCCATTGACCGGATTGATGGCATACACGCCTTTCAAGGGACAGCCGGTCTTGGTCTTGCTGGCATCGGTACGGTCAATCTCACTCTTCTTGGCAGCCTCGGCAATATAAGCCTGCACTTCCGCCCGATTTTCCACCCGGTCCAAAAGGCTTTGGGTGATCTTACCGTCGGGGGCAAGCACCATAAAGGTAATGCCGTAAATGGTCTCAATGCAGGTGGTATAAATGGAAAATTCACCGCCGCCCACCAGCTTGAAATCCACCTCTACGCCGGTGGACTTGCCAATCCAGTTGCGCTGGATTTCCTTGGTGGATTCGGGCCAGTCAATCTCGTCCAGGCCCTCCAACAGCTTTTCGGCGAAGGCAGGCTGGTCGATGACCCACTGCATCATCATCTTCTTTACAACCGGGTGGCCGCCGCGCTCAGATTTGCCGTCGATGACCTCATCATTGGCCAAAACTGTACCCAGCGCCTCGCACCAGTTCACAGGCATTTCTATCCGCTTGGCATAGCCTGCCTCATACAGCTTCTTGAAAATCCACTGGGTCCACTTATAAAAGTCGGGGTCGGAGGTGGCAATTACCTTGCTCCAATCGTAGTCAAAGCCCAGCTCTTTCAGCTGCTTGGAGAAGGTGGCAATATTCTTCTGAGTAAAGCCGTTGGGATGGTTGCCGGTATCCACCGCATACTGCTCCGCCGGCAAGCCGAAGGAATCATAGCCCATGGGATGCAGCACATTATAGCCCTGCATCCGCTTCATACGGGACATAATATCGGTAGCGGTATAACCCTCGGGATGGCCTGCATGCAGACCTACGCCGGAGGGGTACGGGAACATATCCAGCACATAGTATTTGGGCTTGGAGAAATCCCAAACATCGGTATGGAAGGTATGATTCTCTTCCCAATATTTTTGCCATTTGGCTTCTACGCTTTGATGCTCATAATTCATAGCCCTGTTCCTTCTTTCTCACTGCGGCAGTACGATGTCGCTGATATCCACCTGCTGGGCATCTGCCCACAGGCGCTCCAAGCCGTAAAACGCCCGGGCTTCCTCGGTAAAAATGTGAATCACCAGGCTGCCGTAATCCAACAGCTCCCAGGAATTGCCCCGATGACCCTCACGGCCCAGCATAGGCTCACCCAGCTGATCCAGAACGTGCTCTGCATAGTCGCACAGGGTCTTGACGTGGGTATTGGAGGTGCCGGTGCAGATCAGAAAATAATCTGCCAGGGAGCTTACCTCATCAATTTTTAAGAGCTTAATATTCATACCCTTTTTTTCATCCAATGCCTGGGTTACCTTATACGCAACTTCTTTTGCACTTACCATACTGTTTCTTCCTCTCAATCTTATACACCGGTTTTCTGCAAATAGGCAAGGGCCTGGGCAGATGCCGGAGAAATCTCCTGTTTGTTTTTATGCAGCAGCTCCAAGGTCATTTCAAGACCCAGCTTCAACGCCTTGTCCAAATCCGCAAAGGCATAGCGCCGGAGGGTTTCCACGCCCGGGAAATCCCGGTTCGGCTCCATATAGTCTGCCACATAGATAATTTTTTCCAAAGTGTTCATATTGGCCTTGCCGGTGGTGTGGCTGCGGATTGCGCTGACCACCGCGCTGTTCTCTCCGAAAATCCGCTCCGCCACCAAACTGCCGGTCAAGGCATGTAAAGTTTTGGGATTTTTCATAGAAAACGCATCCAACATAGTACCATATTCCCTGCACAAAGTCAATTGCAGCGGACCGTCCAGCGCCTTGGTGATATCGTGGAGCAAGCCTGCCCGGGCAGCGTCGGTTTCGTCTGCCCCCCAGCGCCGCGCCAGGGCAGCTGCCGTATCCCGGCAGCCCAGCACGTGGGCAACCCGGTTGGGTTTTAAGAGGCTTACCACCACCTGCTCCAATTCTTCCATAGGCAGAATCCGCAGGTCCTTCTTTGTGCCATAGAGTCCATTTTCCCGGATATAGCTTTCCACATTTTCCGGCAGAAAATCACCGGCGCACTGAAATGTCAGCAATCGTCTGACCTGGGTGGACGAAATGGCGGTAACGGGGTTCTCGATCAGATAAACCGCCGCACCTTGCGCCTCCACTTTTTCTTTTTGCGTCGCAATCTGTTCCTTTTCGCCGGCATCGCCCCGGAAAAACACGCCGATCGATGCCTTCTCCAAAATTATATCGCAATGTTTCCACGCAAACAGATTCAAAAACATATCCGCGCCCAGCAGCAGCACCAGTTCCTTATCCGGGTGCTGCCGGGAAAGCTCATCCAATGTTTCACAGGTGTAGCTCTTGCCGCCGCGGCACAGCTCAATATCGCACACCTGCATCCCCTCCCCCAAGGCAAGGCTAAGCATCTCTGCCCGCTGTGCCGCCGTGGGTGAAGCTGCCGGAAGGGGTTTATGGGGGGCAATACAGGCAGGAACCAGCAGCAATTTTTGCAGGTTCAGCGCCTTTATGGCATACTCCGCCGCACGGATATGCCCCACGTGAGGTGGGTTGAATGTGCCGCCGTAGATACCGATGCGCTCCATAGGATTGCCCCCTTTCTCAATCAGTCAGAATTTCTCAGTTGCCGCTCTCTGTCCCGCTCAATAGCCTTTTCAATGGCCTGCTGGCGGAAGTATTCATTCCGCTGCTGTCGCACCTTTTGCGCCGCCTGACGGCGTGCCTGGGCGCCCTGCCGCACGGGGTTTTTCTTACCCAGCGGGGTTTCCTTCCGCTTGGCGCGGCCGGTCTGATTCCGCTCTGCCTGACATTTTTCGCTGAATCGGTAAATGATAAATTTCGTGCCAATCACGCCCACGCCCTCGGCGCCGGTGGCCTGGCAAATTTCATCGCACACCTCTCTGGGGGTCATCATAGCCCCCTCCAGGACCTTGCCCTTTACCAGTTCCCGGGCAATCAGCTGGCTCTCTGCCTCGGCAATCACCGCGTCAGTTACGCCACCCTTGCCCACCATCAAGGTAGTGTCAATGGTGGTAGCCTGTCCTCTTAATTCTGCACGCTGCTTACTTGTCAGCATACCCTGCCTCCTTCAATTTCTCGTAAAACACCTTTAAGGCGTTGGCTCTGTGGGATACCCCGTTCTTCTCCTGGGGGGTCATTTCCGCTGTGGATTTGCCCATGGGGGGATAATAGAAAATGGGGTCATAGCCAAAGCCGTTCTTGCCGGCCGGCGCACGGAGCAATTCGCCGTGAATCTCACCCCGGGCCTGAATCACATTGCCCTCGGGAGTAACCATAGAAATCACACACACAAACTGCGCCTGCCGCTGACCGTCCGGCACATGCTCGGTATTTTTCAGCAGCAGCTCCAATCTGCCCCAGTCGTCCAGGGAATCGTCAAAGCCGTACCGGGCAGAGTAAACCCCCGGCTCGCCATTCAATGCGTCCACCGCAATGCCGGAATCGTCAGCCAATGGGGGAAGTCCCGTAGCCTCCATCACAGCCTTTGCCTTAATGAGGGAGTTCTCCTCGAATGTTGTGCCGGTTTCTTCCACATCAATATCCACGCCCAGCTCCGATTGCAGCACCAATTCCATATCAAATTGTTCTGTAATCTTGCTGATTTCCACCAGCTTATGGGGGTTTTTACTTGCCAAAACTACCTTCATTTACAACAGCGCCTCCACAAAAGCCTTTGCTTCAAAGCTCATCAAATCCTCTGCCTGCTCGCCCACACCCACAAATTTCACCGGAATTTGCAGGGCATCTGCCACGGCAATCACAATGCCGCCCTTGGCAGTGCCGTCCAGCTTGGTCAGGGCGATGGCGGTAACGCCGGCAATCTCCTTAAACTGCTTTGCCTGCATCAGACCGTTCTGACCGGTAGTGCCGTCCAGCACCAGCAAAACCTCCCTGGCCGCATTGGGTAGCTCCCGCTCCACAATCCGGCTGATTTTATTCAGCTCGTTCATTAGGTTCTGCTTATTGTGCAGCCGGCCGGCGGTATCAATGAGAATCACATCTGCGCCCTTTGCCTTAGCGGACTGAATGCCGTCATACACCACAGAAGCAGGGTCTGCCCCCTCGTGCTGCCGGACAATGGCGCAACCGGAGCGCTGCGCCCAGATTTCCAACTGGTCGGCAGCGGCGGCGCGGAAGGTATCTCCCGCCACCAAAAGCACATTCTTCCCCTCTTTTTTCAGCTGGGTGGCAATTTTGCCGATGGTGGTAGTTTTGCCCACACCGTTGACGCCAATCACCAGCACAACAGAGGGCTTTGTGGCGAGATTCAGCGCCGTATCCCCCACATTCAGCATCTCCACCAGAATCTCTTTGAGGGTCTCTTTTGCCTCTTCGGTGGTCTTCAAATGCCGCTCTTTTATGGCTTTTCGCAATTTTTCGGTTGCCTTTACAGAGGTTTCCACGCCCAAATCCGCTAAAATCAGACTTTCTTCCAGCTCATCGTAAAAATCGTCGTCGATTTCCGAAAGGCCGGAAAACACACTGCCCAGGGTGTCGGACAGAGCATCTCTTGTTTTGGTCAGACCTGCTTTGATTTTATCAAAAAAGCCCATACTTACTCCTTATTCCACAATGCCAAGATAGGTTTCCATTTGGTTCAAGTCCAGCCGCAGCAGCTTACTGATACCCTGCTCCTGCATGGTAACACCGTAAAGAACATCGGATGCCTCCATAGTGCCGCGACGGTGGGTAATGACGATAAACTGGGTCTTGGCGCTTAAATTCCGCAGGTAAGAGGAGAACCGCTCCACATTCCGGTCGTCCAGCGCCGCGTCGATCTCGTCGAGCATACAGAACGGGGTGGGCCGCACCTTCAAAATGGCAAAGTACAGAGCAATGGCCACAAACGCCTTTTCGCCACCGGACAGCAGCGTAATGGTTTTCACCTGCTTTCCGGGAGGCTGGACGCGGATTTCGATGCCGCAGGTCAAGGGGTTTTCCGGATCTTCCAGCAAAAGCTGACCCTTACCGCCGCCGAACATCTCCTCGAATACCTTGCCGAAGTACTCGTTGATCTTGGCAAATTCCGTTACGAAAATCTCCGTCATCTGCTGGGTGATTTCCTTAATAATGCCTTCCAGTTCCTTCTTGGCACCCAGCACATCGTCCCGCTGACCGGTGAGATAGGTATAGCGTTCATTGACACGGGCATATTCCTCGATAGCGCCCAGATTGGGTGTGCCCAAGGCGGAAATTTTCCGTTTCAGCTCCCCAATCAGCCGGTTGCCTGCCGCCACAGACTCAATCTCGCCCCGCTTTTCCACCGCGGTGCTGGGGGTCAGACCGTAGGTGTCCCACAGCTTATCGATGGTGTTGCGTTCCTCAATAACGGTAGTTTCTTTCTTATTTTCCAGCAAAGCGCAAGCCCTTTCCATATTCAAAATGGACTTGTTCTTATCCTGAATCTCGCCCTCTGCCTTGGACTTGGCAGCCTCAATCCGGGCATACTCGCCCAGGGCATCGTTCATATTCTGCCGAACCCTGGCGATTTCCTGCTCGTTATCGGCAAGGCGCAGCTGCTGATTGGCGATTTCTTCCTCCAAGCGGGCATTATCCCCGCCGATGGCTTCGATATCCGCAAGTTTCTTATTCTTATCGCTGTCGGCTGCTGCCTGCAATACCCGCAAATCCGCAATATGGGCAACTGCGGTGGAGCGCTCTGCCTCCAAAGCCGCGGCGTCGGTACGCAGGGCATTGATCTGATCGGTAATCACAGCCACCGCCTGCTCTGCCTCGGACTGGGTGCCCTCCAATGCCAACAGCTGCTCTCTTGTTTCCGCCAGCTGACGGGTGAACACAGCAATCTGCGCAGCAATTGCCGAGCGCTGCTGCAAATCGGTATTGTGGCGGTTTTCCAGGGATTCCAATTCCCGGGTAGCTGCGTCCTTGGCATCGCAGATGGCTTGCAGCCAAATCTCGTGCTGCCGCACCAGGCCCTCGCCGGTGAGCACCTGCTTCTCTGCTTCCAGCAGCTGCTCCTTGGCGGTACTGAGCTGGAACTCCACCTGATCTGCCAGCCGCCGTGCCTCCTGGAACTCCGTTTCCAAGGTCTGCAAGGATTCTTCCAAATCCTTTTCCCTGGCGCTGAGCTTATCCAGTTCATTGGCGCGACTCAAAATGCCTGCCTCTTTATTCACAGAACCGCCGGTCATAGAACCGCCGGGGTTAATGACCTGTCCGTCCAATGTAACGATTTTGAAACGGTTGCCATACTGCTTTGCCATCGGCAGCGCCGCGTCCATATCCTCTACAATGACAATTCTGCCCAGCAGATTCTCAATAATCCCCTGGTAGGTCTTTTCATATTTCACCAGCTGGGAGGCAAGACCCACAAAGCCCCGGCACTTCTCAACGCCGTTTTCCTGCAAGGCTCTTCCCTTCATCACGGAAATGGGCAGAACCGTAGTCCGTCCGCCACCGGTGCGCTTCAAAAATGCCAGCACCGCCTTGCCGTCCTGCTCGTTGCCCACAACGATTTGCTGCAACGCGCCGCCCAGGGCGATTTCAACCGCAACAGTATAGCGGTCATCGGTACGAATCAGCTGGGAGACCGGTCCGTGGACATTCCGCAGGCCGCCGTGTTTACTTTCCTGCATCACCTGCCGGACGGACTTCTGATAGCCCTCAAAATCCTTTTCCATTGCCCGGAACACCTGGGCCTTTGCCTTGACGCTGTCCAGCTGATTGCGCAGCTTTTGTACCTGCTCGGCAAGCTCGTCCCGTCGCTTAGCCCGGGTCTCCTGCCGCAGGGTGTAGCCTGCGATGGTATTGTTGTTTGCCGTAACCTCATCACGGGCGTTTTGCAGCTGCTTTTGGCTGTCGGCAAGCTGTTTGCGGGCCTCCTGCTCCCGGGCTTCACCGGAGAGCAAATCCGCCTGAATCTGCTCCATACGGGAAATACCCTCAGAGGTATTGGTTTCCAATGTCTTGGCATCTGCCTCCCGGGCAGCCAAATCACCGGTAAGGGTTACCTCCCGGGTGCGCAGCTCCATAAACTGCCGGGTAAGGCCCTGGGCATCAGCTGTCATTGCCATCAGCTGCTTTTGCAGCTGTTCCAGCTGTTGCTCTTTCCCGGTAAGTTCCGTGTCAATTTCCGAAATACGGCCGTTGGCCTGCTCCAACTGGGCGGAAATGCCGTCGCTGCGGCTCTCCTGTCCCTGCAAATCCTCCCGGCTGCGGCGAATGCTCTCCTCATTATGGGCAATGGTGCTGCGCAGCAGGGCAATCTGTCCCTCAATCTGCTGACGGGTACCCTCCAACAGGGAGACCTGCTCACGGAGGGTGTCCACCGTGCTGTTCTGATGGCGCAAATCCGCACCCATCTGCTCGGTGGAACGGTATAATTTATCCAAATCATCGTGAGCCTGCTGCAACACAAAGGCGGCGGAGGTATAGTCCTCCTCTGCCTTTTTCGCCTCAGCAGACAGCTTTTCCAGCTTATCCAGCCACACAGCCACCTCAATCCCCTGCAACTCGTCCCGCAGGGTCAGGTACTTGGTAGCCTTCTCCGACTGCACCCGCAAGGGCTCCAGCTGCAATTCCAGCTCGGAAACCTTATCGCCGATGCGCATCAAATTGTCCTCAGTATGGGCCAGCTTCCGCTCGGTCTCCTCCTTGCGGTGGCGGTACTTGGAGATACCTGCCGCCTCCTCAAAAATCTCCCGGCGGTCAGCGCTCTTCAAGGAGAGAATCTCGTCAATTCTGCCCTGTCCGATATTGGAATAACCCTCTCTGCCCAGACCGGTATCCATAAACAGCTCATTGATATCCCGCAGACGGGCAGACTGGCGGTTAATGTAATACTCACTGTCGCCGGAGCGGTAATACCGGCGGGTGATCATCACCTCATCAGAATCGTAGGGCAGCGCTCTGTCGGAATTGTCCAGGGTCAGCGTTGCCTCGGCAAAGCCAACGGCGGAGCGCTTCTGTGTGCCGCCGAAAATCACATCCTCCATTTTGACGCCGCGGAGGGTCTTGGAGCTCTGCTCGCCCATGACCCACAAAATGGCGTCGGAAATATTGGATTTGCCGGAGCCGTTGGGGCCAACAATGGCGGTAATGTCATCGCCGAAGCGAATGAGCGTTTTGTCAGGGAAGGACTTAAATCCCTGCACTTCCAAGCTTTTTAAGTACACAGCATAAACCTCTTGTTGAAAAGTAAAATGTATCAGCTTATTATACCGGAAAACGGGAAAAATTGCAAGGATTTCTTTGTCTTTTTCCGGGCAATATCTTTTCCTGTCAAATATGAATTTTTTATTGCGAAGACCGCAGCTTTTTGTTATAATACGGGTGTTATGGAAAAAAGAACGCACTTTTATGTCAGCGCGAAAAACGCGTTGACCTGGCTGGTAGCCCTGTGTATGGTTTGCTCGGCAGTGGCCCGCGTATTCTTTGTCGGTGTGAAAGGCGCCGATGTGTGGAGCCAAATCGTTCTGCCAATGGTAGCAACCCTGCTGTACGGTCTACTTTGTTTGCTCTCCGGCAAGGAGCGGTTTTATAAAACCGCTATCCCTGTATGGATGCTGCTTGCTTACTATGCATTCGTATTTTTCGGCTGCGACTTCGGTAAATTTGACACCTTGATCGGCTGTCTGTTTGCCGTGGCGCTGCTGTTCTGCGCCGTTTTGTATACCCAAATCAGCTGCGGCAAGGTGGCAGCCACCTCGCTGATTATCCTGCTGGCTGCTTTTCCCCTTGCGGCGCGGCTGTATCTGGATCGGGATACGGTACTTGCCGGCAACTGGCAAGCGCTTACTTACCTGCTGCCCGATGCCCTTGCCACACTGGGACTGATTCTGGTGGTCTTTGCTATTCGCATCCACGCCGCCGGTGAATACCACCCCACCTGGGGCGACCGCACCGACGGTCGGCGCATCCGCACCGAGCCGCCTATGAATCAGGTTTCTCCCTATGTGATGTGGACCAGATGCTCCTCTATGAACCTGTTCAAGGAGGCCTTTGAAATCACCAATGTGGAGCGCTATATCCGCCAAAAGCGCAAGGAAGGTCTGACCTCCTTCGGTCTGATGCACGTGCTGCTGGCCACTTACTGCCGGACTCTGTGCCGGTATCCTGCGCTGAACCGGTTTATTGCGGGGCAGAAAATCTACTCCCACGGCGATGACATTCAATTCTGCCTCACCGTAAAGAAGGAGATGACCTCCACATCTCCGGAGACGGTCATCAAGGTGCACCTCTCCCCCACCGATACCGCAGAGGATGTTTACAACAAGCTGAACAAAGAAATTGAAACCGTTAAAAATACCCCCCTGGATTCCAGCTTTGATAATCTGGCCCACGCCTTTATGCTGATCCCCGGACTGTTTCTGAAATTCACCGTATGGCTGCTGCGGGTGCTGGACTACTTTGGTCTACTTCCCAAATTCCTGTTGGAGCTGAGTCCCTTCCACGGAAGCGTGTTCTTTACTTCTATGGGCAGCCTGGGCATTCCCCCTATCTTCCACCATCTGTATGACTTCGGCAATTTGCCTGTGTTCTGTTCCTTTGGCTGCAAGCGGCGGGAACTGGAAATTCAGGAGGACGGCACTGTGGTACAGAAAAAGTATCTGGACTTTAATGTGTCTATGGACGAGCGGATTGCAGATGGCTTCTACTACGCGGCATTTTTCAAGCATTTTAAGCGGATCCTGCACCGTCCGGAGCAGCTGGATAATCCCCCGGAAGAAGTTATGCAGGATATTGACTGATCTATGAAACAAAAGATTTTTGACCAAATCAGCACAGAGTGTCCCTGGCGGGACACTCTGTATTGGTATGATACCATTGATTCCACAAACACACAGGCAAAGGAGATGGCGCAAACCGGTGCGCCTCACGGAACAGTGGTTCTTGCCGGCAGTCAGTCCGGCGGCCGGGGCAGAATGGGCCGCAGCTTCTCCTCCCCCCAGGGAATGGGTATGTATCTGTCGGTGATTCTAAGACCCCACTGCACACCGGACAAGCTGATGCATCTAACCTGTGCCGCCGCAGTGGCTGCGTGCAACGCGGTGCAGCGGGTCTGCGGTATCCGTCCGGAAATCAAGTGGATCAACGATTTGGTGTGGGGCACAAAAAAGCTGGGTGGCATCCTTACGGAGCTGTCCATCAACAGCGCCACCGGTCTGGTTGACTATGCGGTAATCGGCATCGGTATCAATTGTCAGCAAAAAAGGGAGGATTTCCCCGACGAATTACAGAATATGGCAATTTCCCTGGAAACCGCTGCCGGCGTTCCCTGCTCCCCTGCACGCCTTGCTGCCGCCACTGTGGAAGCCCTTTGCGAAACGGACAGAATCCTGCTATCCGGCAAAGCCGGTATTATGGACATCTACCGCCAAGGCTGTATGACCCTGGGACAGGAAATTTCCGTAATCTGCGGAGAGAAAATCCGCCACGGAAGGGCGATTTCCCTGGACGAAGACGGCGGACTTACCGTAGCTTTTACCGACGGCACAAAAGAAACTGTCAATTCCGGTGAGGTCAGTGTCCGGGGAATGTACGGCTATGTGTAAATTTTTATTGCATTTCTTCCCGGGATTGGTTATACTGAATATAGGGTACTCTTGAATGGAGGTTATAACTATGAAAACATTTTGGAAAGTTTTGACTGCTCTTGCCGCCATTGTCGGCACTATTTATGTAGCAGCGACCTATGGCGATAAGATTGTTGCCTGGGCAAAGAAGCTGCTGAGCTGCTGCGGCTGCTGTTGCGATGAAGAATGCTGCTGCGGCGATGACTGCTGCTGCGGTGAGGAATGCACCTGCGAAGCAGAGGACACCGTAGAAGCAAACGATGCCGATTTCGAAGGCTAATCAAGCATAAAAACCTCGGAGAATTCTCCGAGGTTTTTTATATGGTTACATTGGGAAAATATTCTTTTACAAAGTCCACAGTTTCCACAGAAAAGCTTCTGCCGTTTAGGTATTCCAAACAGCCGGCATCGGTGGTAAACCCGAAGGTCAGCTGATAGGAATACAGCGCCTGATAGGTTCTGTCGAAGCGCTTGTTCAGCTTCCCGTATTTTCCGTCTCCCAGCAAGGGGTGCCCCGCGTGGGCAAACTGGGCGCGAATCTGATGGGTTCTGCCGGTAATCAGCTGGCATTCCACCAGGGACAGTCCGTTAGCAGACGCCAGCACCCGATAATTGGTCTGACAGGATTTGGCGCCGGTCTGAGGGGTATCCGTAACGAACACCCGGTTCTTTTTGGCATCCTTGAACAAATACCCCTTTAAGCTGCCCTTTGCCGGTTTCGGCGCACCCTCCACGATGGCAAGATACCGCTTGTCCAGCTCCCTATCCTTGATTTTTTGATTCATAATCCGCAGGGTTTCGGCATTTTTTGCCGCAATCACAATGCCTCCGGTATTCCGGTCAATCCGGTTGCACAGCGCCGGCGCAAAGGCATTTTCTCCCCGGGGACTCCACTCCCTCTTTTGGTAAAGATACGCCTGAATATGGTCAATCAGCGTTCTGCCGTACTCCGCTCCGTCGTGGGGATGCACCGCAAGACCCGGGCGCTTGTCCGCCAGGAGAATATTCTCATCCTCGTACACAATGCTCAGCTTGGGCGTTGCCACCGTAAGGAAGGCGTTATCCTCCCGGGGGGGCTCAAAAAACTCATCATTGATATACATCTGCAACACATCACCGGTTTTCAGCCGGCTGTCCCGTTCCGCCCGTGCGCCATTGAGCTTGATGCGCTTAATGCGGATATATTTTTGCGCCAGGGATGCCGGCAGCAGCGGCACAGCCTTACCCAAAAACCGATCCAGCCGCTGTCCGCTGTCATTGGGGCCAATGGTAAATTCCTTCATTGTGCGCTCCCGTCAGTCCAGATTATTCTGCTTAAAATGGCTGTCAATCTGCTCTGTAAACTCCTTGGCAGGATTGTAGCCCATCTTTCGCTGACGGTTGTTCATAGCCGCAACCTCCAAAATCACCGCCAGGTTACGGCCGGGGGTAATGGGAATGGTATTCATAGGCACATGGACGCCCAAAATCTCCATATACTGCTCCTCCAAGCCCAGCCGGTCATAAGTATCGTGCTCTTTCCAGGGAACGATATTCACCACAAGGTCAATCTCATTCTCGGCTTTTACAGCGCCCATACCGAACAGCTTTGCCACATTCACGATGCCAATGCCCCGCAGCTCCACATAGTTGCGGATCAAGTCCGGCGCTGTACCGATAAGCTTACTGCCGGATACCTTGCGGATCTCCACCGCATCGTCGGCAATCATACGGTGTCCGCGTTTCAGTAGCTCCACTGCCGTCTCACTTTTGCCCATACCGCTCTCGCCCAGCAGCAAAATACCCTCGCCATAGACCTCCATCAGAACGCCGTGGCGGGTGATTCTGGGCGCCAGCGCGGCAGACAGGTAGGCAATAATGGCAGAGACGATATTGCTGGTGGTTTCGTGGCAGCGGAGAATGGTGATGTCGTGCTTCTTTGCCAGTTCCAGGCAAATTGGTTCCAGTGGATTGTACCGGGTTACCAGCAGCGCCGGAAATTTATAGGAATAATACCGGTCCAGGGTCATGGCCCGTTCCGTCTGCGTCAGCTTTTGCAGATAGCTGACCTCCACATTGCCCACAACCTGCAAACGCATGGGCTCAAAATGGTCAAAGTAACCGGCAAGCTGCAAGCCGGGTCTGGACACGTCCGCAACGGTAAGCTGAATGGATTCATAATCGGTTGCCTTGTACGCCACTTCCAAATCAAATTCCTTGACCAGAGTGGTCAACGGCACACTATACACATTGAACATCGGCGCGATCCTCCGTTTCATCCCTATTCTGAAAATATTATAACGGTCAAAGGCCTAAATAGCAACATTATTTTAAAAACTTCAAAAAAATACAAAAAAACACTTGCATTTTGCGAAAATGTTTGATATCATATCTAAGCGCCTGTTTGGGGCGCTGTAAAAATGACTTTGATTTATTATGCAGATAGGAGGTGCAGCAGAATGGCGAAGTGTGATTATTGTGGCAAGGGCGTTACCTTTGGTATTAAGGTTTCCCACTCCCACAGACGTTCCAATCGGACCTGGAAGCCCAATGTAAAGCGGGTCAAGGCCATTGTCAACGGTACTCCGTGCCATGTGTACGCTTGTACCAGATGCCTCCGTTCCAACAAGGTTGAGCGAGCTGTCTGATTCCCTGCATTCAAAAGCGGCATTGCGTTGGCAATGCCGCTTTTTATTTTGTGCAAACAAAAACGCGTGTGTTTTGCAACACACGCGTTTTTATTATTTTACATAGTCCATAGAGATCCAGCCGGTGGAGATTTTTCCCCAGGTGCTGCCGTCAGATGCCTTGGCGGTTTCCAAAATCTGCACCTTGGCGCCATAATACAGGTAACCTACAATGGTATTGCTAGTACCAGGACCTTTCCGCACCCGCAGGCAATCGGCTGTAATGGTGCCGGTCTTGGTCTGAGTTTGAGAAGTTGTATTTCCGGAGGTGTTGCTGCCGGAGGCATTGCTGCTGTCCAGAATCACATAGTCCAGGGAAATCCAACCCTTGGAAATCTTACCCCAAACCGTGCCGCCCACGGTCTTGCGTTCGGTGATGGTAACCTTCTGTTTGGGCTTTAAGTAGCCGGCTACGGAATAGGATGTGCCGGGACCGCTGCGAATCCGCAAAAATTCCTGCACATTCACAGTACCGGTAACGGTTTTCGGCTTTTCGCTGCCGCTGTTACTGTCGGTATTGTTACTTCCGGTATTGTTACTTCCGGTATTGTTGTTGCCGGCGCTGCTGTTAGAATTCAGCTTCACATAGTCCATAGAAATCCAGCCGGTGGAGATTTTTCCCCAGGTGCTGCCGTCAGATGCCTTGGCGGTTTTCTGAATCTGCACCTTAGCGCCGTAATACAGGTAGCCCACAATGGCATTGTTTGTGCCGGCGCCCTTGCGCACCCGCAGACAATCGGCAGTAATGGTGCCAGTTTTGGTCTGGGTCTGAGAGGAATTGTTTCCGGAAGTGTTGCTGTCGGAAGCATCGTTACTGTCCAGGATCACATAATCCAAAGAAATCCAGCCGTTGGTAATCTTACCCCAGACAGTACTGCCCACGGTCTTCTTCTCCAATATCTCCACCTTCTGCTTAGGCTTCAAATAGCCTGCAACAGAGTAGGAAGTGCCGGGACCGCTGCGAATCCGAAGCCAATCCTGCACATTCACCGTACCGGTAAGCTTAGGTTTCTCCGGCTCGGTTTCGGGAGGCGCGGTAGTTTCAGGAACGGTTGTTTCGGGAACAGTGGTCTCGGGAACAGTGGTTTCCGGAGGTGTTGTAGTTTCAGGCGGTGTGGTCTCAACCCCGCCACCGATAATGGTATCGTAATCGGTAAATTCCAGCGCAATCCAGCCGCCATCGTACTTACCCCAGGTATAGCCGGAGCCGGTAGCAAGCTCTGTGATCACAAACTGGTCGCCCTTCTTAGCGGAGCCCACGCGGGTATAATTTGTGCCGGGGCCCTTGCGCAGGTTCACATCTGTACCGGTTACCGTAACCGTTACAGGATTCTTTTCAGAAGCATTGTTATCGGGGGGCGGATTACCCGCTTTATCCTTCCATTGGGCGTAAAGGGTCTTGCCCTTGGTGGATGCATCCAGCACCGTTACCTTTTTGCCGCCGGTTTTGGCAGTGTACCAGCCCTTAAAGGTATACCCTTTCAGGGTAGGCACAGGGAAAGGCTTGGCCGTCAAATCGGAATCGTAACCCTGGCTGCGGGGACTGGTAGTGCCGCCATTGGCGTTATACAGTACATAGCAGTAATTATCCGGCGGCGTCAGAGAATACTCGCCGTTTATGTACAAATTTGCTTCGCACAGTCTGCGCCGCAGAAGGTAGGTCCGAATCTGATTGCCGGCGCTGCACCACAGGGCAAAGGCGCGAATCAAATCGTTACCGGTTGCGCCGCCGGCAATGGCAGTGTGGAACGTACCGCCGGTCTCACGGGTCCAGCTGGTACCGCAATTAAAGGAAAACATCACCAAAGCATCAAATTGATGCTGTTGCAGCTTCAGCTTGTATTTATCAATAATCTTGACTTTGAGATCATGCTCAACAGAAACAAGATAATTGCGAAGCAGGGTTTCTGCTTCCTTCTTTGTAATGCCGTTTTGTGTATATTCTTCAACCATATCATCGGGACAGCGTGTGCCGTACCCTACGGTATACTGGGTGAAATCCCAATAAGGTGTTTTACTAAAACCCTCTTCCGCTTTCAGAAGAGCGATACACGCATCGCTGGTGGTCAAACCCTTCTTGGTGGTAGATTCGGGTTTCGATTCCGTTGTAGACTCCGTGGTGGACTCAGCGGTGGTCTCAGTGGTCGTCTCGGTTGTAGACTCGGTTGTAGACTCAGTTGTAGACTCAGTGGTGGTCTCGGTCGTGGACTCGGTTTTGGACTTCGCCGCAAACGCATCCACGGGGAGCAACCCAAGCAACAGAACCATTGCAAACAAAAAACTGGCTAGGCGTTTCTTCACCGGTATTTTCTCCTTTCAATTTCGTTGCCAGTATATTATAGCAGAGAAGGCGCGTTATTGCAACCCTTTTTTCTTTTTTATTACACGTTTGTTACCATTTTTGCAACTAAAATGTTTTAAACTTTCCCATTTTCTGCCATATTTTGCCAGTTTTTGCCAATTGTAGTTGAAAGTGTCAGTTAACATAATATATTTTTCCGCCATTTATGCGGCGATTTGATTGCTTTTA
This sequence comes from Faecousia sp., assembly GCA_045635105.1. Taxonomy (GTDB): domain Bacteria; phylum Bacillota; class Clostridia; order Oscillospirales; family Oscillospiraceae; genus Faecousia. The sequence continues at coordinate 8,559 of JAZRBN010000069.1, read as the reverse complement.
AGCGCATTTTATGGTATGATAATCCCATCATTTCAAGGAGGTATGCCCATATGAAAACGCAAAAAGCGCTGATTGCCCTCAGCGGCGGTGTGGACAGCTCCGTGGCTGCATACCTCACCCAAAAAGAAGGCTACGCCTGCATGGGCGCTACTGCGCAAATGTGCGACGAAGCCCTGCTGGGAGACCGGTTCAGCCGGCAAAATATTCAGGACGCAGCGGGAGTTGCCCAGCGGCTGAGTATGGAATTCTACACCTTTGACGCATCAAACGCCTTCAAAACGGCGGTGGTGGACAATTTCATCTCCTGTTATGAGCAGGGACTGACTCCCATCCCCTGCATTCAGTGCAACCGGCACATAAAATTTTCCTTCCTGCTGGACAAGGCGCTGGAACTGGGCTGCGACTATATTGTTACCGGGCACTACGCCCAAATCCGGCAAGACAAAGCTACCGGTCGGTATCTTCTATACAAAGCCCTTGACGAGAACAAAGATCAGACCTATTTCCTTGCGTGCCTGAATCAGCATCAGCTCTCCCATATCCGGTTCCCTCTGGGCGCTTATACCAAGGCGCAAATTCGGGAAATTGCCCGGGAGCAGGGCTTTCTCACCGCCACGAAGCGGGACAGTCAGGACATTTGCTTTATTCCCGACGGGGATTATATGGAATTTATCCGCCGCTACACCGGCAAAGTCTACCCCGCAGGCAACTTTTTGGATTTACAGGGAAAGGTCGTGGGCAACCACCGGGGCGCTATCAGTTACACACTGGGACAGCGCAAAGGGTTGGGGCTTGCTATGGGCAGCCCGGTGTATGTGTGCAGCAAGGATATGACCGCCAACACCGTAACCGTAGGACCGGAAGAAAATCTGTACACCCAAACCCTGCTGGCGCGGGACTGGAACTGGCTTCCCTTCCCTGCCCTGACCGCACCCATTCGGGTAAAGGCCAAGGCAAGATACCGCCACATTCCCCAACCGGCTACTGTTTATCCGGAGGAAAACGGCTGCGCCCGGGTGGTATTCGATGAACCTCAGCGAGCCATCACGCCGGGGCAGACAGTTGTGCTGTATCAGGAGGATTTGGTGGTAGGCGGCGGCACCATCACAGACACATATTAAGAAACCGGAAAGCCAGCGGCTTTCCGGTTTCCTTTATTCAGTTCTCAGCGCTACCACAGGGTCTTTCTTAGCCGCGCTTCTGGACGGGATAATGCCGGAGAACAGGGTCAGCAGCACGCTGACGATCACCAGCGCCACCGCCACCTGCGGCGGCAGAATGGCCCGCAAGTTGGCAATGCCCGTAAGACTAAACAGAATGATATTTACAATCACGCACAGCCCATAGGTTAACGCCACGCCCAGAAGGCCCGAAGAGAAGCCGATAATCATAGTCTCCGCGTTGAACATTCCCGATACATTCCGTTTCGACGCGCCGATGGCACGCAGGATACCGATTTCCTTGGTGCGTTCCTGGACGGAAATCAGCGTAATCACGCCGATCATAATGGACGACACCACCAGGGAAATCGCCACAAAGGCAATGAGCACATAGGTAATGGCGTTGATAATGGTGGTAATAGAGGACATCATAATACCCACATAATCGGTGTAGTGGATTTGATGCAGCTCTTCCACCGTGGCGTTATAATCGGCAATAACCTCTTCCACAATATCTTTATTTTCAAAGCTGGACGCATACAGGTTAATAGTTGCCGGGTCATCCAGATCCACATCGCTCAGCGCCCGCAGATTCTCCTCATAGGTGGATTCGGAGAATTCCAAAATGGCATCATAGTACACTGCGCACTGCTCCGTGGTATACTTGGGCAGCGCCATCTGTAATGCGCCCACCAGCTGTTCTGTGGGCATACCGGCAGTCTGCTGCTGCACCTGCGCCGCATACTGAGTCTTCACCTGCTCCGTGAGCATCTGCCGGAACAAATCTTCCAGTTCCTCATAAGGCATAGAGAGGATGTAGTCCTCCATCTCCTTTTGGTTCATACCGGTCTGCTGACTAAGAGCCCCAATCAAGGTCTGCTCCATCTTCGCCCGGTCGAACTGCGCCATTTGCTGATTCACCATATCTTCCAGCTGCTTTTCCGAGGGAATGCCCATAATTTTCACATAAGCTTTTGCCTGCTCCACAGGAGTCAGCTCGCTGATATAGGCGCGGAACGCAGCTTCCTTATCCTGATCGGTAAGGTTTTCATTATCCCTAAACGGCAATCCGGTGAAAATATCCGTACCAATCTGCGCCTTCTGGGCAGCAAGGGCAGCAGATTCCCCATTTTTCTGCGCTACGTATTCTGTCAAAGCCTTGGTATAGGCAATAGAGCCGGAAAGCATGGAAGAGCTTGCCTTCTCGCTGGGACGGATAATGCCGGTAACCTTCAATTTAAGAGCGTTGTCATACAGATACCGCAGGCCGGTCTCATCTTCCCGCAGGTCTATATAAAGGCCGGTTTTCTCATCCAGTCTGTAACAATCACCGCTGAGAATCACACGGTACTCCTTGGCGCACAGCTCCTCATAGGACCATTTCTTCTGGGTGGTATCGATCTGCCCGCCATTGAGAATGGTATCAAAGGTTTGCCCAATCTTATCGTGGGATTCCAAACCCATGGCAAACATGGTCATATCATCCAGCTCGTTATTTTTATCCACCACCAGCACGATCTCATCGTAGCTGTTGGGCCAGCTGCCGTAGATCACATCATACTGATCTTCCAGCACCGGATTGATAAGCTTGCCGTCCTTGCCGGGCAACATCTCACACCACAAATTTGTCTGCATTCCGGGCATAGTCATAGCGCTGCCCATACCGCCGCTCATATTCTCCCGCATGGTGATCATAGAGGTCATATCCATACCCATATTCTCACGCAGCGCCTTTGTGAGCATTTCCTCGGTGTCAGAGTAAATGATATTGCCGTCAGTATCCTTGGTATAGACCAAAAGATCCATATTATAGGTGTACTGAATGCCGGTAAGGGCATCAAACAAGCCGTTTTCCGGATTTTTCAATTCCTTTTGCAGGTATTCCTTGAAGGCCTTCAAATCGTTTTTGGTGGATTCCATATTGTTCAGCGCGTTGATCATATCCGCCATCACGGACTGGGAATACACCGCATCTTTATCGTGGGCATCGGTATCCTCAGAATCCACGCCCATAAAGGTCTGCATCAAGGTGGTAATATCCACGGTGGTGGCCTCCAAGGTCAGGGGGTACGACGACAGGGTATCCTCCTGCACGGCATTAATATAGGTAGTCATACCGTTGGAAACCGCGTAAATCAGCGCGATGCCGATAATGCCGATAGAGCCTGCAAAGGAGGTCAGCACCGTGCGGCCCTTCTTGGTAAACAGATTTTTTAAAGAAAGACCAAAGGCGGTGGACCAGGACATAGAAGGCTTGCGCGCCGGCTTTTTCTTGCCGAAAACCGCCCGCTGCTCCTGCTCTCTGAGACCTCTGCGCTCATTTTCATTCAGCGGCGCGGAGTCGCTGACGATCTGTCCGTCCAGCATACGGATGATCCGGGTGGAATAATTCTGCGCCAGCTCCGGATTATGGGTAACCATAATCACCAGCCGGTCATTGGCGATCTCCTTCAAAATCTCCATTACCTGCACACTGGTTTCCGTATCCAGTGCGCCGGTAGGCTCGTCGGCAAGGATAATCTCCGGATTGTTCACCAGCGCCCGGGCAATGGCAACCCGCTGCATTTGTCCGCCGGAAAGCTGACCGGGGCGCTTGCGCAGCTGGTCTGCAAGACCCACCTGTTCCAGCGCCTTCTTTGCCCGCTGACGGCGTTCCCGCTTGGACACGCCGGACAGCGCCAACGCCAGCTCCACATTTTGCAGCACACTCTGGTGGGGAATCAGATTGTAGCTCTGAAACACAAAACCGATAGAGTGGTTACGATAGCTGTCCCAGTCCCGGTCCTTAAAGTCGCGGGTGGAACGGCCGTCAATCACCAAATCACCTTCGTTATACCGGTCAAGGCCGCCGATGATATTGAGCATAGTGGTCTTACCGCAGCCGGAGGGTCCCAGAATGGACACAAACTCGTGCTTACGGAATTGAAGGCTCACGCCCCGCAGCGCCCGGACGGTATTATCACCGCCAAGGTAGTTTTTTACAATATTTTTTAATTGTAACATACGCATTTTCCTTTCATAAAGCAACACAGGCACAGGCACCTTTGAGCCTGCGCCTGTGGTTTACTCTATTACGTTTTTTTGCGGAATTTACTGAATGTAGCCTTTTTTTCCGTGCCTTGCAGCAATCGGGAAATATTACCTCTGTGCATAAACACAATCAAAAGGGCAACAAACACGCCCATTGCCACTGCCAAAGGCTTCTCCCAATACAAAATGGGAAAAACCACCGCAAAAGACAGTGTACCTAAAATCGAGCTTACAGAAACATACCGGGTCAGTAGCAAGCACAGCGCAAATATACCCAAAGCCAGCAAGCCGCAGCGCCAGTCTGCCATCAAGGCAACGGTAACGCCACTGAGCACACCCTTGCCCCCGTGAAAACCAAGCAGCGCCGGGAAATCATGGCCAAGGGATACCCCCAGGCCGCCAAGAAGCACACCTTCCATAGCATATCCGTAGGGGGCAAGCAGCAGCTTTCCCACCAGGCAGGCAACCACCGCTTTCAGCGCATCAATGACCACCACCAGCAGTGCCTTGACAGGTCCGTACATCCGCAGAAAATTGGTCAGTCCCGCATTTCCGCTGCCCTGTTCCCGCACATCTGTTTTGCCCAGCAAACGGGACATTGATACCGCGCCGTTTAGGTTGCCCAGCAGATAGCCGGTCAGCGCTGTAAGCACAATTGCAGAGACCATTTTTATTCCTCCTTATCGCCCTTCTGGCGAATGGTAATGCGCACAGGCGTACCCTGCAAGCCGAAAACCTCGCGGATCTGATTTTCCAGATACCGCTGATATGAGAAGTGGAACAGCCGGGCATCGTTACAGAAAATGACAAAATGAGGCGGCTTGGTGCCAGCCTGGGTCATATAGTAGATTTTCAGACGGCGACCCTTATCCGAGGGAGGCTGCACCCGGGAGGTGGCTTCCGCCAGAATAGAGTTCAATGCGCCGGTGGTAATCCGGCTGGTGTTCTGCTTATGCACATCCTGAATCACCTGAAACAGCTTATCCACCCGGGAACCGGTCAGCGCAGACAAAAATACCACAGGCGCATAGGTCATATAGCTCAGTCCGTCCCGGACAGCCAGCTCCTTATCCCGCATGGTATTGGTTTCCTTATCCGCCACCGCATCCCACTTATTCACCACTATGATTGCCGCCTTGCCCGCCTCGTGGACAAGACCTGCAATCTTGGTATCCTGCTCGGTAACACCGTCGTTGGCGTCAATGAGAATCAGGCATACATCTGCCCGTTCGATGGCTGCCACGGTGCGCATATTGGAGTATTTTTCGATAATGTCATCGACTTTACTTCTGCGGCGCATACCGGCGGTATCGATAAAGCAGTACTTGCCGGTTTCGTTCTCGAATTCCGAGTCGATGGCATCCCGGGTAGTGCCGGCAATGTTGGACACAATCACCCGTTCCTCGCCCAAAATCCGGTTTAAGAGGCTGCTCTTACCCACATTGGGCTTGCCCACGATGGCAACATTAATCCGGTCGTTGTCCTCGTCCTCTTCTGTTTCCTCAGGGAACTGTTCCAGACACCAGTCCAGCAAGTCGCCGGTGCCGTGGCCGTGGATAGCGGATACCTCAAACAAATCGCCGATGCCCAGGCCGTAGAATTCATACACATCCGGATTCACAGGACCGATGGAATCGCACTTATTCACCGCCAGCGCCACAGGCTTGCGGGATTTACGCAGCATAGTCGCCACATCCTGGTCAGCAGCGGTGATGCCGGCGTGAACATCCACAACCATCACAATGCAGTCTGCCAGCTCGATGCCGATTTCCGCCTGCCGGCGCATAAATTTCAGCATATCGTTCTCCGTACCCGGCTCGATACCGCCGGTATCCACCAGAGAAAAGCTTCTGCCGCACCATTCGCACTCGCCGTAAATGCGGTCGCGGGTAACACCGGGGGTGTCCTCCACAATGGAGGTTCTGCGACCGGTAAGCTTATTAAAGAGCATAGACTTGCCCACATTGGGTCGGCCTACAATCGCAACCAGAGGTTTTGCCATAGAGAACCACTCCTCTCTTTCATTCATTATGGCACGAATTTATGAACAAATCAACGGGAAGACCATCGATTTACACAACATTTACAAAGATTTCACAAACTGGGAATTTACCCCATTATGGAAAAAGAGGAAGGCACTACGCCTTCCTCTCAGCTTACGCTTTTTTCCAGCCTTAGTCAGCCTTGGCGGCCAGGACCTGACGGCCATTGTAGGTACCGCAAGCCTTGCAAGCTCTATGAGGCATGACGGGCTCACCGCACTTGGGGCAAACAGCCACACTGGGTGCGGACAGCTTCCAGTTGGAACCACGGCGCTTATCGCGACGGGCGCTGGACACTTTACACTTAGGGACAGCCATGGATGACACCTCCTTGGTCAAACTGCTTTAACAGCATTCTTTTTTATTCCTTATTGAGAAGCTGCCGTAAAGCAGCAAATCGGGGGTCAAGCTCCTTCTGGCAGGTGCAGGGACCATCATTCAGGTTCTTGCCGCATTTGCAGCAAAGCCCCGCACAATCATCCTTACACAGCAGCTTGGAATCCATATTCAGCACAAAAATCGTGCGGACAATATCATCCAGATCAGCTGTGTCTGCTTCCAGGGGAAACACCCATTCATCTTCGTTTTCCTCGTTGGCAAGCTCCGCAACCAGCACCGCGTCGATGGGAAGCTCCACCTGGCGGTCAAAGTCAGAGGCGCAGCGGTCGCAGATTCCGTGGATGCAGGTGGTAATCATACCCTTCATCACCAGAACGCCGGCAGTATTCCGCACCGTACCGCTGGCAAGCACCGGCTCGCTGACCGGATTGCTTGTGCCATACACAAGATCACGCAAATCCACGCTGGTAGAAAAGGTTACGCTCTCACCGGGACGGTCCATAATAGAAGACAGTTCCAGTCGCATAGTATCCCCCTCCTAACAGTCGTGCTTATGTATTATATAGGTAATTGTCCGGTTTGTCAAATGTTATTTTTACTTTTTGTGGGGTTTTTCCAAAAAAACCTCGACTACCCTTCCTGCCGGAAAATCCGGAATGCCGTAGGCAGCGCCGCCTGCCGGTCAAGCTCCGCAGCTGTCAGCCATACAAAGTCCCCGCCGCAGTCTGTTACCTCCACATACATTCCACGCATATCCCATTCAATGTGGGTAAATATATGCTTTTGCTCCACTTGCATTAATATTTCCTTGGGCTTTAAGAAAAATTCCTCCACACGCTTCAACGCAGCGCTGGTATCCAGCTTGCCGGATACATTGGGAAATTCCCAAAGATTCGCCAGCAGTCCTTTGTTCGGGCGCTTCCGCAGGGCAAAACGGCCGTTGCAGGAGAGAATAAAAACGGTCTTTTCCTCTGTTTTTCGCTGCTTTTTCGGCGTTTTTGCAGGAAGATTCACAGCATTGTTTCGCTGATATCCCAGGCAAATACCCTTGCAGGGGCAATTTTCGCAGTCCGGCAAACGGTTCGGGCCGCACACAGTAGCGCCCAGCTCCATCAGCGCCTGGGTAAAATCTCCCGCCTGTTTGGGATACACCCGGGCAAGGGATTGTTGCACGGTCTTTTTATAGGCAGGCTGGTCGATGGGGGTATTGTCATCGGTAAGACGGGATATGACCCGCAGGACATTTCCGTCCACAGCAGGGGTGGGTTGTCCGAAGGCAATGGAGCAAACCGCGCCGGCGGTGTATTCACCAATGCCGGGCAGCCCCAGTATTTTTTCATATTCCCCGGGAAATGCGCCGCTATATTCGTCCATAATTATCTGCGCAGCTTTTTTCAAATTCCGCACCCGGCTGTAATAGCCCAGCCCCTCCCACAGCTTGTGGAGCAGCTCGTCATCGCAGGAGGCCAAGGCAGAAACATTGGGCAGCGCCTCCAAAAATCGGGCATAATAGCCTTTCACCGCCTCCACCCGGGTCTGTTGCAGCATAATCTCCGACACCCAAATGCGGTAGGGGTCAGTCTCCCTGCGCCAAGGCAGCACCCTGCGATTGTCTTGATACCAAGGAAGCAACGCCCCCGGCAAGCAGGCAAGAATCGACTGTCTATCCATAAGGCGCACCTCCCCCCTAAATTTCCCGATTATTGTACATCAAATGCAGGAATTGTGTCAAGGGATTGGAGTTACCAAAAATAAATGCAAATTTTTGAAAAAAGGCTTGCATTTTCATTTTGAATGTGCTATTATATGCAGGCACTTGCGAAAAGTGTGTATGCGCCGATAGCTCAGTTGGATAGAGTGACTGGCTACGAACCAGTAGGTCGGGGGTTCGAGTCCCTTTCGGCGTACCATTAAACAGGTTATCCCATCCGGGATAACCTGTTTAATTTTTATGTAAGGAAGGGACTCGAACAGTTAAATGCAACAGT